>NZ_JAMRYX010000135.1 GCF_024448135.1 Methylocystis suflitae
GCATCTGGTCTTCTGGCAACGTCTCGGCGCGGCGACCGAAGCGATGACGCTGCATCCCCTCGATGATCTGAACGAGCCGCTCGTTGCGCGCCCGTTCGGCAAGAAGCATCGCCTTCAGTTCGTTCGGATCGTCGGGAAGCGCTTCGATCGCTTGCGGCATAAGCAAAGCAGATCATATTTTCGGGCGCGTCGCGACGATATTTGCAGCGCCGATTCACTATGCCGCAGATCAGCCGGCCAGAGCCGGCGCCGGCGTCTCTTTCGCGCGCACGCGTTTCCAGTCCAGCCCTTCGAGCAGCGCCGAAAATTGCGCCGCGGATAATCGCATCACCCCGTCTTCGATCTTCGGCCAACGGAACTCGCCGTCCTCCAGCCGCTTGGCGAACAGACACACGCCGGTGCCGTCCCAGAATACAAGTTTGATCCGATCCGCCCGCTTGGCGCGAAAAACATAAATGGCGCCGTCGAAGGGATCGGCCTGCATCGTCTCGCGCACCAGAGCCGCCAAACCTTCCGCGCCCTTGCGGAAGTCAACGGGCTTCGTCGCCACCATGACGCGGACCGCGCCCGTCGGGCCGATCATGCGCGCCTCTTCAAGGCGCCGACAATCGCCGTGACCATCGCCACATCGGCGCCGCGCCAGACCCAGACGCTCGTGCCGTCAATATCGAGTTCGATCACATGCGGCCGCGCAGCGATGGATTTGCTCTCCGATAATGACGGCACAGGCGGTACCGATGCTTCGTCCCACGCCTCGACAACGACAGGCGCGAAGGGTGCGCCTCCGGACAACGCCGCTTTCCGCCGGGCTTCGCGTCGCCAGGAAAATAGTTGCTGCGGCGTCAGTCCGCGGCGGCGCGCAACTTCCGAAACGACAGCGCCAGGCGCCAAGGATTCCTCGACCGCTTGCGCCTTCTCGTCATCCGACCAACGACGACGGCGCTCGCCGCCGCCCGCGATCACTTCGATCCGCCGAACAGCGTCGCACTTAGGCTCAAGCGTATGATCAAATCTGGACACAAGCCTTATCTCCGTCAGGAGATCAGACTCGCTGCTTTCAGCGTCCGTTGGAAGGTGTGGCCGCAACAGCGCTTACAATGAAACTCGTCAGGCATCGGTTCGGCTAAAAACTGCGAGTATTTCAGTTGCAGTTGCTCACCGAGCTTGCTGAGGCTGTCGGCAAAATCAGGAGATGGAGGCACGCCTCTCCAGTCAGGGGGCTTTTGGCATCGCATTGCACGTTCTCCTCTACCCGTTTCGTGCAGAGCGGCGCGGGCGGCCGCGATGCTCCTCGCATCGCGGGTTCGGGCGCTTTCCGGCGTCACTTGGCCGTTTGCCCGCTTCATTGCCTGGTCGACTCCGCATCTTTTCCAGTTGAATCGCATCGGTTTGAATCGCATCAGCTCGTGAATCTTGAGATTTCAGCGAACTCAGTCATCACGTGCGTTTGCGTTCCATTGTCGCCGGCGCCTCCAGTCAGGATCGCCGGCAAAAGCCCTAGATAACTATCGAGGGCGTAGTTCAGGATTTATCCCTGACGACGCGACAGCTGTTCCTGTTGCGTCCTTCACCCGTCGGACCAGTTTCTCGATCGCCTGGTCATCCGAGACAGAGAGCAGATGAAAGTCGGAAGGCGCGTAAACCACTCCTCGCGGCGATATGATTGAAACGTTGCACTCGCCTCCATGGATGAGTCTCAAAGCCAGAGCGACGGCCTCAGAGCCGCTTCCACGAGAATATGCGAAGCTTACGTCCCTTTGCTTGATGCTTACGATGTAGCTCATGATCAACCTTCGTTCGTTCATCCTTTCTTCGCCGCCTAAAGCTGCAGCTGATGTTGAACCGCGCAGAGATAAAAGCGTTGAGTATGAGAAGAAACGGATCGGTCCCGGTAGGAGCGCGGGGGGATTTACCGGGACCGATAGCTTGCGACGCTGCGCGTTCTATTATTCCTGAGCAGCGCATCAAGATGCTTTCGCTCATCGCCCCACTTTGTGCGAGGCTTGAGGTATCTTCTGACGTTGACCTCAAAATTCTGAGGCCAATTTAAAAGGGTACGCGAGACAAGATTCAATATCTGTACAAAATTGCTCACACCCAAAAGAGTTGAACTTGATCATGACGCTAGCGACACGTGACCCAACTATAGAGGGACCATGATGGCCACTAACCCATCTTATTCGTGACGGCGCGACTTTCGGCGTCATCGTGATGTCGGGCGGCATGACCGCGCGGCGGCGTTCGGGTTTTTCACCCCTTCGAGGACCGCACTTTCTGGAACGCGTTGGAGGGATAGGAGGGACGAGCGGGGCACGCCGCCCCGTCGTTCACGGGCCTCCGGCCATGAGCAGCGCCGCTGGCAAGGAGCAGAAGAGATCGGCTTCGGGACAAGCGGCGGCAAAGGCGAGGCGCACGCGGCTCGCGGTCTCGATCACGCGCGCTGCGATCTTCAACAACCGCAGGCGCAGCGTCGAGAACTCGGCTTTCGCCAGATCGCGCGGGCTCGGGATCGCATCGCGCACGCCGAGCATCAGCCAATAGGCGGCGGTGTGCAGGACGAGGCGAACCTGATTGGCGAGCGCCGAGCGGCATGAGGTTCGATCCGAGCAAAGCTGCGTCTTGTGAAGCTTGATGAGGTTCTCCGCCTGTCCGCGCGCGCAATAGAGGCTGTCGTAGAGCCATTGCGGCGCGCCATGCGCGAGATTGGTGACGATGAAGCGGATGTCGAGGCCGATCCGCGTCGCTTCGATGCGGGCGATCGCGCGGCGCTCCCTGTCCCAGGATTTGGCGCGGTGGCGCGTCTCGGCATAGCCGCGCACGACGTCCTTGTCGTCGAGGGCGCGCTCGACACGGACGGCATCCGCTGTCGCGTCGACCTTCTTGGACAGCGGCTTGGTTCCGGGAAGGCCGAAGACATAATCGACGCCATGACCTTCACACCAGGCCATCGCCTCTTGCCGCGCATAATGTCCGTCGCCGCGAAACAGGATGCGGGTCGCCGGCCAAGATTTGCGAATATGCCGCACGAGCCGGCGCAGGTGCGCTCTCACCTCGACGCCGGACGGGGTCTTGCCCGGGCGCAGGATCATGGCGACGGGGCGGCTCTTCTGCGTGTCGTAGACATGGATCGGCAGAAAGCAGCGCTCATCGTAATGGGCGTTGAACAGCGATAATTGCTGATGGCCATGCGCGATGTCGCATGTGTCGTCGATGTCGAGCGTGATCGAGGGTGGCGGGTCGTCGTAGGAGGCCATCCATTGGTCGACGAGCGCGTAGGTGAGACGGATCACGTCGCGCAGGGCGGGCGCATTCTCGAGCCGCGACAGCGTCGGCTGCGAGGCGAGATCGCGGCCCGTGTCAGGCAGGCGCCCGCAGGCGAGCTTGAACGCCGGATCGGAGCGCAGAAAATCGAGATCGTCGGCATCCTCATAGCCGCAGCCGATCGCGAAGATGCGGGCGCGAATCATATCGGCGAGCGTATGGGTGATGCGCGAAGGGTCGCGACGATCGGGAAAGCAGCGCGCCAGCCGTTCGGCGACGCCGAGCCGCCGCTCCGCCATGGCGAGCAACATGACGCCGCCGTCCGAGGAGATGCGTCCGCCGTCGAAAGCGGCTGTGACTTTCTTGCCTTGGACGGCTGGAAAGGAGAAGGCGGGAAACGTATCGTCCGTCATGGCGGGCGTGGCTGTGAGGTCGGAGCGGAACGGGTTGGTGTCAGCAGCCGAATCCTACGCCGTTTCAGCCACCTATGCTATGCTTGCCAGCCTTCGAACGGCGCCGTCACGAATAAGATGGGCTAGTTCCAATGGCGTCTTCGAAGTGGACGCGTTCCTCGTTACCGTGAGCGAGGGAATCAGCGTCATCAGTCCAAGCAAGGGTCAGGCTGTCTTTTCGCAGGGCGCCCCGGCGGACGCGCTGTTTTATATTCAGAAGGGTAAGATCAAGATCACCACGGTGTCGAGGCACGGCAAGGAAGCAGTAGTGGCGATCCTTGGGGCCGGCGATTTCTTCGGGGAAGGATGTTTGACTGGGCAACCACGGCGCATCTCAACCGCAACTGCGATGGTCGACTCCTCGATTTCTCGTTTGGATAAGGCAACGGTATCCGCGTCCTCCATGACCAGCCTGATTTCACAGAACGCTTCTTGTCCTATTTGCTGGCGCGGAACAGTCGAATGGAAGCGGACCTTATCGATCAGCTTTTCAACTCTAGCGAAAAGCGACTCGCCCGGCTTCTTCTTCTTCTCGCCAATTTCGGTAAGGAAGATACGCCGGAGCCAGTGGTGACGAACGTCAGTCACGAAACTCTCGCTGAGATGATTGGCACGACTCGATCTCGAGTAAGTTTCTTCATGAACAAATTCCGGAAACTGGGTCTCATCGACTATAATGGAACGCTTAGGGTGCATAGCTCGCTGCTGGGCGTCGTACTTCACGACGGACCGCACGCCGTTCGCAGTTCGAAAGCGGCCGATTTAGACCAAGACTTCGAATAAAAGGTGTTATCGCACAGCGCATGACGAGCGCGATCAGCCGCCCCTTGATGCAGACGGCGCGACGACGTTCCTCAAGACAACGCCATCCTATCGCCTGAAGGTTACGACGTCCGCCAGCGGTTGATATGCCTGCGGCAGCAAACGGGCGAGCAGCGCGCCCCACGCGTGCTGTCCGCTGTGGGCCGCAATCAGGTCCTGGCGGATCTCGACCTCGACGTGAAGCAGGCCACGTCGCTCGCCATGCACCGGAATGGTGTAATCCGACTCATCGGTCACGCTATAGGGCTCATTGTCGCCGACGATGAGTCCTTCTTCACGTCTGAGCGAAGCTATCAGGATATCGGCGAAACGCGCGTCGCGATTGTAAAGCACGCCAGCATGCCAGGGCCGCGCTGCGCCCATGAAGACCGGCGTAAAACTATGCATCGCGATCAATGCCGCCGGCCTTCCCTCCCGCCATCGCCGATCAAGCTCGGCTTTGATCCGATCATGATAGGGCTGGAAAATCTCCCGCAGGCGCGCGTCCTTCTGGCCTTCGCTCAAGCCAACGTTTCCAGGGATCGGGGTAAACTCGCTGATTTCGGGGATTGACGCCTCCGACTCCGGCGCGCGGTTGCAGTCGATGACCAGGCGCGAATAGTTCTGCTGCACCAAAGTGGCGTCGAGCGCGTCCGCGACGAAGCGGGAAACCTCGGCTATGCCAATGTCCCAGGCGATGTGGCGCGCCAATTCGCATTCCGGAACGCCGAGCCGGCCGAGCGCGCGCGGGAGGGAATTGCCCGCGTGATCAACTACGATCAGCAGCGGCGAGAGGCCGTTTTCATTATGCACCGTGAGCGGCGCCGGTTCGTCGGCCGCCAATAGGCTGTATGGCGTTCCATTCATTGGCGTTCTCTTTCATTGAGTCGGCGGCGCCGCAAAGTGGCAAACGAGTCCCGTTCCTGGCGCGGAAATTGCCTGCTATCGGTACTTGTATTATCCGCAACTTGGATGAGCGCGGGACCGCAATGCCGATTCTCACCGTCCGACACGTCACGACTTACCATTATGCGCAGCCTGTCGCGTTCGGCGAGCACCGGATGATGCTGCGTCCGCGCGATGATGATGACCAAATCGTGCTTGAGTCCGAACTCGAAATTACCCCCGCGCCGAGCCAAATCTCCTGGACGCGGGATATTTTCGGCAATCATGTCGCGACCGCCCGTTTCGCGGAACGCGCCTCGGAGCTTCGCGTCGAAAGTACCATGCGTCTCCGCCACGCGCCGACCGACTTCAAAGAAGCGGATATTGAGGACTTTGCGCGGAGCCATCCGTTTGTATACGGCGAGGAAGAGACGCGCGATCTCGCGCGCTTCCTCACGCCGCAGTCGCAGCATCCCCGGCTGGATCGCTGGGTCTCCGCATTCCTGCGTGAGGACGGATCGGCCGACACCCACAAGCTTCTCGTCGAGATGACGCAGACCATCAACCGGACCTTCAAACATGTGGCGCGACATGAGAAGGGCGTGCAGGACCCGGTCCAGACTTTGGAACTCGCGAGTGGAAGTTGTCGCGACCTTGCGACGCTGATGATCGCGGCGCTGCGCTCGCTTGGAATCGCCGCGCGATTCGTTTCCGGATATCTGCATCTTGACGATGATGATGACGACGGCGACATCGGGGGCAACACCCATGCCTGGGTCCAGGCCTATATCGCCGGCCCTGGCTGGGTTGACTTCGATCCATCGAGCGGCATGTTCGGGAATCAGAAGCTGGTGCGCATCGCGGTTGTGGACGAGCCAAGGGAAGCGATTCCGCTGCAAGGAACATGGATCGGGACGGCGTCCGACCATCTCGCCATGAAGGTCGCCGTCAAAGTCGCCGCTGCTGCGGACGCCGAATGCGGCGCTCTTATGAGCGCGGGAGGATGATGCCCGACCGTTGCGACGGCTCCGCTTGTTCGAGCAGAGGAGGCTTTCCCGATGAAGATTCGCGCCGGCTATGAAATCACCTATCACTGCCCGCAGCCGACGCCCATGATTCTGACGCTGAGCGTCCATCCGTCACGCCTCGCTGATGTGCTGACCGCGGATCGCATGCGCCTCGATCCGCCCATTCCCGCCAACACCTATCACGACAGTTTCGGCAATTTCTGCCACGTCATCCGCGCACCTGTGGGTCGGCTGACAATGTCCTCGGACTTTCTTGTGCAGGACAATGGCGAACCCGACCCAACCGCCGCGCAGGCCGAGCAGCATGCGCTCGAAGACCTGCCGGTGGAGGTTCTGATCTATCTGCTCGGCAGCCGCTACTGCGAGACCGATCGCCTGTCGGACTTGGCGTGGTCGCTTTTCGGTCAGGTTCCGAAGGGTTGGCCGCTGGCGCAGGCGATCTGTGACTATGTCCATGATCGCCTCGCGTTCGATTACCAGCATGCGAGCCCAACAAGAACAGCGTGGGACGCGAATACAGAGCAACGCGGCGTGTGCCGCGACTTCGCCCATCTCGCCGTCGCCTTATGCCGCTGCATGAATATTCCAGCGCGTTACTGCACCGGCTATCTTGGGGACATCGGCGTGCCGCCGGACGATGCCGCGATGGATTTCAGCGCCTGGTTCGAAGTCTATCTCGGCGGCCGCTGGCACACGTTCGACGCTCGCCACAACACCCCGCGAATTGGGCGCATCCTGATTGCGCGCGGACGAGATGCGACTGACGTCGCGATGGTGACCTCATTTGGCCCGTGCACGCTCGCGAGCTTCAGGGTGATCGCCGAGGAGGTCACGGCGCCGACGTCGGCGATCACGTGACGTCTTTCAAGGCCTCGCTGAACAGGTTTGGTTCTGCGGCGGAGACCATCTCCAAACGGTTTTGTCGCAAATTTTGTGTGTGGACGAGGTGGGCCCCTGGAACGACGACGAGGTTTACCCCGCCAGCGAATAGAACTGCTGCGCTGGACGCATTTTGCCCGTCATCCGCAATTGGCCCTTTCTGATCATGTGCATGAGCTCGACCCCGGCGAGCGTCACTGCAGCTGATCGGAGGGATTTGAACCCCAGCATTGGCCGCGTCACTCGTTTGACGGCTCGGTGATCCTGTTCGACGATGTTGTTCAAATATTTCACCCGACGGATTTCGATGCCCGCCTCATGTTCCGCGTCGTAGCTTTCGATCGCCGCCGTGTTGGCGCCGCTCTTGTCGATTGTGATCTTCTCTGGCGCGTCATGCTGACCGATTGCCTTGCGTAGGAACCGCAACGCGGCTTTACGATCCCGCTCGGCCGTCAGCAGGAAGTCCACCGTGGCGCCAGCCTTGTCGACGGCCCGATACAAATACTTCCAGCTTCCTTTGACCTTCACATAGGTCTCATCCAATCGCCAGCTGACGCCAACTGGGCGTTTGCGGGCGCGAAATTGTTGATCCAGTAGGGGGACGTATTTAACCACCCAGCGATTCAGCGTGGAATGGTCGACCTCGACGCCGCGCTCTTCCAGCATTTCCTCGAGCTGCCGATAGCTGATCGGATAGGCCACATACCAGCGGATGCCCCACAGGATCACCTCACGTTCAAAATGGCTGCCTTTAAACTCGATCATCGCGCCGTCTCGCCGAATTTGTTTCCAGCGATTATACGCCAAGCCTCAGCCACGAAAAGTTTGCGACAGAGCCGTTTTCGTTCCGGCTCTTAGAACGGCCCGAGAAAACCTCAGGGGCGTCACTCACTCGAAAATATCAAAACCCGCCAAAATGATCGCCCCCGAGTGCAGGCGCCATGGCGGATGCCGTCTTGCTTACTGCAAATGCGTTTTCACACAGCAAAGACCCGTAACCGACTTTCGGAGAGTCCGCTCGCGCCCAGCACTTGACCAGATGGTATGACAAGGATTGCATGGACGCAGAATGGACCGCAGGTGGGCATATGGCTCAGAATTCGACGCAGCCACCATGGGATGCAGCCGCTCTCGCGACGCAATTGGGCAAGATCGCCGAGACGAGCCAGCGGCTCGTCCAGGACTTCCTGCTCGAACGGCCCGACATCGCGCGGGTCGGCATGGGCGATGTGACGACGTTACCCGGCGCCTTCATCGAACTGACGACGAAGATGATGAGCGATCCGGCGGCGATCGCCCGCACGCAGATCGATCTATTCAACGATAGCCTGCGCGTCTGGCAGACGACGGCCGAGCGCTTGATGGGGCATGGCGCCGGGAACGAAGAACCGCCGAAGGATAAGCGTTTCAAAAACTCCGCCTGGACCGAGAGCGTGGTCTTCAATTTCGTCAAAGAGAGCTATCTCATTTGGACTAAGGCTGTGCTCGCGGCGGTGCACGGCGCGGAGGGGCTCGACTCCGCGACCGCGCGCAAGGTCGATTTCTATACGCGCCAGTTCGTCGACGCGCTCTCCCCGTCCAATTTCGTCGCAACCAATCCGGAGGTCCTCGCTGCGACGCTCGAGACTGGCGGACAGAACCTTCTGCGCGGCCTCGAGAACCTGCTCGAGGATTTGCAGCGCGGCAAGGGTCGGCTGTCAATCACCATGACCGACATGGGGGCGTTCCGCCTCGGTGACAACATAGCCGCGACGCCGGGCAAGGTCGTCTTCCAGAATGAGCTGATGCAGCTCATCCAATATACGCCGGCAACGCCCGACGTGCGTCGCCGACCGCTGCTGATTGTGCCACCGTGGATCAACAAATTCTACGTGCTCGACCTGCAGCCGAAGAACTCCTTCATCAGATGGGCCGTTGATCAAGGCCACACGGTCTTTGTCATCTCCTGGGTCAATCCCGATGAGAAGCTCGCCGAGAAGAGCTTCGCGGACTACATGCAGGAGGGTCCGCTCGCAGCCCTCGACGCGATCGAGATGGCGACGGCCGAACGTTCAGTTAACGCCGTTGGTTATTGCCTGGGCGGCACGTTGCTCGCCTCGACCCTTGCCTATATGACCGCGCGCGGCGATGAGCGGATCGCCAGCGCCTCCTATTTCGTCACGCTTGTCGACTTCACGGATGCCGGCGACATGGCAGTGTTCATCGACAATGAGCAGCTCGCTTCGCTCGATGAGCGCATGAAGGAGCGGGGCTATCTTGAGGCGCAGGACATGGCGATGTCGTTCAACATGCTGCGCTCGAACGATCTGATTTGGTCCTTTGTGGTGAGAAATTATCTCCTCGGCAAGGAGCATTTACCGTTCGACCTCCTTTACTGGAACGCCGACTCGACGCGCATGCCGGCAGCCATGCATTCTTTCTACCTGCGCAATATGTATCTGATGAATCTGCTGGCGAAGCCCGGCGGCTTGCGCTTATCGGGCGTGCCGCTCGACTTGACGCAGATCACGACGCCGACCTTCATCCTGTCGACGCGGGAGGATCACATCGCCCCGTGGAAGTCCACCTATGCGGCTACCCATCTTTACAAGGGGCCGGTCAAATTCGTTCTAGCCGCCTCGGGCCATATGGCCGGGGTGATCAACGCGCCGGGCGGCAAGTACGGTCATTGGACCAACGATGACCTGCCGGCGAAGCCCGACCAATGGTTCTCGGGCGCCGCTGCGCAGCAGGGTTCGTGGTGGCCGATCTGGGACGAATGGGTGACGGGCTTCGCCTCCGGCCGGATGCCCGCGCGCCAGCCCGGCGACGGCAGGCTGACCGTGATCGAGAACGCGCCGGGCTCCTACGCGCGGGTGAGATCGGACGCCCGCGCCGGCCCGTTTGCGCCGACTTGGTCGACTTCGAAACGCGCCTGACCATAGCGAGCGCATAGCCCATGGCGCCTATACAGAAAACCCTAGCAATTTTGCCGTGTCCGATGGCCAGTTTTCCGGACCTTCCTCGCTTACTTTCACGCTATACGGAAATCACTGAGTTCGAATTGCGTCACTTAGGACTCGTGCATCTCCGGCTCGCGAGTCTTTAATAGAATTTTAGGTAGATGCTCGCGAGGCTTGTCACAGCACCCTTAGCCACCCTCGTAGCGCGTCGGAGTTCGTACATGTCCCCTCCTGTGGACGACCCCGTTACCGAGGCCAGCGTCGCCGCTGTCTCCCCACAGGATGCGAATCTCCTGGACATAAAGGTAGGGGCGGCTGATGCAACGTTCGACTCAACGTCATTCAAGAAGGCCGAAGTGGCCTTCGCGCGAAATCTGCCCCTACTCTTCGAACGTCTCGTAACTTTTGCTCCGCGCGCGGCGCTGGCGGCTGGCGTGTCGGGTTTCGCATGGGTGGCAGGTTCGTATTTTTCTGGCGGTCAGTCTCAGTTTTACGCCATGAAGCCTCAGCCCAGCCCGACCGTCGTGGCTCAGGAGAGCGCGGAGCGCGCCGAGCTGCTCCGCATGAAGCAAAAAATCGCTGAGGATATTCGCGCCCTCCAAGCCAGAGTCGAAGCTATGCCTACTGCGCGAAGCCTGAGCGCGAGGGGTGCCACTTCCGTCGAGGACTTGAAGAGGCGTCTCGATGCAATGAAGCGGGAAACCGGTGCCGCGATCGCTGATCTGGCGGGTAAAATCGAGCACATGCAACGCGAAACCACGGCGAAGTTTTCCCAAATCAGCGAGCAGCGCAATCAGACAGAACGCCAGATCGTTCCCCCGCCTGCCGCTTCGTCACGTGCCGCCGCTTCGGAATTAGCAGTGGGGACTATCCCGAAGCAGGCCCGAAAACGGCGCGACGACGCCTTCGACCCATCTCAAAACCCTGGAGCCCCAGGAGCTCCTCGCCCGCTTGAGATCCCGGCCCACGACCGCGAGCACTAACGTGGCGGGCGATCAGCTTCTGCCGCTCGATAACGCATGCCGGTAAAGGGTAACCGCTACTCAAAATGTTAGTTGCGAGGCCAAGACCGTGCCACAGATTTGGAACACGGTCCTTGCGGGTTGACCGCCGTCGAACGCCCGAACGCGGTATCGCGACTTCATTTGAATTTGCACCACAGCCGACGCCGACAGCGCGAATATGGCTGTGCGGCCCGCGCGTCGGTTTCGTCACGTTGTCGAACGATAGAGGTGAATGATCTCTCTGACGATCGTGCTCATGCTGCAGCAGTCAGGACACGAGAGTAGTGCGACTACCCCGCGCCAACTACATCCAAGGCGGCGTCCTTGACATCTGTATCGACGTGCGGCTCGAACGTGACGAAGTTGGCGCGAAACATGTCGACAAGCTTCTTTGCGGTCGCTTCGTAATCTTCCTTCGACGCCCATGTCTTGATCGGGCTCAGCAGGTCCGGTTCGACGCCTGGCGCCGAGGTTGGCACGGCGAGGCCGAATGAAGCTTCGGTGTGAAAATGCATCTTGTCGAGCGTGCCATCGAGCACGGCGGCGAGCAGGCGGCGCGTCACGCGGATCGGCATGCGGCGGCCGATGCCGTATGAGCCGCCTGTCCATCCTGTGTTGACAAGCCAGCAGTCGACGTGATGGCGCGCAATGAGGTCACGCAATAGATTGCCATAGACGATCGGATGGCGCGGCATGAACGGCGCCCCGAAACAGGTCGAGAAGGTCGCTTGCGGCTCCGTGACGCCCTTCTCCGTGCCCGCCACTTTGGCCGTATAGCCGGATAGAAAGTGATACATGGCCTGGCTCGCGTTGAGCTTGGCGATTGGCGGCAGCACGCCGAAGGCGTCACAGGTCAGCATCACGATGTTCGTTGGATGGCCGGCGCGCCCGGTTTGCGAAGCATTGGGAATAAAGTCGAGCGGATAGGCGACGCGCGTGTTTTCGGTCTTCGAATCATCGTCGAAATCAGGGACGCGGGTCAGCGGGTCGAGGACAACGTTCTCCATCACCGATCCGAAGCGTTCGGTCGCGGCGTAGATCTCAGGCTCAGCCTCGCGCGACAGCTTGATCGCCTTGGCGTAACAGCCGCCCTCGAAATTGAAAACGCCCTCCTTGCTCCAACCGTGCTCGTCGTCGCCGAGCAGGGTGCGGGTCGAGTCGGCTGACAGCGTCGTCTTGCCGGTGCCGGAGAGGCCGAAAAAGATCGCGACGTCGCCGCCGGGCCCGACATTAGCGGCGCAGTGCATCGGCATCGTGTCCGAAGTGGGCAGGACGAAATTGAGATAGGTGAATACCGATTTCTTCATCTCGCCGGCGTAATGCGTGCCGCCGATGAGAACGATCTTGTTTGTGAAATCGATTGCGATAATCGTCTCGGAGTGGCAACCGTGGCGAGCGGGGTCGGCTTTGAACGATGGAAAGTCGACGATCGTCAATTCTGATTCGAAATAGGGCAGGTCGTCGGTCAGCGGACGAATCAGCATGTTGCGGGCGAATAGCGAGTGCCATGCGAACTCGGTGAAGACTCGGGTCTTGATGCGAAAGGCGGGATCGGCGCCGCCATACAGATCTTGAGCAAAGATTTCCTTGCCTTTGGCATGGTCAATGAAGTCGGCAAGCAGCGCGTCGAAGTGGTCTTTCGACATGCGGCCGCAGTTGTCCCACCAAATTGCGTCTTCGGTGACTGCGTCGGCAACAATGAATTTGTCCCTGGGCGAACGGCCCGTGTGGACGCCGGTCTCAGCGACAAGCGCGCCGCCCCTTGCAATCACGCCCTCATGTCGGCGGATAGCTTCCTCATAGAGGAGGGGCGCGTCGAAATTATAGGAAATGCTCCTGAAATCGTGAAACCCAAATTTATCCGCGCCAAAGCTCGGGTTGAAAACACCAAAGAATTTCGAATGGGCATGTCTCTGAGGCGCCATGGCCGTCTCCAGGCTCTACCTGCGAGTGATGTCTTAGATCGGCGCTGAGGCGGGTTATGTTTCGGCTCTGACTCACACGCCGACAAACGCTTCGAAAAAGCCCGCTCGATGACCACAGCTGATCGAGCGGGGTTCGTCGGTTGAGATGCGACGCGTAAAACCTGCGTAAGATCAGCTCTGCTTCGCAGCGACCGGCACCTTTGACGGAGAAGCGGAGACTGGCGACTGTGCGGGCGACGCGACATTGATCGGCTTGAACGCTCCCTTGGCCAGGCTCGAATACAGCTCGCCAATCTTGGTGGCGTGGGCCAGGAAATCGTCATAGGCGGATTTGGCGAAGTCCGACTGGAGCTGGATCGCCTCGTCGATCTTCTTCACGCCAATCAGCTTGTCGAAGAACGCACGGCCTTTCTCAAAGGACTTCTTTGAATAGTCCGTCGTTTCGGCCGCGATGGCCTCTAGACCCTTGGTTGACGCGGCGGTCGCCGTGGTAAACGCCTCGAACGGGTTCGTGCCGAATGCCTTAATGTCTGGGAACACTGTCATCGTTTATCCCCTTCTGGTCTAGGCGCGCGGGCAATTCCAGCGCGGCTCTAAGGGTTCACCGCCTATGTGCACTGCACAAATAAGTCAAGATATATGTTGCGACGCAAAATAAAAACGGAGCCCGGCCGGGATGTTGCGATATGATCAAATCAAGCAGACCATGTCACATTGCACTTGATTGCAAGAATGCGCCGGTCCGCGCCAGATGCTGCAAATGTGAGAATATGTTTGGTCGATATTCTCACATTTTTTCGCAACCCCAGCGGGAACGGCGAACCCTGTAGGCCACCGGACGCCCCCACCCCTTTATGGAGGCGCCGCCGAGCTCTCTTCGATCCACAATGATGCAGCTGCTCGCGGCCAAGCGGTGAGTGCACGCGCCCCTTAACGCCGCCGCTCCAAGAAGACGTCATTAGGCTGCAGAAAGCCAAGCAGCTTTTTATCTGCAGGAAGAGCTTCCCGGGTCGTGACCATGCCAGTGGAGAATGTCACGAAGCTGCGCCGGACGCGCCCAATTCGCGGCAGTACGCCAGTCGGACCCCGTTTGCGATAGCACGACCGGTCTATTTCGAAGCTCCGTGGATGACCAGCAAGTTCTCAGGGCGCGGGCCTTATTGCGCCGCTTTGCGCAAATCTGAAACAGCTAAGCGTATTGCGGCACCCCGATGTTTACGTAGGCGCCTTGCCGCTCACACGCGCAAAGAATTGCCTCATTGAGTTCCGTCGTGGGCGCGGCTTGCTAAGCTTGTTTCGCAAGTCTAGCGGATCGAGGCCCGCATCAGCGCGGCTGCGCTGCTGAAGGGGCTTCGGCGGGGGCGTTCCTAGGTCAACTAAACCGCGTCAATCCAATACGATGACGCGAACCCCGCAAAGCCGTGGGGTTGGCGACTGTAATCATCCAACAACCATCATAAAAATTAGCTTGTCGGATCCGCTCAACACCATGTGTCGGCACGATTAATGCAGAGATGCGAACAGACGCCGGGCCTGCTCGAACAAGCTGCGTCGCTATACCGAGCTTTGGCAAGCAAGACGAAACCAAGGGTGGGCGCGATGTCCTTGGAAAAGTCCACCCTTCTGAAGAGCCCGAGCTGGGCCTTTTTACACACCATCCTGATGGGCAACGCGACGCTCGTGGAACTTGCCTTTATCGATGCCGGCATCGCCTTAAATTGCGCTTGGAAGCTTTCGAGCGTGAGGTCGACGATGGAATTCAGCGACGTCGTGACCAATCATACGCGTGAACAATTCGACGCCCTGTCAGAAAAGGTCGCCAAGCTGTCGGCGCTTGTGCAGAACGGCTCACCGGAGAACAGCGAGAATATGAAGCTCAGTTTATGGGACTAGAAACCGAAATATTTTACTGGCGCTAGCGATCGAAATCCATTGCCTGAGTGTTGAGGCATCGATGGGAAATAAAAGGAGTCTCCGAAGGCTCGAAGTCGGCCGTCAGAATTCGACCTCAAGCTCCTCGATCTCGTCTTTTTCAAGAAGCGCTTGCGCGATCCATTCCTGCATCGCGGGCCATGCTAAGATGCGGTCGCAATAGGCCTGGCAAACTTCATCGAGCGGGACGTCATAGGTGCGGAAGCGGGTCGCTACCGGCGCATACATCGCGTCCGCCATCGAGATTGCGCCAAACAGATATGGACCGCCATAGGCGTCGAAGCATTCGCGCCAGATCTGCGTGACGCGAGCGATGTCTCCCTGCGCCTTTGACCAGACCTTGAATCTTGGAAAATGCGCCTTGAGATTCATCGGGAGCGCCGAGCGGAGGGAGGTGAAACCCGAATGGATCTCGCCACAAACGGCGCGGCAATGGGCGCGGGTTATACGATCCGCGGGCAATAGTCCCGCCGTCGGCGCGACCTCGTTGAGGAATTCGCCGATGGCGAGCGTATCCCAGATTTTAGCCCCTTCGTAAGTGAGGCACGGAACCAGGATCGATGGCGACAGCAGCAAAATTTCCGCGCGCGCCGAGACATCGTCGGGACTGATAACGATCTCTTCAAAATCGATCCCCGAGAGCTTCGCCATCAACCATCCGCGCAAGGACCATGAGGAATAGTTCCTGCTGCTGATCGTGAGCGTTGTTGCCGGCATGACTGGGTCCCGCATTTCCAACCATCACAGCAAACATCATGCCATCGGAACCCAGCATGGCATGGGGCTTGCTCCAGCATCTCTTGACGAAAACCGAAATTTCCGTGACGGCACGATGTATGTATGATGCCTACCAAAGCTATGCCGACATAAGCGATCGAATGCGCATTGTGGCGGCAAGCGGCGAGCGCTTACTGCGCCAGTGGGGCACAACGCAGTACGCCTACCCACTGCGGTGCATGGAAGCCTATTACGAACTCGTCGTGCTCGCGGGGTTCACGCATGAGCGGCCGGACTACCAGATTACGCAGCTGACGACCCATGACCGCGCCGTCGTGGATGTCGTGGAAGAAACGGTGCTGACCACACCGTTCTGCTCCTTGCTCCGCTTCTCGCGCAAGGACGCGGACAACGAGCCACGCGTGCTGCTCGTCGCGCCGATGTCCGGTCACTTCGCCACGCTTTTGCGCGGCACCATCCGCACTCTGCTGCGCGACCACGACGTCTATGTTACCGATTGGCGCAACGCGCGCGACATTTCGCTCGATAAAGGGGCCTTCGGTATCGACGATTTTGTCCAGTGCATCATCGATTTCATCAAATTCATGGGGCCGCAGTCCCATGTCGTGGCGGTATGTCAGCCTGCAGTGGCCGCGCTCGCCGCTGTGGCGGTGATGGCGGAGGACAACGACCCGGATCAGCCCGCCAGCCTGACGCTCATGGCGGGACCAATTGACACATGCGCCTCGCCGACAAAGGTCAATGAATTCGCCAAGTCGAAACCGATCGAATGGTTCCGGGAGAGGTTGATAGGCGTGGTGCCGCGATCGCTTCGGGGCGCCGGCCGGCGCGTCTATCCAGGCTTCATCCAACTGACTGCCTTTATGAGCATGAACGTCGATCGCCACACGAATGCTTTCGTCGATCTATTCAGAAATCGCGTAGAGGGTAACTCCGAGAAGGCAGACCGGATTCGCTCCTTCTATGAGGAATATTTTGCGATTATGGACCTCGATGCGGACTTCTATCTCCAAACAATTGAGACCGTATTCCAAAAGAATGCCCTCTTTGAGGGGAAGCTGCTCTTTAAAGGGCGCTCGGTCATGCCAAGCGCCATCAAAAAAACCTTTCTCCTTACGGTCGAAGGCGAGAAAGACGACATTTGCGCCGTCGGACAAACCCTTGCCGCGCAGGATTTGTGCAGTGGATTGCGCTCCTATATGAAGTTGCACCACCTGCAGCCAGACGTAGGCCATTACGGCGTCTTCAACGGCCGGCGTTGGGAGAGCCAAATCTATCCAGTCCTGCGCGACCACATCCAGTGCAGCGTCTGAGGTAGGTCGGGTTGGGAGTGTGGCATTGTCGCGTTGGCGAACGACAGACGCGAAAGACCTCGTTTGGTGATCGTGCTCATGCTGCAGCAGTGGCGAACGCCAATGCGAACGCCACATGTCCGTCACCGAGGTGAACGAGACGCGGATATATCGAAGTGCCGATCGTGCGAGCTTGGAGAAAAAGCCCTCGACGAGGTTGATCTATGAGCAGTGCTTCGAGAACACGAAGGAGAAACCTTCCCTCGGGCTGCGTGGCGAGCCAGGCCTTGGTCTCCTTGGAGATGTGCGCTGAATAATTGTCGAGGATCAGCTTGATTGCCGCTGACGAGGGATGCGTAGCGTCGAGCTTTTGCAAAAAGCCTATGAATTCGCGCGAACGATGTCCTTCCTCTACGCTGGCGTGAACAGCACCGATCACAAGATCGATGCCGGCCAGCAAGCTCAGCGTTCCGTGTCGGACATATTCATGATCGCGCGCTAGGCCGCCGTGTCGCAAAGGCTCTGGCGGCAAATCCGGCACCGTTGTTCCAGTCGACTAGATGCCGGGCTTTTCGTCATAGGAGATGATTGCAAGCGGCGCGCTTTCTCGCTCGTTCGCGGAAGCAGATTGCTTGAGCAATTCGACTTCACGACAACGCTCAAGACCTCGGCCGTCTTCTCGTCGAACAAGCGATCGCGGCGTTCCAGATAATAGCGCACCTTGTGCGGCTTGATCTCGTAGGCGGCGAGGATCTTGCACAATGTTCCTTGAGCAAGATTGGCAAGGCATTCGTGTCCTGCTGCCGGACCGTGTTCGCGAATATGTCGCGCGTCAGCAGCCGAGTCGTCCACAATTCGTGTGGATAGCCGAGGCCCTTTGGTTTGAGGCAGGCAAGATCGACAACGAAAGTTCGCGCTTCTTCCGGGACAACGCGCTCACGTCCTGGACGCGGACTGTCGTCGAGAGCAGCTATGACGCCGAACCTTTCGGCCCGCCGTAAGCATCGTTCGACGATTTGATTTATAACGCCGATGGCTCGACTGGGGTGCGACCGACCGCGTAAAAAGAAGGCGTGTCGCGCTAGGCAAGGAGCGTCCGCGCGCGCGTTCGACCCGGCTCGCCGGTTCTATTCGCGAACGCGCAAGCCTCATTAACTTCACCAGATCGCTCTCCGTAAATCCCACCTCGATTACTCGACGTGGAGCCGCCATGGTCAAACCTATCTCGTTCAGCAAATCACTGAATAAGTGCGTATAAACGCAGCAGTGCTCCGACGGAATCCGTCGCATATGAGCGGATTCAAGGAATCTGATTACTAGTCATCTGGAACTGAAGTTCGTTTCATTATAATTTAACGCTTCCGGATGAGAGCGGGAGCGCGATTATGGCCAATGCGACAGGACGTCCGATTGCTCCGTTGATCCTCAGCGCAGAAGAAAGAGCGTATCTCGAAGGACAGGTTCGTCGTCATCGTGTAGCGCGGTCTTTGTCGGAACGCTGCCGCGTGATCCTCCGGTGCGCGGACGGCGTTCCCAGCAAGTCCGTTGCGAGCGAGATTGGCGTCCATGAGCATACGGTCGGCAAGTGGCGTCGGCGTTTTCTGAGGGACCGCATCGAAGGGCTCCTGGACGAAGCCCGTCCAGGCAGACCTCGGACAATCAATGATGATCAGGTCGCCGCCGTCATTGAGCGCACGCTCCGGTCCACGCCAAAGGACGCCACGCATTGGACCATCCGATCCATGGCGACGGAGACAGGCTTTTCGCACACAACGATCCGAAGAATCTGGAACGCTTTCGGCTTGCAGCCCCATCGCACGGAGACTTTCAAGCTTTCCAGCGACCCGCTGTTTGTCGACAAGGTCCGCGACATCGTCGGTCTTTATCTGTCGCCGCCGAATCGGGCGCTGGTGCTGAGCGTCGATGAGAAGAGCCAGATACAAGCGCTTGATCGCGAGCAGCCTGTCCTTCCGATGATGCCGGGCGTTCCGGAGCGACGGACTCACTCTTATGTCCGCCACGGCACGACGTCGCTGTTTGCAGCCCTCGACATCGCTTCAGGCTTTGTGATCGGTAAATGCTATAAGCGTCATCGAGCGACGGAGTTCTTGGACTTCCTGAAGCAAATCGACGCGCGCGTTCCCGAAGGGCTCGACATCCATATCATTTTGGACAACTACGCCACTCACAAAACCGCTGTAATCAAAAACTGGCTGGCGCGCCGCCCTCACTACTACGTGCACTTCACGCCAACATCGGCGTCGTGGATCAATCAGGTTGAGCGCTGGTTCGCCGAACTCACTCGCAAGCAAATCCGTCGCGGCGTCCATACGTCAACGAGCCAGCTTGAAGCAGACATCCGCGCCTTCATCGAGCGGCACAATGAAAATCCCAAGCCATATCGGTGGACCAAAGCCGCGGATGAAATCCTCGCCTCAGTCAAACGCTTCTGCCAGAAAACAGAGCAGACATTAAGTGGCGAACTTTAGATTCGCGTGACTAGACCTCTTCGCGGCTCTCACGCGTCATTTGGAGGGGAGATCACCCCACACTCTTTTTCGGGAACACCCCAGGCAACGCGTCGATCATCGAAGCGCGCGTCCAACCGATCGGGGGTGGGCCCACCTT
>NZ_JAMRYX010000136.1 GCF_024448135.1 Methylocystis suflitae
GCCAATTGTCGAGGCGATCGAGCCCTAGCACGCTGACGAGGATCGGCGGCTCGTCCCAAAGACCTGAGTCGACCGCGGTGAAATTGGCAATCGTATGCAGGGGCAACGCCCCCTTGGGATCTTCCGCCATCGCGCCGGCGCCATCGCCATATTGATCGAAGCGCCGCATGTCAGGCGGCATAACGATGGTCGTGAAATTCGTCAGTCCGACCGTGGAGGGTTTCGCGCTCAGGCCGAAATTGGCTGAAAACAGCGAGGTCGAAAGCCGCCGGGACCCGAAGGCCTCCTCCATTTTCGCGCGCGCCGGCGCGTCCATCATCGCCGCCGCCTCCGAAGGCGCGCAATTCGCCATCGCCACGCGCGCTTCAATGCGTTCCTCGCTGTCGCCGGCGCGCCGCGCGACATGGCGGATGGCGACCACATTGCCGTCTGCATCCGTCTCGATGGCGCTGACCTGCCGGCCCATGCGCACGACGCCGCAGCTCTTGGTGATGCATTTGGCGAGCTTCAGGCTCAATTGACGGGAGCCGCCTTTGATATAGGCGCCGCCGGACGCGATATAGCCGCCCTGAGCGAGCGCGTAGAAAATCCACCACAGCCCACGCGGGTCGTCGCCGTAATAGGCGAGATTCGCGCCCAGCGCGCATTTCAAGGCTTCGCAGCCGGCGAAATCGCGCTCCATGATCTCGTGCAATGAATTCTGCCAGCCGGCGGCGGCCGGCGCGACTTCCCAAAGTCCGCGCGCCAATTTGGCGAAGGAGCTTTCCTCGCGGGCCTGTTTCAAGGTCCATAGCGCATCGTGAATCTGCTCGACTTCGCCGAGAAATCTTTGGATCGCGGCGCGTTTGTCGGGGAAGCGGGCGGCGAGCGCCTCATAGGCGGCGGCAAAGCCGAAAGGCAGTTCGAAGGCGTCGCCCACCGGCCCGCCGCGCACGGTATAGAGCGCGCCGGTGGGAAGCCATTCGATTTCGTCGAGAATCCCCAGGCGGCGCAGGATGTCGTGCTTCACGTCGCGGGGGTTGCGCGCGTCGGAGGTCTGGTGAAGCGAGGCTTCGACGGTCAGCGAACCGACCTTGTAGACCGACGCCGCGCCGCCCAGGCTGAAATTGCGCTCTAACAGGCAGACGCTGTAGCCGGCATGCGCAAGCAGCGCGCCCGCCGTCAATCCGCCCAGTCCCGAGCCGATCACCACGGCGTCGAATTTCTTGTCGCTCATTCCGAATCGTCTTTGCCGCTGAAAGATCGCCACTCTATCCCGCCACGCCCCTCTGGCGAAAGGCGGCGGCTGACACAAGATAGGACCCAAGCCCAAGAATTTCAGACAAGGCGCTGGCGATGGCCGATGAGAGCTTTCCTGTAACCCACACCGACGCCGAATGGCGCGCGCTTCTCACGCCCGAGCAATATGAGGTCATGCGCGGGCATGGCACCGAACGCCCGGGAAGCTGCGCGCTCAATCATGAAAAGCGTCGCGGCGCGTTCAACTGCGCTGGCTGCGGCCAGCCGTTGCTTCGCTCGGGTGAGAAGTTCGAGAGCGGCACCGGCTGGCCGAGTTTCTTCGATCCGCTTCCCGGCGCGCTCGGCTCGACCGTCGATCGCAGCTATGGCATGGTGCGCACGGAAGTGCATTGCAGCCGATGCGGCTCGCATCTCGGGCATGTCTTCAACGATGGCCCGCCGCCGACCGGCCTGCGCTATTGCATCAATGGCGTCGCGCTCGATTTTCAGCCCGATTAGGCGTCAAAAGACGATCGGCCTTTGTGATCGCCCGATAGAGTCAAGGCTGCGACGCTGACTGCGACAAAATTTTTTCTAAGGATGTCGCAACGAATGCAGCGCCTGCCGGCTTGCGGTTTCTTCGGATAGGTAAGGATGGGGCTCGGTTTCTCCCCAGCGCAAGCGGCGAGCCTGTCCAGACCCGTCGCATCAGCTTTTCGGCCGTGTAGGAAACTTCACAATTCTTGAGCGAATGCGCGCATTGACCGATGCGCACACAGCCTGCCTCATCCTGTTCTGTTGGGTAGGGGGAGGATAGGCGGCCGGCCCGGCTTGTCGAATAAGCGATTTGCCTCGCGCGTGTGTCGCGCGAGCGGGAGCCGCGTCGCGGCGCCGGTGACGTCGTCACGCCATTGGCGGCTCTGCCGGCTTGACGATCAATTTTGATTCCCGTCATACGAGGTGTCCGCCAATGAATTTTCAGTAAGCGGATTCAGGCGCGCGTCGGCTCGTTGCGGCGAACCGCGGGCCTTGATGCGCGAATTGGAGAAAACTACGGTCGCAAAAAAGGCTGCAGCCTGCATCGGCAGGATTTCAGCCCGGTCGGCCGGGAGCGGGATCGGCGGCGCCGACGCTCGGTTCTCGATGACCGAAAAAAACGAATTGTGGGCTTGTGCGACGCAGGCCTGATAGGGAGTGGACTGCATGTCAGAACGGTCAACCGCCGCGCCGGGCGCGAGCGGAAAGGACAATCAGCATCTTGCGCCGAAGTCCGACATCGAGATTTCGCAGGCCGCCAAGATGCGGCCCATCATCGACGTCGCGCGCGACAAGCTCGGCATCCCGGCCGAACATGTGCAGCCCTACGGCCACTACAAGGGCAAGATCTCCCTCGATTATATCTCCTCGCTCGACAGCCAGGCCGATGGCAAGCTGATCCTCGTCACGGCCATTACGCCGACACCTGCCGGCGAAGGCAAGACGACGACGACCGTTGGTCTCACGGACGGCCTCAATCACATCGGCAAAAAGGCGCTGTGCTGTTTGCGCGAGCCCTCGCTCGGCCCCTGTTTCGGCGTTAAGGGCGGCGCCGCCGGCGGCGGCTATGCGCAGGTCGTGCCGATGGAGGACATCAACCTCCACTTCACCGGCGACTTCCACGCCATCGGCGCGGCGAACAATCTACTCGCGGCGCTGATCGACAATCACATCTATTGGGGCGGCGAGCCCAAGATCGACTCGCGCCGCGTCGCATGGCGGCGCGTCGTCGACATGAACGACCGCGCATTGCGCTCGATCGTGTCGTCTCTCGGCGGCGTCTCGAACGGCTTCGCCCGCGAGGATGGATTCGACATCACCGTCGCTTCGGAAGTGATGGCGATCTTTTGCCTCGCCTCGGACTTCGCCGATCTGCAGCGGCGGCTCGGCGACATTATCGTCGGCCAGACCCGTGAAAAGAAAAGCGTGCGCGCCTCGGAAGTGAAGGCGGCGGGCTCCATGGCCGCGCTGCTCAAGGACGCGATCGCGCCCAATCTCGTGCAGACGTTGGAGAACAACCCGGCCATCATCCACGGCGGACCTTTCGCCAATATCGCGCATGGCTGCAATTCGGTGATCGCTACGAAGGCCGGCCTGAAGCTCGCCGATTACGTCGTGACGGAGGCGGGCTTCGGCGCCGATCTCGGCGCGGAGAAGTTCTTCGACATCAAATGCCGCAAGGCGGGCCTCAAGCCCGACATCACGGTGATCGTCGCGACGATTCGCGCGCTCAAGATGCATGGCGGCGTCGCCAAGGACGATCTGAAGGCCGAGAATGTCGCCGCGGTCGAGAAGGGCTTCGAGAATCTGAAGCGCCATATCGGCAATGTCCGCAAATTCGGCGTGCCGGTGCTCGTTTCGATCAACAAGTTCTCATCCGACACCGCGGCCGAGATGGCGGCGCTCGACAAGCTCTGCAAGGCGGAAGGCGTCGAATGCGTCGTCGCCGACAACTGGGGCTCCGGCGGCGCCGGCGCGGCGGATCTCGCCAGAGCGGTCGTCAACACCATCGAGACGCAGCCCTCGAACTTCAAGCCGCTCTATCCGGACGACATGCCGCTTGCCGAGAAGGTGCGCACGATCGCCAAGGAGCTCTACGGCGCCGCCGATATCTCTTATGATTCGAGCATCAAGGCGCGCTTTGCCGAACTGGAGAAGGAAGGCTTCGGCAATTTCCCGGTCTGCATCGCCAAAACGCAATATAGTTTCTCGACGGATCCAAACGCCAAAGGCGCGCCTTCGGCCTTCACGATCCCGATCCGCGAATTGCGTCTCTCCGCGGGCGCCGAGTTCATCGTGGTGGTGTGCGGCGACATCATGACGATGCCAGGACTGCCGAAGGTCCCAGCCGCCAACAACATCTACGTTGACGACTCCGGCCGCATCGCCGGCCTGTTCTAGCGCGTTCCCGGCGTCGTCGCCGCCGCGCCCTCTGAAACCCGCCGCTCGAAAGGAGCTTGAGAAATGTTGAATTCCAGAATTCCCGGCAAGAACTTCCTGTTTGTGCCGGGCCCGACCAATCTGCCCGACCGCATCGTGCGCGCCATGTCGGTCGCGTCCGAAGACCATCGCTCGCCGACGTTCCCTGACCTCGTCAAGCCGCTCTTCCCGGGCCTGAAGAAGGTCTTCGGCACGGAAAAGGGCCATGCCTTCATTTTCCCGGCGTCCGGCACCGGCGGCTGGGAAGCCGCGATCACCAACACGCTGTCGCCCGGCGACAAGGTTCTGGCGCAGCGCTTCGGCCAGTTCTCCCATCTGTGGATCGATCTTTGTAAGCGTCATGGCCTCGACGTCGTCGTGCAGGAGCGCGAATGGGGCACCGGCAATGATCCGGAGCTGATCGAAGAGACGCTGAAGGCCGACAAGAATCACGAGATCAAGGCGGTTCTCGCGACGCATAACGAGACGGCGACGGGCGTGACCTCCGACATCGCCGCGGTGCGCCGCGCGATGGACAACGCCAAGCACCCGGCGTTGCTCTTCGTCGATGGCGTGTCCTCAGTCGCGTCGCTCGAGTTCAAAATGGACGAGTGGGGCGTCGACGTGATCGTGTCGGGCTCGCAGAAGGGCTTCATGCTGCCGGCCGGTCTGCTGCTGATGGCGGCGAGCCAGAAGGCCGTCGACGCCGGCAAGTCCAACAAGGGGCGCCGCGCCTATTTCGAGTTCCAGGACATGATTTCCCAGAACGCGAACGGCTATTTCCCTTATACGCCCTCCGTGCCGCTGCTCTACGGCCTTAAGGAATCGCTCTCGATCCTGTTCGAGGAGGGCCTCGATCAGGTCTACAAGCGGCACCATCATCTCGCCGAGGGCGTTCGCGCGGCCGTCTCCGCTTGGGGCCTCAAGTGCTGCGCCAAGGAGCCGAAGTGGAACTCCGACACCGTCACAGCGATCGTCGTGCCGGAAGGCTATAACGCCGCCAAGGTCATCGAGATCGCCTACAAGCGCTACAATCTCGCGCTCGGCGCCGGTCTGTCCGAAGTCGCGGGCAAGGTGTTCCGCATCGGCCATCTCGGCGACCTCAACGAACTCATGCTGCTTGGCGCCATCGGCGGCGCGGAGATGGCCATGCAGGACGTCGGCATTCCCGTGACTCCCGGTTCGGGCGCGGCGGCGGCGCAGGCGGTCTATCGCGCCAATCCGCTGCTCAAGAT
>NZ_JAMRYX010000137.1 GCF_024448135.1 Methylocystis suflitae
GCCATAACTGAGGAGTATGGCGCAGGACGCATGGGCGGGGCGCCGCGGTATCGGAAGGCGCATGCGACGCATCCTAGTTACGGGCGCCCTCGGCCAGATCGGCGCCGAGCTGACGCCGGCGCTGCGAAAGCGATATGGCGCGGCGCGCGTCGTCGCCTCAGACCTTGCAGAGGCGCAGCGCGCCGACGATCATTATGAGCGCCTCGACGTTACGCACGCGGAAGCGCTCGCCGATCTGATGAGCCGGCGCGACATCGACGTTGTCTACCACCTCGCAGCGCTTCTCTCGGCTGTCGCTGAGGATAGGCCGCAGGCCGCCTGGAGCGTCAATATGAGCGGCCTCTACAATGTGCTGGAGGCGGCGCGCCGCTTCGGTTGCCAAGTGTTTTTCCCAAGTTCCATTGCCGCATTCGGCCCGTCAACGCCGCGCCGCGGCACGCCGCAGATCACGATTCAGCGGCCAACGACCATCTACGGCGTCACCAAGGTCGCCGGCGAATTGCTGTGCGACTACTACGCGACGCGCTTTGGCGTCGACGTGCGCGGATTGCGCCTGCCGGGTCTCGTTTCTTCCGCGGCGCCGCCGGGCGGCGGCACGACCGACTACGCCGTCGAAATGTTTCGCGCGGCTGTTCGGCGCAAGCGCTATTCCTGCTTCCTCGCCGCAGAGACCCGTCTCGACATGATGTATATGCCGGACGCGATACGCGCGATCATGGAGCTCATGGAAGCTGAGCCGGAGCGCCTGCGGTTTCGCAACGCGTATAACGTCACCGGCATGAGCGTCACGCCGCGCGAAATCGCCGCGGAAATTTGCAAACACGCGCCCTCCTTCTCGGTGGACTACCGCATCGACCCGTTACGCCAAGCGATCGCCGACTCCTGGCCGCAGTCGCTTGACGCGAATGCGGCGCGGGAAGATTGGGGGTTTGCGCCGCGCTTCGATCTTGCCGCTATGACGCGGGATATGCTCGCGCGTCTTGGCGCGGCGACAGATCCATTTGACGATCCGAATTCTGACGAGGTCCCCAATGCCAATGCAGGGTTTGGCTAAGGCGCTCGCCGCGCAACTCGGCGAACTCTCGCAGGCCGGGCTGCTCAAGGGCGCCGAAAGCGTGCTCTGTGGCGTCATTGCGCCGCGTGACGGCTACGGTCCGCGTTTTCTCATCGAAGGCGAAGGCGACAAGCCGTTCCTGCGGATGAACGCCAACAATTATCTTGGCATGTCGCTGCGCGAAGAGGTGATTGACGCCGAAGATGCGGCGGCGACGAACTTTGGCGCTGGTCCCGGCGCGGTGCGCTTCATCAGCGGAACCTGGTCGCCTCATGTCGCCTTGGAGCGCCGGCTCGCCGCCTTTCATTCGCGGCCGTCGGCGATCATCTTTTCATCCGCCTATGCGGCGATTATGGGCCTCATTCCGCAGCTCGTCAGCAAGAAGACCGCCGTCATCAGCGACGAACTCAACCACAATTGCATCATCAACGCGATCTCTCTTGCGGCGCCTGCGGAGAAGCGCATCTACAAACATCTCGATATGGGCGAACTCGAGCGATGTCTCGACGAGAGCGCGAAATCATCCACCCGCGCCATCATCGTGACCGACGGCGTGTTCAGCATGCGCGGCGATCACGCGCCACTCGATCGCATTATGACGCTGGCGCGCAGTCGCGATAACGCCTTCGCGGAGGGCGCGATCGTCGTCGTCGACGATTCGCATGGCGTCGGCGCGCTCGGCGCAACTGGGCGGGGCGCGGAGGAATATACGCGGTCAGCGCCGGTCGACATTCTCGTGGCGACGCTCGGCAAGGCCTTCGGCGTGAATGGCGGCTATGTCGTCGGCGACGAAATTCTCATCCGCTACCTGCGCGAGCGCTCGCCCTTCTACGTCTACTCCAACCCCATCACGCCAGCGGAAGCTGCCGCCGCGCATAAGGCGATCGACATCCTGGACAGTCCGAACGGCCTGTCCTTGCTCGAGCATCTGCGGGCCATGACCGCGCGCTTCAAGGCGGGGCTCGTCAGGCTCGGCTTCGAGACGTTGCCCGGGGAGCATCCGGTTGCGCCGCTCGTGACCCGCGACAGCGCCCGCACCGTCGCGCTTGTCGAGCATCTGCGGCGGCGCGGCATTCTGGTTACCGGGCTGACCTATCCGGTCGTGCCGAGGGGCGATGAGGAGATTCGCTTTCAGATCAGCGCGGATCACACGGCCGCCGACATCGACGCGGCG
This sequence comes from Methylocystis suflitae, assembly GCF_024448135.1. Taxonomy (GTDB): domain Bacteria; phylum Pseudomonadota; class Alphaproteobacteria; order Rhizobiales; family Beijerinckiaceae; genus Methylocystis; species Methylocystis suflitae. The sequence continues at coordinate 2,229 of NZ_JAMRYX010000137.1, forward strand.
TTGGAGGCGCTGGCCGAGATGGCCGAGGCGAACATTCCGCAGGCGCGGGCGAAGCAGCTCTAGCGCGCTATTTACAGTGGCGGCGCCGCCTGATTTCGGGCGCGGCGACAGCCAAGGAAGCATCCATGGACAGCGCGCGTTATCATAAAGCGAGCATCGGAAATCGCTTGCTTCAGCCGGAAACGCTCATGCTGAGCTACGGCTACGATCCGACGCTGTCGGAAGGCGCGGTTAAGCCGCCGGTATTTTTGACGTCGACCTTCGTGTTCCGAACGGCCGAAGAAGGGCGCGACTTCTTCGACTATATGGCCGGCCGTCGCGCCCCGCCGGAAGGCGAAGAATCCGGACTCGTCTATTCACGGTTCAACCATCCCAATCTCGAGATCGTCGAGGACCGCTTGGCGATCTACGAACACGCCGAATGCGGTCTCGTGTTTTCCTCCGGCATGTCGGCGATCGTCACCACGATTCTTGCCTTCGCGCGCCCAGGAGAAACGATCCTGCGCAGCCGTCCGCTCTATGGCGGCACGGAAGTTCTGATCGACAAGACGCTGGCGCCGTTCGGATTGACCGGCGTCGGCTTCACCAACGGGCTCGACGAAGACAATATCCGCGCTGCAGCCGCGCGCGCGATGGACGTCGGACGCATCGCGATGATCTTCATCGAGACGCCGTCCAATCCGATGAATAGCCTGGTTGATATCGCGCTGGTGCGACGTATCGCCGAAGACATCGCGGAAAAACAGGGCGCGAGGCCGGTCATTTGCTGCGACAACACGCTGCTCGGTCCGGTTTTCCAGTCGCCGCTCCGGCACGGCGCCGATTTGTCGCTCTACTCGCTGACGAAATATGTCGGCGGGCACAGCGATCTCATCGGCGGCGCGGTCGTCGGATCCTGCGCGCATCTGAAGACCATTCGCGCGATGCGCAGCGCCATCGGCACGCAGCTCGACGCGCATTCCTGCTGGATGCTTGGCCGCTCGCTCGAGACATTGTCTTTGCGCATGAACCGGGCGGCGGAGAACGCGGCGATCGTCGCGGAATTTCTCGCCAGTCATCCCAAGGTGGCGCGCGTTCACTATCCGCCGCTGCTGCCGGCTGATCATCCCGAAAGGTTGTTGATGGCGCGCCAGTCGAGTTCCGCCGGCTCGACCTTTTCCTTTGAGGTCGTGGGCGGACAAGGCGAAGCCTTCGCCTTCCTCAACCGGCTGCAGATCTTCAAGCTCGCCGTCAGCCTCGGCGGCACCGAATCATTGATTTGTCATCCGACGACCACCGTGCATTCGGGGCTCACCGAAGAGGCGCGCCGCGAGATCGGCATTACGCCTTCGCTCGTTCGCGCATCGATCGGCATCGAACATCCGGACGATCTTATCGCCGATCTGGCGCAGGCGTTCGATTGATTAACCTTCGTCGTAGCATTCGCTGCCGCAAGCTGAGCGCTAAGCCCTGTTAATCGGGCGCCGCAGACATATCTATTCCAACGAACCCTTTGGCATAAATCGAGCTGAGACTGGACAATGAGAGTAGCGAAGGAAGTGCGAGACGACCGAACCGTTCTGAGCATCCAGGAGGATCGCATCGATGCGCACAACTCGGGCGAGCTCAAGGACTTGGTGCTAAAGACGCTCGAAGGCGGCGCTCAAAACGTCGTTATCGATTTGGCGAGAGTTCAATTCATCGACAGCTCAGGGCTGGGGGCGCTGCTCTCCGGCTACAAGAATGCGAATTTGCGCTCGAGCGGCTTCGCTTTGGCGGGTCTGCAGCCGCGTGTCAGGTCGATGTTCGAACTGACGCGACTGCACCGTGTTTTCGACATCTATCCAAGCTTGCAGCTGGCGCTGAGCGCGTGAGTCCGCGAATGGGGTGGGCGGGAATCGAGATGTGCGAGACAATCGTCAATCTGGACATCGTCGTTCCCAATCAGACACGTTATCTGCGTTTCGTTGGCGCAATCGCCGAGCAGCTTGCAAAAGAGCTGGACGTTCCGGAGGAGACACGCGACACCCTCGCTTATCACCTCAATCTTGCGCTAACCGAGGCCGTCGCCAACGCCATACAATATAGTTCCGCGGCAAATTCGGCCGACTCCGTCCGAATCTCTTTTTCGGTGAAGGACGCCAATCTTTCCGTCCGGGTTTTCGATCACGGCGGAGGTTTCGACCTTGCTGCTCTGCCAACGCCCGAGTTAGACGAACTTCACGAACGCGGCCGCGGCATATTCTTCATTCGCTCTGTGATGGACTCGGTTCAATATCACAAAACGGATTCGGGCAATGTTCTCGAAATGCGCAAGAAGATCGCCTAGCTGATGGCTGCCCGTGCTTCGCTCTCCGGACATATTGACGTCTGAGACGCCCCGCGTCGCGGACTGGGATTCTGCGGTGCGGGACTTCCTCCGCCGCGCCGGTCGCCGTTCTGGGATGAATCTTTCCAGCGAGGCGCTTGACGCGCTGCCCAAATCCTATCGCTATCTCGTGCCGGCGCCGCGCGCCGCGCGCGATCTCGCGCTGATTGCGGCCAATCAAAGCGCGCGCGAGATCGTCGAATTGCGTCCGCTGCGCGGGTTCGGAGCCGATGTAGCCCGATACGAAGTTCGCCTGATTGGCGCCGAGGACCACGCGCTCGATGAACTTCTGCCGATGCTGCAGAATCTCGGACTGCGCGTCGCAGATCAAATTCAGTTCGCACTCAATCTCAGCATCGGGCCGCGTTTTATTCGAAGCTTCATCGTCGAGCCCTCCATGCGCAGCGGCGCGAGCATCGCACGATCGCACGGTAGACTGTTGGAAGCGCTCAAAGCCGTGCTCTCAGACGAAGTTGAGAGCGACGCCTTGAATGGGCTGGTCTTGGTCACCGAGCTTGACTGGCGGCAGATCGATCTCTTTCGCGCCTATAGCAACTACTATCAGCAGCTCGGCCTGCGGATTGAGCGCGCCCGCATCTATCGCGCGCTTTTGTACAGTCCGGCGGCCGTCCAACTCCTCTATCGTTACTTCGAAGCGCGGTTCGAACCGGATCGCGGCGGACGCGATTCCTTTGAGATCGAGTTGGAGTCGCTCACGCCGATCAGGGCTCAGCTTGTCGATGAATTGGACAAGGTCACGGACGGCAGCGACGATCGCATTCTTCGCGACGTCTTTAATCTCATTGACGCGACGGTGCGCACCAACTTCTACTTTTGCGGCGATTGGGCGCGGAAGTTCATTGCTCTAAAGATCAGCAGTCTCGGCGTGTTCAACATGCCCGCTCCAAAGCCTATGGCGGAGATCTACGTTCATTCCCCTTCAATGGAGGGCGTGCATCTGCGGGGCGCGAAAGTCGCGCGCGGCGGCATACGCTGGTCGGACCGGCCTGAGGACTTTCGCAGCGAAGTCCTGGCGCTGATGCAGACTCAGATGATCAAGAACGCGCTCATCGTGCCGCAGGGCGCCAAGGGCGGGTTTGTTCTGAAGCTTCCCTTTGAAGACGCAATGCAGCGGCAGCGCCTCGGGAAGGAAGCATACGCGCAGTTCCTGCGCGGCCTTCTCGATCTCACCGACAATCTAAAGGATTCACAGATCGTCCGGCCGCCGGCGCTCGTCGCTTATGACGGCCCCGACCCTTATCTCGTCGTCGCGGCCGACAAAGGCACCGCCACTTGGGCTGACGTCGCGAATGAGATTTCGAAATCCTACGACTTTTGGCTCGGCGACGCCTTCGCGAGCGGCGGCGCGCATGGCTATCATCATAAGCGACTGGGCATTACGGCGCGCGGCGCCTGGGTCTGTGTAAGACGGCACTTCCATGAACTCGGTCGCGACGTCGATGCGGAGGCGATTACGGTCGTTGGAGTCGGCTCGATGGATGGCGACGTCTTTGGCAACGGCATGCTGCACACGCCGAACATTCGGTTGCTCGGCGCGTTCGATGGTCAGTATATCTTCATCGACCCGAACCCGGATCCGCTCATTTCCTTCGCCGAGCGACGCCGTCTGTTTCAACTGCCGCAATCGACGTGGCGCGACTACAACCCGGCGCTGCTCTCACAAGGCGGAGGCGTCTATCGGCGCGACGCCAAGGATATTCCGCTAAGTCCGGAAGTGCGCGCATGGCTGGGCGTGCGGCATAGCGCCATCGATGGCGAAGCGCTGGTCCGCTGGCTCTTGATCGCGCCTGTGGATCTGTTGTGGATGGGCGGGGTCGGCACTTATGTCAAGGCGAGCTCGGAGACGAATGAGAGCGTCGGCGATCGCGTCAACGACGGCGCGCGCGTCGATGCGCTGCAGCTTCGCGCCAAGGTGGTTGGCGAAGGCGCCAACCTCGCCTTTACGCAGCGGGGGCGCATTGAATACGCCCTGAGAGGCGGCCGGATTAATACCGACGCGGTCGACAATTCGGCGGGCGTTGATCTCTCCGATCACGAAGTCAATTTGAAGACTCTGCTGCACACGCGGCCGGACCAAGACGCGCCAGACGTCGCAGATCCCAATCGCCTGCTCGAATCCCTCACCGAGGAGGTTTGCGCCTCCGTATTGCAGGACAACGACCAACAGAGTCTTTGCCTGTCATTGGATCGCGCGCGGTGCCGCATCAATCTCGATCCATTCATGGATCTAGCCGAGCAACTTGAAAACGCCGGCTATATCAATCCTGCGGCCGAGGCCTTTCCGACGCGAAAGGACGTCTCGGCGCGCGAGACGAAAGAGCTGACGCGACCGGAACTCGCCTTGCTGATGGCCAGTTCGAAGCTGGCGCTGAAGCAGAGGCTGCTGGAAGACGAGGCGTTTCTGCAGGGTTCCTGGTCGTATGAATATCTGGCGAGCTATTTCCCAGAATATTTGCGGTCTCATTTTTCGCAGCGGATCAGGAGTCATTCACTCGCACGGGAAATCTCCGTCACGATGATCTGCAACAAAGTCGTCGATCAGGCGGGCGTTTGCTTCCTGCTGCTGGGCGAGGGATTGGTCCCAACTCTGCTCAGCTATGCCGTCAAGCTCTATCTTTCCTTCGATCGAATCTTCGATGGCGATCGATGGCGCGCCGGTTTTCGCGACGGCCGCGAATTGGACGCAGCGCGTCAGTATGCGCTGCTTCTCCAACTCGAAGACGCGCTGGCGTACATGTGCCACTGGGCCATGCGACGTGGGCGTCGGCTGAGCCCCGACGACGAAGACATTGAGCGCTGGCGTTCCGATTTGCGCGCCTATCGCGAACGCGTGGGCGTCAGCGAAGCGCAGGACGACCAGCCTTTGGCGGCTCCCTATTTCGATCGGCTGCGGAATTTTCCTTTCCTTGTCGCGCTTACCCGCGAATCGGGAGAGGACATGCGGGTCGCCGGCGCGTATTTTGATAAGGCCGCCAATCTGTTTGGATTGCAAAAGCTTACCGCGCTTCTCGCGGACGTGAAGCCAAGAGACCTCTGGGAGCAGCAGTTGCAGGCCGCGCTCGACGCGCGCATGCGGGATGCGTCCGCGCGCATCGCGTCCATGCAGTTGCTGAGCGGAATCGCCGACGCGCGGGCGATGTTTCGAAATGTCGGCCTGGAGTTTCGTCTCGCCGGGCTTGAGCGGCTGGCGTTCAAGCTTGAGGCTTCGCTCTTGACGACGCTGACGCCTTTCGCAGCCTTCGTCGCCGAGCTGAACGCCCTGGTCGACGCCTGTGACGCCGCTTATCGCAGCGGCAGGGCGGGGCACGCGGACAGGGCGCGACAGCCGCGCCGCGCGTCCTCGGAATCAGGAGCTTCGTAGCGCATGGAAACCGTCGCGGCCGATCGCGCCATTCTCGACGCTTTCGATGGGGCTCTTTGTATCCTCGAGGCGTCAGGCGCCCTGCGATCGATGAACCGAGCCGCCGAACGTCTCACGGGCTATTGCGAAAAGGAGCTTCGCGGCCAGCCTTTCTTGCCGCGGCTTCTCGCGCCAGACGCCGATGATTGCGAGCCTCCGTCGCCGTCGCCGTCGCCGTCGCCGCATGGCCGCGAGCGGCTGTCCCTGCGCATTCGGCGCAAGGATGGACAAACGCTTGATGTTCGCTGCGAGATCGACGCGCTTTCCGGCAATGGCGATGGCGGATCGTTGCTCAAACTTCGTTCTATCGACGGGCCGAATGAGGCGAACGCGCTCGACGAGACGACGAAGAAGCTCGAAACCATCTTCGGCGGCATGGTCGACGGTCTCGTCGTAATCAACGAGGTCGGCGACATCTTGCTCTTCAGCAGAGGCGCGGAGAAGCTGTTCGGCTACCGCGCCGAAGAAGCGCTCGGAAGAAACGTCAAGATGCTGATGCCGTCGCCCTATCGCGAGGCGCATGACGGCTATCTCGCCGCCTACAGAGAGACCGGCGTCAAGAAGATCATCGGCGTCGGCCGCGAGGTCGTCGGACGGCGCAAGAACGGCACGACCTTCCCGATGTATCTCTCGATCGGCGAAATCTGGCTCGAAGGAACGCGCTATTTCGTCGGCGTCACCCACGACATGTCCCGCCTGAAACACGCCGAGGACCGTTTGCTGACCCTCTCCGCCGCCGTCGAGCAAAGTCCGATCGCGGTGATGATCACCAATAAGGATGGCGAAATTGAATATGTGAACAGCCGCTTCGCCAACCTGACCGGCTATCCGCCGCATGAGCTCATCGGCCGGAATCCGCGGATGCTTCAATCGAAGCGGACCGAAGGCGATCAATATCGGCGGCTCTGGGAGAGCATTCGCGCCGGCGTTGAATGGCGCGGTCAGATCCAGGACAAAAAAAAGGACGGCAAGCTCTATTGGGCTTCCGAAATCATCACGCCGCTGCGTAACGCGAGCGGCGAGATCACCCATTATCTCGCCATCCAGCAGGACATCACCGAACAGAAGCGCGACAAGGAGGCGCTGTTCGAGAGCGAACAGCGTTTCCGGCAGATCGCCGACATGGCCGGCGATTGGCTGTGGGAGCAGGATCAGGACGGCCGCTACACTTATAGCAGCAGCGCCGTCGAGGACGTGCTCGGCATGACGCCCGAAGAGGTGATCGGCAAGTCCTATCTCGATCTCTTCGCCAGGGAGAGCGCGGAAGACGCCGCTCTGGAGACGCCGCCGCGCCCGATCCCGCTGGGCCGGGCCTTCCATCGCGTGGTCAACCACTACCGGCACAAAAACGGCGGCGACGTCTTCACCGAGTCGACCGGCGCGCCGATCTTCGACGAAGCCGGCCGTCTGATAAAATGGCGCGGCGTCGACCACGACATCACCGCGCGCAAGAAATTCGAAGACGAGCTGCGCGTGCGCAACCGCGCGATCGAAGCGGTGCCGATCGGCATTGCGGTCTGGGACGCGCAGGCGCCTCGCGTTCCAAACATCTACGTCAATCCGGCGCTGAGCCGGATCACCGGCTTCACCCGCGAAGAGCTGCTCGGGCACAGTTTGCATCTGTTGCGCGGACCGGAGACGGACCCCGCGGCGCTCGAAGCCATCCGTAACGCAATCGTGCATCGCACCAGCTGCCAGGTGGTGGTGAAATTCTACCGCAAGGACGGCGTCTCCTTCTGGGACGAACTCTCCATCTCGCCGGTCGCCAATGAGGCGGGGCGCATCACCCATTTCGTCAGCGTTCACGCGGATATTTCCGACCGGCGGCGAGTCGAGGAGAATCGCCACGAACTCGAAATCGCCAAGCAGATCCAGCTGTCGCTCCTGCCGAACGCGCCGCTGCGCACCCCGCATATGGAGATCGCCGGAATCTGCGTGCCGGCGACCCATGTCGGCGGCGATTATTTCGACTATTTCGAAAATTCCGGCGTGGTCGACATCGTCATCGCCGACGTTTCCGGCCATAGCGTCGGCGCCGCGCTGATCATGACCGAAGTGCGCAGCACGCTGCGCGCCGAAACGCGAAAGGCGACGAACGCCTTGAGCGGGCCGGCGGAGCTGTTGCGCGACCTCAATGAGCTCCTGCACGAGGACCTGACCGCCGCGGACCTCTTCATCACCATGTTCTATTGCCGCTTCCTGCCGCAGACGCGCACGCTGCAATACGCCAACGCCGGCCAAAATCCGCCGCTGCTGCTGCGCGCGGACGGCGCGGTGTGCGTGCAGCTCGACGCCGACGGCCTGGTGCTCGGCGTTGTGCGCGCGGTCGATTTCAAGGAGGGGAGCCTCGAACTCGCCACGGGCGACAAGCTGCTGTTCTACACCGATGGAATCACCGAGGCGCAAAACCGCCAGGGCGACTTCTTTGGACTCGAACGCCTGTCCGCCGCTTTCATGCAGCATCGCAGCCTCTCGCCGCGCGACCTCATCAAGGCGGTGCTCGCCGACGTGCGCGCCTTCCGCGGCGCGGCGCCGGCGTCGGACGACGTCGCCATGGTGGTGGCGCAAGTGCGCTGATGTCGAAACGATGACCTCAAGGATCGACGGTCAGCGTTTTCCCGGCCTTGTTCGCGGCGATCCACTTATTCAGTTCAGTGACGTGACTAAGCTCTTCCGCGACAAATTCCTTGGCCAGCGTCTTGATATCGGGGTCGGAGGTCGTGTCGAGAACGTGCTGGTAATATTTGAGACCCGCGGTCTCGGCGTCGAGCGCGATCTCAAGAGCCTGTTCGCGTCCAATGAACGGATCGGCGGCCCAAATCGCCGCCGTCTCTGGGCTCTCCAATCCGGGCCAGACGAATTCGTCCGGCCTCATCTTGGGCAATTCACGAAAGCCGCCGCGGGCCTGCGCCTCGGCCAGGTGCAGTCTGGAATAATCCGCCAATCGACGAAACAGTTTGCCGACTTCGTGATTGCCGCCTGACTCCATGGCGTCGGCCAGCTGCCCGTAGCGGTTCGCCGCCTCGAATTCCAGATGGATTGCATAAGCGAGAAATTCCTCGACCGATTCCATGTCCCACCCTCAGCTCGCCGAGCTTAGATTTGTAAGCGAGCGGCGGCAAAAAAGCCGCCACCGCCTCAAGCCGTTTATTAGGCTCCTCGCTCAAGCGTTGGCGCTTGGCGGGTTCTTTATGGTCCATTCTTCGCGCGTGATCCAGGCTTCGAGAATTTTGACATGCTCGGCCTCTTCCTTGACGAATTCCTTCGCCATCGCTTCGATCTCGGGCGATTTGGTTTTGGCGGCGACGGCCCGATAAAACTCATAGCCTCGGCGCTCGCCTTGCAGCGCGGCCTTCAAGCCGTCGAGCCGCGACAGCGTTGGATCGGCGGCCCAGATTTCAGTGCGTTCCGGAGTCGCGTGATTTGGCCACACGTAATCGGGCGGGATGACGGCCGTAAGGTCGATCGATCCCGCGCGCTTCTTGGCCTCGGCGAGATGCAGGCGTGAAAAGCCGGCGAGCTGTCGAAACAGTTTGGCGACTTCCGCGTTGCCGCAGCCTTCCATCATGCCGGCGAGTTCATCGAAATGTATCGCCGCGTCTTCTTCGACCTTCACGGCGTAACCCATGAATTCATCCACCGTGGAAATCTCGATGCCGCCGGTGAAGCGCTTTGCGGCATGGGTGATATGGGCGCCTTGCGCGGGCAGCGTTTGATCGCCTTCGAATTTGACGAGGATGTCCTCGTTACGCACGAAACATTGGCACGCCAGGCGATAGCGCGGCGGCATGTCGTTGACTTCGGCGGCCTCGATCTCGGCTTTGGTGATCTTGCCGAGCTGGCGCAACATCTCCTTTTCCTTTTCCGTCAGCGCGATTCCGTATTTGGGGTTGCGGCTGAGATGCGTGACCTCGACGAGGCAGGAGCCGCATTCGCCGTCCTGACAGTCGAAGGGAATGGGGATTTTATGGGCCTTGGCCACCGCCAGAATCGTGCCGCGGTCTCCGGCGATCGCATAGACAGTAATGTCGCGCGCAAGTATGGGTGATGAGAATGTCACATTAGCCACTGATTTTGCTCCTTTTGTCTGAACTCAGACATAGTTCGTCGTTTAAGGGGCAATCCGGACCATAATGTAAGCTCACCTGAGTTATTCTAAGCGGCGGCTGAGCCCGTTATCTTGCCAAAGACTTGGCAAAGCAGAAATCTCGCCACGAAATACGATGCGCCGTAGGGCGCATTGTCGCACGCGTGCGGTAATACTGATGCGAAGGCGACGAGGCTGATATGAATCCGATTGTTGCGGCGCGGCGCTGGATGTGTGCTGGAGCGAAGGCGCGCGCCAGGAAAAGACGCGCCAAGCAGCGGGCGCGCGAAAATATCCCGCCGCCGTTAAGGCGCGGGGGGCGAGCGGTCCGGGACGCCCCGGCCGTCGCTGGCCGCAGCGCAAAAAATGTCTTCGACGGCCGGTTTCTCCCGGACACGGATCGCGTCGTCTCGCCGCCTCCGGGCTGAGGGAGCCGCTCCCCATCGTTCGGGTAACCGACGCCTGCGCCATCGTCGGATATTGTGGTCCGGGCTTTCAAAGCCTGCACATGAGTTTCGGTAAGCTTGCGCTTATCGAAGAGCTCATGCGTCTCCGCGCAAAGGAGAGAAGCCCAGACCGGCGACGCGCCGCCGGACCAGGGAACGAGGGTCGTTCGTCCCGCCGGATCCGTCCTTCGCCGGCGCCGCTCGACCCTGAGCCGCGCCCTCGCTTGACGAAGGCGAGCAGAGGATAGGAATTTATTCCGGGAATGTCAAGAGCGCGCATAATGCCCCGTGCGTCGGCGAGCTTAGACTTTGAAGACACGAGTAACGTCAGGAAGTTTATCGATATCAAGAAGTGTTCTGGCGATACTAGCAGCTTCATCGTAAGTAATCGAACGTTTAGGTGGCCACGTGATTGGCTCCTCAGAGAGAGGCCAAAGAGTATAGACTATCCCGGCCTCATTAAAGATGGGCTGAAGATCAGCATCTGTAGTGGTGTAAATTGCGTGGACAAAGAGTCGTCCAAACCCGAAGCTTGTGCATTGTATGTTATAGGGGAGGCCTGTATCGAGTTCGTTGATGGTTGGGCGCCGGGTCATGACCTTTGATGCTGTTTTTGCGAAGACGGTTTCTAATCGCGCATCGCCGCATGCAGCTATTAAAATCCGGAATCCATTCGGAGGTATTCTGTTTTCTCGGAATAGCGATCTATCCGTCTGACGTGAAACAGCTTTTGCAGCGTCATTGTGTTCTCCAATTATGACCTTTAAGGCAACCCAAGTAGCAACGGTGGATTTATCAATCTCGCTGAGAGTGTAAGATGCGCCAGTCGCTAGCTTTGTGAGGCAATCCTTCGCGCTTTCCTCGATGGAGCCCATCCACTCATTGTTGCATTTTGCGCATACGCACTTAATGCGGATGGATTTTAAGTGTCCGGGCCTTTTATCCTCTCGGACGAGGACGGCGGTTCCAAGAGCGTGGTCATAAGTAGCTACAGTTCGAGCATCGCCTGTGACGTTTAGAAGTTTTCTGGCCCACACAGGCCAAAAGTGCTCTCTCGATAAACGAGATGAGCCGCAGAAAATGCATTTGCGCGGTTTTTGAGGCTTCGACATGGCTAATGTGCCTAAGGGCAACGAGATCATACAGTACAATATGTTGCAGCACCGCTATTTTACATAATGGATGGAAGACTGTCGCCCTCGCGTGCTCTGGAAACACATGTTCAGCCACATATTTGAACGGGAGGGCAAGACCCCGCCGAATGGCAATCATAGGTCATTATTTAGGTGAATTGTCCTACACCCAATGACCTCTAAACATTGAGATAGGAAAGCGGCGGTAAACCCGCCTCGCTCAGGTTAGGAGGAACCCAAACCATGCGTTCAGACTCTCGTATCGAGGATGTCCTTCCCACGTTGAAGGACCCAGAGGAATATGTGCGAGGCATCATTGCCAGCTTTGTACATGGGCAATTTCCCCGGAATGAGGCAATGATTAGGATGGGCGTATCCGGAGCAGGCATCGCGCCACATTATTGCATCGAACAGGGCCGCGAGACCTTAGAGCTAGGAGGTCAGGCGGATCCCCATTCGGAAGGCAAGAAAATAGAGGCATTTCTGCGGCGCGTCGTCTTCGACGGCAGAACACACAAGCAGATTTTAGAAGACCTGCCCAAGGGCACGGGTTGGAGTTCGGAAACTATGACGTTCGCGGAAGTCCAAGCCATATTGGGGCGTCTCAGATCAAGCAAAAAGGCGCATTAATGCCTACCGGCTCCAAAGGCGGGAAACGCCCGGCCGACGAAAGGTGCGGGCGTAAATTGAAGTTGCCCAAAGCTGTCGCCTCTATTTATAAGGCGGTCGAAGAATTAGATGCCCATTACGGCGAGAAATACGGCCGTAAATTCACTCCTGACGGCCATTTAGTTGGATCAATCGGCGAAGTAATCGCCGCAGAAGCGTTAGGCCTCACTCTTCATAGGAACTCGCATCCTGGTCACGATGCATGCGACGCCAATGGTCACGACGTGCAGATTAAGATGACTGCGGGGAAGTCTATCGCAATGTACGATACTTGCGACAGGCTGGTAGTACTTCGGGTGCTTTCGCCCGAAGAGGCTGAAATAGTTTACGACGGGCCGGGTGCTCCGGCTTGGGAGAAGGCCAGGAAGGAAGGCAGGAACGGTCAAAGAGTTGTTAGCCTTGCTAAGCTGAGAGCGATCGCCCACGCAGAATAAATTTCCAAACCGACCCACTACCCAGAAGCACGTGCTTGGGGCCGCGGCCATGACGTTGCCTCAGCATGGAGTCGGCGCACGGCGCAATCCAGAGCAAAATTCACGAATGATCGTTTTCTGGATTCCCGATCGCGCGCGATGCGCGCGTCGGGATGAAAGGTTTGCTCGTCCGCGCCTCGCGAATGACATCGTGGCCCATAGCCAAGGCGCGCGTCGGGAATGGCAGGTTTGCTCGCATGTTTCCAAACGACAGCGACGGTCCCGCTATCCCTCTTGACGCGCCGCTTGCGCAACCAATTTCACACACATGTGCCCGCGCTGGCGAGGGTAAGACAATGGCGATTTATCGTGTTCGTGAAGTCAAATTCATTGAGACCGAGGGCGGCCATGTGAAGCTGAAGCCGCTGCGTGAATATGAGCGGGAATCTTCCAGTGCGGCGAGCGTCATCGCCGAGGTCAGCCGCTTCTTCGAGATGGAACTCTCCAGTCCCAAGGCGCTCGACGTCGTCGATTTCGATGAGGTGATCGTTCTCGACGAAAAAGGCGCGGTCATTGCGCGCTTCGGCGTCGCCGACTTCTGGGAGAAGGAGTGGAACGCCGTCGCCGCCAGAGCAGGTTCCGAAAAAGTTGACAGACTTTTTCGATGAGAACCAGCTCCACTGTTTGGTTTCGAGCGCCCGGCGTCATTCCCGACAGGCCGAAGGCCTGATCGGGAATCCAGAGCAGATTCGCGAATGATCGGGATTTTTAGGATTCCCGATCGCGCGCGGTGCGCGCGTCGGGAATGACATCGAGGCATGCGCCTAAGCGCGCGTGTCGGCAGTGACGATTCCTATCGAACACATGAGTCATGGTGATCGATAAGCGCTCCAGGGGCGGCGCGCGCGCTCGGCTTAAGCGGAATCGCCGCGAAACGCCGCTTCGACCGCGGCGATGTCGATCTTGACCATGCCGAGCATCGCCTGAAAGGCGCGGCCGGCGGCGGCGCGATCTTTATCCATGAACATGCGCGGCAAGGCTTCCGGCACGATCTGCCAGCGCACGCCAAAGCGATCCTTCAGCCAGCTGCATTGGATCTCGGCGCCGCCGCCTTCGAGCAGCTTTTCCCAAAGCGCGTCGGTCTCGCGCTGGTCCTTGGTCATCACCGAGATCGAAAAGTTTTCATTGTGAATCGTCTCGCGGCCCATGTTCAGCGCCTGATAGGGCGCGCCGGCGAGGGTGAAGGAGACGAGCAGCGCCGGCCCGTCCGGCTCGCGGCGGAAGGCGCTTTCAAACGCTGAATCGGGAATGACCGAGACATAGAAGCGCGCCGCTTCCTCCGCCTGATCCTTGAAGGCGATACAGGTTCTGACTTTGGGATTCATGGCTGCTCCTTGCGATTGGTTTCCCACTGTCATTCCCGACGCGCGCTTTGCGCGCGATCGGGAATCCAGAGCTTCACCCAAAGTGCTCGGTGGAACTCTGGATTCCCGATCAGGCCTGCGGCCTGTCGGGAATGACATCCCGAGATCTGTGCGCCTCGAACGAAAAACTGGACAAAAGCGATAAAGGTTGATATCAACATAATGACGCCATGTCAAAGAAGCTGCCGATCGAGGTCGTTCATGAGGTTCGCGACGCCTGTCTCTGCCTTGCGACGCAGCGCGCGGCGCGCATGCTCGCGCGACGCTTCGATCGCGCCTTCGCGCCGCTGCGACTCACCAATGGCCAGTTCTCGCTGATGATGATGCTCAATGCGCCGCAGGCGCCGACGCTCGGGCGGCTCGCCAACGCGCTCGCCATGGATCGCACGACGCTCACCGCCGCGCTGAAATCCTTGGAGCGGCGCGGGTTCGTGGAGACGCGTCTTGACGAGAAGGACCGCCGCGCGCGCAGACTGTTCTTGACAAACGCGGGCGGCGAGCTGCTCGCGGCGGCGCTGCCGATCTGGCGGCGCGAACATGCCGCGCTCGACGCGCAATTTTCGCACAGCGAAGGACAAAAGCTGCGCAAGGCGCTGCGTAAGTTAGGGGCTGAAACGCATATTGAAGAAAGGACGTTAAAGCATGAACGCCACTGTTGAGAATGATCGTCAAGGCATGCGATCGATCACGCCGCATCTCATCTGCGCCGGCGCTGCCGACGCGATCGAATTTTACAAGAAGGCTTTCGGCGCGCAGGAGACGATGCGCCTGCCCGGTCCCGACGGAAGGCTGATGCATGCGGCGGTGCGGATCGGCGACTCCATGCTGATGCTTGTCGACGAAATGCCGGAATGGGGCGCGTTGGGGCCGAAGGCGCTCAAAGGCTCGCCGGTCACCATTCATCTCATGGTCGACAATGTCGACGAGGTTTACGCGCGCGCCATCGCCGCCGGGGCGAGCGCGAAAATGCCGGTCGCCGACATGTTCTGGGGCGACCGCTATGGCCAGGTCGTCGATCCCTTCGGCCATGTATGGTCGATCGCGACGCATGTGCGCGACCTGACGCCGGAGGAGATTCTTGAGGCGGGGCGCGCGGCGATGGCGAAGGGCTGCGCCGAGGCGACGGCATAGACGCTGAGACAAAGAAGCGGGCCGGGACGCCGGCCCGCTTGGCTTCGGTTACTTTGGCGCTTCGGCGCAATCAAATTCCGGCGCCGTGATCGAAGAGCTCGATCCGGGCTTTCGCCTGCGTGATATTGCTGCCGGGCGGAACGGAGTGTGTGAGCCAGACGTTGCCGCCGATCGTGGATCCGCGGCCGATGGTGATGCGGCCGAGCACCGTCGCGCCGGCATAGATCACGACGTCGTCTTCGAGAATCGGATGGCGTGGCTTGCCTTTCTCGAGCGCGCCGTTTTCATCGACGTCGAAGCGCTTGGCGCCAAGCGTCACCGCCTGATAGAGCCGCACATTCTTGCCGATGCGCGCCGTTTCGCCGATGACGACGCCGGTGCCGTGATCGATGAAGAAGCCCTGGTCGATCTCGGCGCCAGGATGAATGTCGATGCCCGTCTGCGAATGCGCGATTTCCGCGACGATGCGCGCCATCATCGGAACGCCGAGTCGATAGAGCTCATGCGCCAGCCGGTGTTTGATCAAGGCGGCGACGCCGGGATAGCAGAAAATAATCTCATCGAGGCTTTTCGCGGCCGGATCGCCGGCATACGCCGCACGTATGTCGGCGTCGAGCAGCGTGCGCACGCGCGGAATCGCACGCGCGAAGGCGTCGACGATGTCCTTTGGGCGCGGCTGCGGCTGTTCGTTCGGCGCATCGACGGGAAATAGCGCGAATTCGCGCCGGACCTGTTCGCGCAGGCCCCCAAGGCAAGTCTTGAGCGTCGACGCGATGAATTCGTCGGTGCTGTCGAAGGGCAGTTCGGGCGGTCGGGGATAAAGGACTGCGGTGATCCCCTCGACGATCGACGCCATGACGAATTTCGACGGGAGCTGCGGCGGCGCGACATGTCCGTAACGCTGCGCCTGCGACGCTCGGCGCAGCGCGCTCAAGGCGGAAATGATCGCATCGATGTCGTGGTCGTTCGAAACAGTCTCAAGCAGCATCGTCATATTGCTTTCGCTCGCCAATTGGGCCAACCCAGGCTTGACCATAAGATATGTATACTCTATAGACAAGCTATAGTAAGCGAGTAGCGGCGTCGAAAGGCGTCGACCCGCGCGCAGATGTCTCGTGGAGGGAAAAGGATTTATGACCGCAGAACCTGAAGTTCGCCGAACATTGAGCGAATCGGCGGCCCGCCAGCTCGCCAATGCGACGAAGACGCGTCCGCAATGGTCTGGCATTACGCCGCGCTGGCTGGTGTCCTTCTTGCCCTGGGTGCCGGTGGAAGCGGGCATCTATCGTCTCAACCGGGTCAAGGAGTCGACGGCGCTCAGCGACGCCGACGTCCAGTGCAGCCCGGCCCGCGACCGCGACGCGGACCTGCCGGAGACCTTCGTCGATTACGAAGATGCGCCGCGCGAATATTCGATGAATGCGGTGACGACGATCCTCGACGTGCAGACGCGCGTCTCGGATCTCTACAATCATCCTTACGATCAGATTCAAGAGCAGGTGCGGCTTCTCACCGAGAAGGTGAAGGAGAAGCAGGAAGCCGAGCTCATCAACAATGCTGAATATGGCTTCCTCGCCAATGCGCATCCGTCGATGAAGATCAGCGCGCGCACCGGCGCGCCGCAGCCCGACGATCTCGACGAGCTCATTACGAAAGTCTGGAAGGAGCCCGCCTTTTTTCTCGCCCATCCGCGCGCCATCGCGGCATTCGGGCGCGAATGCACGCGCCGCGGCGTGCCGCCGCCAACCGTGACGCTGTTCGGCTCGCCCTTCATCACCTGGCGCGGCCTGCCGCTCATCCCAAGCGACAAGCTCTATGTCGATGAAGCGGGAAAGACGAATATTCTGCTGCTGAGGACAGGCGAGAAGAAACAGGGCGTCGTCGGCCTGTTTCAGCCGGGCGTCCCAGGAGAAGTCGCGCCGAGCCTGTCGGTGCGCTTCATGGGGATCAATCGCAAGGCGATCGCCTCCTACCTCATCTCGCTCTATTGCTCCGCGGCCGTGCTGACGCATGACGCGCTTGGCGTGCTCGAAGATGTGGACGTCGGCAAATATCACAAATATCCCGACGAATATCAGTGAGCCTTGTCTGGGTCGGCGCGGTGCGCCGACCTTTTTTCACTTCACTGAGGTTGCAAGCATATGCCGACTGCGCCGCAGACGCCGCAATTTGTCGAGCTTCCCGTTGACGGCCTGCCGTCCGAGGATCCGTTCACGCATCATGACGCCGCCGCGCCTGACGCGCAGATCATCGCGCATATGGCCAACGCCTTCTTTGGCGCGCTCCCCCATGCGACGCTGCCGACCAACGGCGCCGTGACGCAACAATCCGGCGCGCCGGCGCTTGCCGGCGCCTTGCCCGCCATTCCCGCCGTGACGCCCAGTCTGACGGATATTCCGGCGCCATCTCTCGCGACGAGTGTCGCGCCGCATGCGCCGGCGCGCGCGCCTTTCGGTCCGATGGACTTTCCGCCGACGACGATTCCTTCCGTTGTGCCGACCCCGAATGTCCCGGCGCCCTCGGCGCCGCAGACCTTGCATTCATCGACGCGTCCTCTGGGCCTCGCCGATATTCCGCAACCCGGCGCTTCGCTCGGCGGCGCCACATCGTCGGTCCCCGGCGAACTGGATTACAGCGAGCCGACGCGCCGCCTTGCGCAGGAGTTCTCGCTCGTCGAGACTGACGCGGCCGCGCGACCGCCAGGCGACTATTATTTTCTTCCAACAGCGCCGGCGCCTGGACGGGCTGAGCCCTTACGCTATGAAACGCGCGCGCCGTCGACCGGCGCAGGCTATGGCCATCCCGACCCCTTCTCGCCGCAGCAGACGAGGGGCGGAGATTTGCGCGGCGACGAACGCGTCTCGCGTCATTCTCAAGGCGGCGCGACGCAGGGGGAATTCGCCCAAGCCGGCGGCGCGTCCGATGATGCGCATAGCGCATTACACTCGCCAGGCGCCGGCGCGCGCCCGTCTCCGACGCCGCGTGGCGCGGCCCCTGCGTCCTATGGCGGCGACGGAATCTACGCGGCGCCTCGGCAGGGACGCCAGCGCGATAAAACTGTCGCCACGCGCGATCTCTTCGATCCCTATCGCGTCAAGCGCGATTTCCCGATCCTCAACCAGAGCGTCAACGGACGACAGCTTGTCTGGCTCGACAACGCCGCGACGACGCAAAAGCCGCAGTCGGTGATCGACCGGCTCGCCTATTTCTACGAGAATGAAAACTCCAACATTCATCGCGCGGCGCATACGCTCGCGGCGCGCGCGACCGACGCCTATGAGGAAGCGCGCGAGAAAGTCCGCCGTTTTCTGAAAGCCCCGAACGTAAAGGACATCATCTTCGTGCGCGGCGCGACCGAGGGCATCAATCTCGTTGCGCAAAGCTGGGGCCGGCGCAATGTGCGCGAGGGAGACGAGATCGTCGTCTCACACCTCGAACATCACGCCAATATCGTGCCGTGGCAGATGCTGTGCGCCGAGAAGGGCGCGAAGCTGCGCGTCGCGCCGGTCGACGACCGCGGCGCGCTCATTCTCGATGAATATGAGAGGCTGCTGAATCCGAAGACGCGAATCGTCGCGGTCTCGCAGGTCTCGAACGCGCTCGGCACGATTACGCCCGTTCACGAGGTCACGGCGATCGCGCATCGCTACGGCGCCTGCGTGCTCGTCGACGGCGCCCAATCGGTTTCGCATATGCCTGTCGACGTGCAGTCGATCGGCTGCGACTTCTTCGTCTTCTCCGGCCACAAGGCGTTCGGGCCGACCGGCATCGGCGTCGTTTACGGCAAGGACGCCGTGCTCGAACATCTCGATCCGTGGCAGGGCGGCGGCAACATGATCGCCGACGTCACTTTCGAAAAGACGGTCTATCAGGGACCGCCTGAGCGCTTCGAGGCCGGCACGGGCAATATCGCCGACGCCGTCGGGCTCGGCGCGGCCCTCGACTATGTCGAAGCCATCGGCATGGAGGTGATTGCCCGTTACGAGCACGATCTCCTCGTTTATGCGACCGAAAAGATGAAGAGCGTTCCAGGTCTGACTCTCATCGGCACGGCGCCGGAAAAAGCCTCGGTGCTCTCCTTCACGCTCGATGGACACGATTCGCAAGAGGTCGGCAAGGCGCTCGACCGCGAAGGGATCGCGGTGCGGGCCGGCCATCATTGCGCGCAACCAATTCTGCGCCGCTTCGGCCTCGAAGCCACCGTGCGGCCGTCGCTCGCCTTCTACAATACTTGCACGGACGTCGACGCGCTCGTCGACGCGCTGCTCCGGCTGCAGCAGGGGAGAGCCGTCTAGCCAACCCATCCGGCGCGATCGTCCGGCTGTAGTTGTTAGTCGTCCTCAAGCCTGTAACAGGAGAAATCGCGATCGGTGAAGCCGGTGCGCCAGTCTTTCAGATCGTAACGATAGCCCGGCGGATAGGGGAATCGACAGTCGCCGGCGTAGGAGGGCGCCCGGGCCCTTCCGTACCAGCCGGGCTGGCCCGGGGGGTATCCCGGGGACTGCGCCAGGGCCGAACCCGCCGGGCCCGCCGCGGCGCTGATTAGCGCCAAGCCGAGTGCGCCGGCGAAGAGCTGTCGCGTCCTGGCGAGCATTGCGCGCCTCCCGTCGAATCGTTAGACGCGAGAACAACCCGGCGTTGCACGGGATGTTCCGGCGCCACGGCGCGCGCCGCCATTTTTGCGGGCGTTGTGTTCCTTCGCGCCAAGCGCGCGGCAAGGGGCTCCGCCCGCTAGCCCTTTCGGCGTAACTCGTGTAGGCCATCCCCGGAATGAGCCAGGAAACCGAAGGCAAAAAGCGCGGCATGTTCTCTCGCCTGTTTGGCGGCGGCCAGAGCGCGTCCGCGCCTGAAGCGGCGCCCCAGGCGGCGCCGGAGCAAGAGGCGCCTGAGCGAGCGGCGCCGGAGGAAGAAAAGCGCTCCTGGTGGTCGCGCCTGTCCGGCGGCCTCTCGCGCACCTCGCAAGCGATCACCCAGGGCGTCGCCGACGTTTTCACCAAGCGTAAGCTCGACGCGCTGACGCTCGAGGAGCTTGAAGACGTGCTGCTGCGGGCCGATCTGGGCGTCGGCGCCGCGACGCGGATCACAGAGGCGGTCGGCAAGGCGCGCTACGAGCGCGACATCGAGCCCGAAGAAGTGCGCCAAATCCTGGCGCGCGAAGTCGAGCGCGTGCTGGCGCCGGTCGCCGAAGAACTCGTCGTCGACGACAGCAAGAAGCCCTTCATCATTCTCGTCGTCGGCGTCAACGGCTCGGGCAAGACGACGACCATCGCCAAGCTCGCCTCAAGATGGACCGGCGAGGGCAAGACGGTCGTGCTTGCGGCGGGCGACACCTTCCGCGCCGCGGCGGTTGAGCAGCTCAAGGTCTGGGGCGCGCGGCTCGGCGCCGAAGTCGTTTCGGGCGCGGAAGGCGCCGATGCGGCGGCGCTCGCCTTCGACGCGATCAAGCGCGCAAAAGACCAGGGCGCCGATATTTTACTCATGGACACGGCGGGGCGGTTGCAAAATCGCGCCGAGTTGATGGCCGAGCTTGAAAAAATCGTCCGCGTGATAAAAAAGGCGGAAGCCGAGGCGCCGCATGCGGTGCTGCTCGTTCTCGACGCCACCGTCGGACAGAACGCGCTGCAGCAGGTGGATGTTTTCGAGCGGATCGCCGGCGTCACCGGGCTGGTGATGACCAAGCTCGACGGCACGGCGCGAGGCGGCATTCTGGTCGCAATCGCCGAGACTTACGGCCTGCCGATTCATTTTATCGGCGTGGGCGAAAGCGCCGACGATCTGGAGCCGTTCGCGGCGCGCGACTTCGCGCGGGCGATTGCGGGGCTTGAAGAAACGTCAGAGGCGGAAAGCTAAAGAGAGATGACGCAGGAAACGGCCATCGCGGCAAAACGCAAGCTCAATCCCTGGCTGAAGCTCGCATTGGAACTGGGACCGCTGCTGCTGTTCTTCGTCGTCAACTCCAAATACGGCATTTTCGCCGCGACCGGCGTGCTAATGGCCGGCGTCGTCCTGACGCTTGCCGTCTCATGGGCGATCACCCGGCATTTGCCGGCGATGCCGGTGGTCACCGCCGTGCTGGTGCTGGTCTTCGGCTCGCTCACCTATTTTCTGCATGACGAAACCTTCATCAAGCTGAAGGTGACGATCCTTTACACGCTGTTCGGCGCCGGCCTCATCGGCGCCCTCTATTTCGGCAAATTGCTGCTGCCGATCGTCTTCGACATGGCGATCCACATTGACGACGCGGGCTGGCGCAAGCTCACCATACGCTGGGGCCTGTTCTTTTTCGCGCTTGCTGGGCTCAATGAAGTCCTGCGCCGTATTCTGACGACCGACGACTGGGTGAATTTCAAGGTTTTCGGCATATTGCCGCTGACGCTCATCTTCGCGCTGTCGCAGGCGCCGCTCATCATGCGCCACGAAATTCGTCCCGAGGACGAAGACTCCGAAGCGCATTTCTAATTTCGGCGCGCGCCGTTAAACTTAGTCGGCGCCCCTGCGCTTGCAGTTGCGCGAATCGCTGCGGCGCGTCCCTGCTCCAACATGAACGTCTCTTCATGATCGGCCGCATCCTGCGCCGATAATTTCAAGCGCATCCGCGCCGCCCATCGCGTGCGGGTTGCAATCGACGCGCGTTCGGGCGAATAGAGTCTTCAGGTTTACCGGGGCTGAGTCGAATCCTTGCCGAGTCTTATCCGCTTTCTGATCGTCGTCGGCGCCATCGTCGCGATCGTCTACGGCGCAATGGTTGCGATCGTCGCTTATGTGACGCCGCAACCGCGCCAGATGACCTATACGATCCCGGCGCAGCGGTTGAACAAGTGAAGGCTGTCATTCGTGACGCCTGTGCGGAGTGACGCTGCGGAGTTAAGCGCATGAAAGCCGGCGCAACACGCCAGCTCGACGCGTTTCTCGACATGCTGGCCGCGGAGCGCGGCGCGGCGCGCAATACGCAGGACGCCTATCGGCGCGATCTTTCCGATTACATCGCGCATCTGTCCGCGAACGGCCGCGATCCCGGCGTCGCGACGACGGACGACATCCGCGCCTATCTCGCCTCATTGGAGCCGCGCGGCATGTCGGCGGCGACGGTGGCGCGGCGGATTTCGGCGATTCGCCAGTTCCACAAGTTTCTCTATGTCGACCGTCATCGCGGCGACGACCCGGCCGCCGCGCTCGACGGACCGCGGCTGCGGCGCAGCGCGCCCGGCGTATTCTCCACGGCGGAAATCGATCGGCTGCTTGCGGTCGCGAGTGAAGGGCTTGATGACGACACGCGGCCGGTTCGCGAGCGGCTGCGGGCGGCGCGCCTCTATGCGCTGCTCGAGACGATTTACGCCACCGGCCTGCGCGTCTCCGAACTTGTGTCGCTGCCAAAAACCGCGGCGCATTCGCGCGATCCTTTCATCGCCATTCGCGGCAAGGGCGGGCGCGAGCGCCTGGCGCCGCTGACCGATCGCGCGCGCCGCGCGCTGCTTTCCTACCGCAAGCTGCTTGAGGAGATGGCGCCCGAACGCGCCGGCTCGAGCTTTCTCTTCCCCGCCGACAGCGACAGCGGTCATCTGACGCGCCAGGCCTTCGCGCGCGATCTCAAGGCGCTGGCGAGCGCCGCCGGCCTGCCAGCCGCCGAGATGCATCCGCATGCGCTGCGCCACGCCTTTGCGAGCCATCTGCTGCAGAACGGCGCCGATCTGCGGGTGGTGCAGGAACTGCTCGGCCACGCGGACATCTCGACGACGCAGATCTATACGCATGTGCTTGACGAGCGCATGCGGGCGATGGTGCGCGATCTGCATCCGCTGTCGGAGACGACGGACAAGTCGGGTTGAGCCGTCGCAGGCGCTTTTTCCATTGGATATTGAGGCGCGCTCAACGTAAGCTTTTCCGCGCATTTAAGCGACCGAGGAGCGTGGGATGGCGAAGAACGCGATGGACTTTCGGCCCGAGGAAGAGAATGTCGCCTATATCGGCGCCGGCGTGACGCTCAAGGGCGAAATCTCGGCCTCGGATCTCATCATCGTCGACGGCGCGATCGAGGGCGACGTCTCCGCGCGCGTCATCCAGGTCGGGCAGGGCGGCGTCATCCGCGGCAATGTCAGCGCCACGGAAGCCGACGTCAGCGGCTGGATTTCCGATCATATCGAGATCAAGCAACTGCTCGTCGTGCGCGCCAGCGGGCGCGTCGAGGGTAAGATCACCTATGGCGAGATCGAGCTGGAGAAGGGCGCCGTGATCGCCGGCGAATTGACCGCGATCGACGATTATCGCGCCGCGAAGCCGGCGCCGGCGGCCAAGCCCGCCGCTGAACGGCTGGAGATCGCGGGCGCGCCGCCGAAACCTTCTTCGATCGATCGCATTAATGAGGCGGTGCGCGGCGCCAAAGGCGCCAAGGGCGCGCTCTATCTCGCCGCCGAGGGTGAGGCGAAGCGCGTCGCGACGCGGACGCTGCTCGGCCGCAAGACGTCGGCGGGCGCGTGAGGCTGAGCCTTGCGCGACAGCTTGGCGCGACAGCTTGCCCGGCGGGCGGCGGCGGTCTATAGAACGCTCCTTCCCGCTCCCTTCGTCTAGCGGTCTAGGACGTCGCCCTCTCACGGCGAAAACAGGGGTTCGAGTCCCCTAGGGAGCGCCAACCGACACCGCTCAAGATTCATCTGCGAACATGTGGGCTGTCAACGCCCGCTGTCCGCCCGAAGCGAACCCCGCCATATTGCACTGACGGTCTCTTGCGAGTGAATCAGCCGAATCGGAAAATCCGACCAACGCGGCCGATCATGTGCTTGTCTGGAATAAGTCACACTCGAAACAACAACAATTTGCGAAACGTCAGAGCTACGATGGGCACAATCGAAATAAACAAAATCCGCAATATTCAACGATTACGCTTTGAGATCCCCGACCGAGGCGTTTGGCTCCTTACTGCAGGGAATGGCGGTGGCAAGACAACCCTTCTCGCGTGCATTCGCCGAATTGGCCACCCCATGGCTTTTCCTATCCACTTTCCGATGTCCCTACAGTCCGACAGGTTAGACAACCATTCCGATGGAACCGTGGATTATGAGATCAATGGTGCATCGGTGTCCTACGCATATAGAGGCGAACGATGGACGCCACGCCCCAGGAGTAATTCTGACCTTTTTCGAAAATTTGGTTACGCTTCTGTAATTTATATTGGGGCAACAGCAGATCGGATTACTCCGCGTCCAGAAGACTTCGAGCCTCAACGTGTCAGGGGTGCTGCCAATTTTATTGTAGAGGCAGCAAATTCTATCTTTGAGACGGATAAATTTTCGATGCTTCGTACAATTAACCTAGCGCGCGGTGTCGGCAATGATGCGTTTGTTTTGCTCGTAGGAGTCAACCCTAATATATACCATTCAGAAAAGAACTTCAGCTTGGGAGAGTTATGCGTATTAAAATTACTTCGTCTAATAAAAGAGGTGAGCAACAATAGTATGGTTATTATAGACGAGCTTGAGATGGCGCTTCATCCTCGAGCTCAAATAAAGCTCTTACGATTGCTAGAAGAACAGTCTAGAGCGAAGTCTCTTACTGTAATATTTTCTACACACTCGGTGACTCTACTAAAAACGATCGACAGGCGGCGCATTATTTATTTAGAAAAACAGGATGACGGAGAGGTAAAGCCAATCTACGGCTGTTTCCCTACTTACGCTATAGGTAACATAGCCTCAAACGAGGAAACCCTTCCTGATATAAGGATTTATGTAGAGGACCTTTTCGCACGAGACATGTCGACCGCTTTTTTTGAACAGTTCGCTACCGAACATATCCCGGATCAAGCGGCTCGCCCAACAGCGAAGATAGTGCCGGTTGGCGGATTTCGCGAGGTTGTCGCTTTCTTGGAACGGAACAGATCAGTGCTGCCCAGCCACTGCGTACAAAAGGCTGTTCTCGACGCCGATGTTTCCAACGAGACGCTTGCTCAATGGAGACAGACTAACAATCATGCACAACTAACTAAGTATGAGGCGCTGGCAAGACAAATTGATTTCCTGCCATTCACGCCAGAAGTTGGGTTAATGAATTACGTGGACGAAAACTTACAACTGTTCGAGCGGAACTTGCGGGCCATGTTTGCAGACAATCAGCTAAGAATCCGCGATATCGTTCAAAGTTATGACAAAACGCTTCAAGGAGCCTCGCTGCGGACTGCAGCAAAGCGTAGCGCACACGAACTCATAGAATACGTCGCTGTGCGTACGCAAAGATCAAATGAAATGGTCCAAGAACAGATTTGCCGAGCCTTTGCACAATCCGGCTGGCAGAATTATCGAGCGGATTTTATGGCGCTGTTTGGGAGCATGCTTAGTCACCGTAGCCGCACAGCTTAACTCACGAACCGATCGTCGCATCTTGAGTCATGGACCTCAGTCCACCGGCGGATAATAAGCCGTCCGGAACAGAACGCGCGTTGCGTCCCGAGACTCCCGTATGGCGGTTTCAGGCGGCAGCTCGCGCAGTTCGTCGGCTGAAAAATTCGCTGGCAGTCCGACGGCGACGGCAACGCCCGAACTGATCGCGTTCCGAATAAGCGGCAGCGGGTTCGGCGAGAAATCGCGCCAGCCGAAGCGCGCTTTCTTGAAATAGTCCGGTCCGCCCCAGGGCGGATCGATGTTCAGCGCATCGAATGAGAGCTTGGGATAGGCCTCCATGACGTCGTCATGGATAAATTCGATGTTTTGCGAGACGCCATAGATCTCTGCGTTCCGCTTCGCCATGGACAGCCTGGCGTGATCGATGTCGACGGCGATGACGCGCTTTCCGCATCTGGCGAATGCGATGGCCGAGCCGCCGATTCCGCAAAAGGCGTCCAATACGGCGTGACCATTCAGGAGTTTGCCGATCTCCAGCGCAAAGCGCTCCGGCTTGACGGAGAACAGCCCCACTTCATCGGTTTCGACGCCCTCATCCCATTTCGAAAACAGATCGTAGCGACGATCCCAGTATTTTTGGGCGCGTTCGCCGAAGGGATTATCGATGTTGGTCATCACGAGAGCATTGGAGAGCATTGGGCTGAGCTTTTCGCACTCGATCACATGGATCCATCTGAAACCGATCCCGTTGCCTGAGAAGCGGTTGCCCAATATTTTCCGTTAGAACCAGCGGTAAAGGGCCATGTTGTGACGTTCACTGAATTATTGTTTGCCCAATTTCCCCCAGCATTCAATAGCATAAAAGCCTGTCCACATAGGAGCTGGGGCAGGAGCTGACTTCATTGATGGCAGATCAGCAGCAACAGTCGAAACGCTGCTCAAAAGCCATTTCTGACTTGGCATTTCGTCCATCCTTGTGATTACTGATTAGAACTTTGCGACACTGGCGATGAAGCAAAGTTGAAGTGGTAGTTCACGCCAGCACGGACGATGTTTCCATCGATAGTATTCGTGCCTGCCCTTGCTTGTACAAGGCCTACTATAGTGCCAGGTACAATATCTGGTACGGGATATATTCCAGCTTGATGAACTCTTGTAAAGTAACCACCGTTGCTTGTGCTTAAGCCACCAAGATTATAGTAAAGATATTCAGCTTTCAGAGTCCAGTTAGGAGCAAGCATCCATTCTGCTCCGCCACCAGCTGTCCAGCCTACCAATACTTTTGAAGTAGAAATACTCCCTGGATCGAGTTCGTCGGTTTGATCTACTTTTTCCTGACTGGCATAATAGCTAATCTTTGCAGCGCCATAAGCTAGGCCGCCAGTTCCATAAAAAAGAAGGTTAGGAGTAACGATATATCCGACGCGCCCACGAACTGTTCCTAAATAAGATACGGATTTGGATGCCTGCATAGTAGTGTAAGTAGTTGTGGTTATATCTCCATAGGTGACTGACCTCACAGTTGAAGGCGTAGATGTGAAGTGAAACTGTCCAGGCCAATTATCAACTTCGAATCCTTGGAAATCGGTTTCAGCGCCGACAACAAAACTTTTATAAACTTCCAAATTATATCCAGCTTGCACGCCTCCAAGAAAACCACTGCTGCTGTTTGTCGCAAGTGAGGCTGTTAGGCCGATAGCAGCAGCATTTGTTCCTGGTAAATACTTATTACCGAATATGTTAGAACGATCGATAGTATATAGAGGAATACCATGGGAGTAGGCGCCAGTGTTATTCGCCCACGTCCCGCCAGCATTGATACCAGCATAGAAGCCCGCCCACATCGGCGCAGATGCAGCGACTGGCGCTGATTTAACTGAAGGCAGGTCGGCTGCAAAAGCTGATACGCTGCTTATTAGAAACAGAGCTGACGCTATTTTAATTGTCTTCATGGCTCTGCTCCTCTGAGTGTTCAACTGAGACGCAGATTAATCAGCAGGGTTGATATGCATCAATGCCGAATATTCGGTCATTCTACTTATTTGTTAAGTGTGACTTATTTGTCTCTGTTCAAAAGAAAAAGCCGCCAGACCTGGGAGGTGACGTGGATCCATCCCAGGCAAGGGAGGGAAGTCCTCAGCTAATCCCGCCAATGCCCCGGCTCAAGAAAAAGCGCCCGGCCAGTTGACCGAGCGCCAAGTCGAGGGGGAGAGGGGAGCTCCGTGCGGACTGAACCCGGCGGGCTAAGAATTGTTCCAAGCGGCATGGCATCGGAACACGCATCAACCGCGCTTTATTGTCGAAGCTTCAGGTTTTTCTCACGAAGTTTCAGTTGCACGCGGGGACGCGACGCGACGCGCTTTGATCGAGCCTCGCAGCTCACCTTGCCGCTCTCCCCGCGACCCGGCGCCGCCTTGACGAAACGGCTCCGCCTATGCCCTTTGAGCGCGATTTTCCGATCGCGCCGGCGCGTCATTGCGCCAGGGAGATATAGCCCATGAACATCCACGAATATCAGGCCAAGGCCGTTCTGCGCGACTTCGGCGCGCCCGTCGCTGACGGCGTCGCCGTGCTGCGGGCCGAAGACGCCCGCGCCGCCGCCGAAAAGCTTCCCGGCCCGGTCTATGTGGTGAAGGCGCAGATCCATGCGGGCGGGCGCGGCAAGGGCAAGTTCAAGGAAGCCAGCGCCGGCGACAAGGGCGGCGTGCGCATCGCCAAATCGATCGACGAGGCCGAGGCCTTCGCCAAAGAGATGCTGGGCGCGACGCTGGTGACGCTGCAGACCGGCGAGGCCGGCAAGCAGGTCAATCGCCTCTACATCGAAGACGGCGCCGACATCGACAAGGAATTCTATCTCTCGATGCTGATCGACCGCGCGACCTCGCGCATCGCCTATGTGGTCTCGACCGAAGGGGGCATGGACATCGAAAAGGTGGCGCATGACACGCCCGAGAAGATCGTGACCTTCTCGGTCGATCCGGCGACCGGGCTGATGCCGCATCACGGCCGCCAGGTCGCCGCGGCGCTCGGCCTCACCGGCGATCTCGCCAAGCAGGCGGGCGCACTGACTGAAAAGCTCTACGCCGCTTTTGTGGCCAAGGACATGGAGCTTCTCGAGATCAATCCGCTGATCGTCACCAAGGACGGCAAGCTGCGCTGCCTCGACGCCAAGGTCAGCTTCGAGAACAACGCGCTCTATCGCCACCCCGACATGGTCGAGCTGCGCGACAAGAGCGAAGAGGACGAGAAGGAGATCGAGGCGTCGAAATACGACCTCGCCTATATCTCGCTCCCCGGCAATATTGGCTGCATGGTCAATGGCGCCGGCCTCGCCATGGCGACGATGGACATCATCAAGCTCTACGGCGAATTTCCGGCGAACTTCCTCGACGTCGGCGGCGGGGCCACGACCGAGAAGGTGACGGCCGCGTTCAAGATCATCACCGCCGATCCGAATGTGAAGGGCATTCTGGTCAATATTTTCGGCGGGATCATGCGCTGCGACACCATCGCCGAAGGCGTGATCGCGGCCGTGAAGGAAGTGGGGCTCAAAGTGCCGCTCGTCGTGCGGCTCGAGGGCACCAATGTCGATCTTGGCAAGAAGATCATCAATGAGTCGGGCCTGAACGTCATTCCCGCCGACGATCTCGACGACGCGGCGCAAAAGATCGTCGCCGCGATCCGGGGGGCGTGAGCTTTCGCTTGGGCTTCTCCCTGCGAACTTGGGCTTCTCCCTGCGAAGGGGAGAAGCCCTGGCGCGATTTCTTCCGCCTTGCGTCATCGGCCCAAAAGAGCCATCTTTAGGCGCGACTTTGGACTTTTAGGCCGCCTGTTCTCGGTGAGGCGGCTTTCGCGCGCGATCGTCGCCTTTTAGGGAAGCGCCAGTGCCCAATTCAGCTCTTCTGTTTGCGTCTCCGGCCAGCCGCGTGAGACGCGCTCTGGCGCGTCTGTCGTGCATCTTGCTTGCAGGATCGGGCGCCTTCGGGCTCTCCTGCGACAGCAGCCTCGCGGCGCGGGAAAATATCGTCGTGGCGCGGCCTTTCGAGGTCGGCACCAGCCTGTCGGGCAATTATCTCGCCGCGATCGTCGCCGGCGCGCAGCGCGACACGCTCGCCGCCTCGACCTTCTTCCGCGAGGCTCTGCGCGACGATCCTAAAAACGCCGATCTCGCCGACCGCGCCTTCGTCGCGGCGCTCGCCAACGGCAATATGTCGGAGGCCCTGTCGCTGACCGGCCGCGTGATCGCGCATGACCGCACGAATGGGCTGGCGCATCTCGCCCGCGGCGTCGATCAGATCAAGAATCGCAAATTCGCCGCCGCGCGCGCCGAACTCGCAAAGGGCGGCGGCGACCGTCGCCGCGACATCACCTCGACGCTGCTCTCCGCATGGAGTTACGCCGGCGCCAAGGACACGCGTCACGCCCTCGCAACGCTCGATACGCTGACCGACGACGCCTTCGTGGTGTTTCGCGACTATCACGCGGGCCTGATCGCCGATCTCGGCGGCGACAAGGCGGAGGCTGAAAAGCGCTTCAAATCCGCCTACGCCGCCGAGAAGAACACGCTGCGGCTGGTCGACGCCTATGCGCGCTTTCTCGCGACGCGCGGGCGGCGCGACGAGGCGAAGCAGCTCTACCTCGCCTTCGACGAGGTCGCGCCCAATCATCCGATCGTCGTCGCCGGCCTTGCCGCGCTCGAGGAGGGCAAGCCGCTGCCGCCCTTCGTGCGCACCGCCGACGACGGCGCGGGTGAAGTGCTGTACGGGCTTGGCGCCGTCGGCGGTCGCCAGGGCGACGAACTCGCCTCGCTCATCTATCTGCGCCTCGCGCTGCATCTTGCGCCGGAGAACGCGCTCGCCATCGTCACGCTCGGCGACGTCTATGAGCGCATGAAGCAGGAAGAGGCCGCCATAGATCTTTATCAAAGCGTGCCGAAAGACAGTCCGCTGCGCGTCAACGCCGACGTGCAGGCGGCGCTTCTGCTGGAGACGCTCGGCAAAAGCAAAGAGGCGAGCGAAACGCTCTCGGCGATCGTCGCCGCCAACCCCAAGAATCAGGAGGCGTTGACGGCGCTCGGCAATCTTCAGCGCTCGCGCAAGGCTTTCGCCGACGCCGCCGTGACCTATACGCGCGTGCTCGATTTGCGGCCCAAGGCGGATAAGAGTCTGTGGCTGCTCTACTATTATCGCGGCATCGCCAATGAACGGCGCAAGGACTGGCCGGCGGCGGAAGCCGATCTCAAGAAGGCGCTGGATCTCAACCCCGATCAGCCGCTGGTGCTGAACTATCTCGGCTATTCCTGGGTCGACAAGGGCTCCAACCTCGACGAGGCCTTCAAGATGCTGCGGCGCGCCGTCGATCTGCGGCAGCGCGACGGCTATGTCGTCGACAGTCTCGGCTGGGCCTATTACCGGCTGGGCCGCTATGAGGACGCCGTGCGCGAATTGGAGAAGGCGATCGACCTGAAGCCGTCAGATCCGGTGATCAACGATCATCTGGGCGACGCCTATTGGCGGGTGGGCCGCAAGCTCGAAGCGCATTTCCAGTGGAACCATGCGCGCGACCTCAATCCCGAGCCCGACGAACTGCCGAAGATCCTCGACAAGATCAACCACGGCATGTCGGACGCGCCGACGCTCGCCCATGACAAGGCGGCGCAGAACGGCGGCTGACGTGAGCGCGTATCGATCGCATGGATCATGTGATCGATAAGAAATCGCGCAAAATCAAAATGTTGGAGCAGGTTCTCAGCGAAAAAGTCTGCTTTTTCGGAACCTGCTCTACCCCTTCTCGCCCGCCATCTCCAGAACGACGCGCCATTCTTCCTCGCTCACCGGCTGCACGGAGAGGCGCGAATTATTGACGAGCACCATGTCCTTGAGGCGCGGCTCGGCTTTGATCTCGGCCAGCGTCACCGGCTTTTTCAAAGCCTTCACGGCCTTCACGTCGACCATGCCGAATTTGCCGCTCTCGTCGGTGTGGTCGGGATAATAGGTCTTGATAATCTCGACGATGCCGACGACCGCCTTGTCCTCGTTCGAATGATAGAAGAAGCCTTTTTCGCCCTTCTTCATCGCCATCAGATTGAGTTTCGCCGAATGGTTTCGCACGCCGTTCCAGAACGTGCCCTTGGCGCCGGCCTTCACCTGCTGATCCCAGGACCAGCTCGACGGCTCGCTTTTGAGTAGCCAATGCGCCACTAGAGCTGCGCTCCCACCACGCGTTTCCAGGGTTTCAGCTCCACCGAGGCGAAGAGGCCGGCGGCGGCGTAAGGGTCTTCGCTGAGCAGAGCGCGGGCGGCCGCCTCGTTCTCGCAGTCGAGAATGAGCATGGAGCCGACGGGGGTCTCCCCGTCGAGAAAGGGGCCGCCGAGCTTCACACGCGCGGCGTGCGCGTCGAGGAAGGCGAGATGCGCGGCGCGGGTCGACATGCGCAGATCGACGTGATTGGGCTTATCCAGGCAAAGGGCGACGAAGAGCACAAGCGGCCTCGCGTAAGCGTGTTGAAACGCGCAACTTGTTCCAAAGCGCGCGCCGCCGGTCAACAGCGCCGCCGCCGAAATGACGATTTCATGTTCGAAGAGGCGAGGGCTTTGGGAAATGGAAGGCGCCTGAAGGGCTTCCTCATCCTGAGGAGCGTGCGCAGCACGCGTCTCG
>NZ_JAMRYX010000138.1 GCF_024448135.1 Methylocystis suflitae
GCCCCCGCGATTTTCACGCCCCAACTCGTTCAGCATCTCGGATTGTTGCTTATAGAAGCAGAGAAAACTGTCGAGAATCTGCGCGAGCTCGGCCGGCATCTTTCCCACAATGAGGCCCTTTATTTAGAACGGTTACGCTTTGTGCGTCTCGGCTACGAGACACTCAAATCCTACATCGCGATGGTCGAAGCCGCCGCCAAAAATGTTGATTATCGGAAGGCAGTCGCGGTAGGCGAAGAAGGCCTTCGCGCTCGCGACGGCCTGACTCAGATGAACAAAGCATTCACCTCGACTAAGTTCGAAAAAGGCTATGCATTTTGGCCCGGCGAGGTTGAGCAGTACCGGGAGCTCAACTCGTTCGTCAACGGAGAGAAGGGTCGCTTGCTAGTCAAATTGCCATTGGAATGGAGTTTCCATCGCGACCCAGATGGAACTGGGATGACGAAGGGCTTGCTTGACCACCCCGTCGATCTCGGGTTTTGGCGTGCTCACGGCGGAGAGTATGATCTAGACCGGCGAAAGGATTATCCCGTCGATCAATGGGAAATAATTCGGACAGATCTCTATATTCAGGCACAGGGAATTCGCACACCAGATCGTGAGAGCGCGATCGGCGATATATGGTATCGAACAGAGGTCGTCCTACCGCCTGGAGATGCCGAAAGTAATCCGCACATCCGCTTCCCAGGCCTGTTCAATGAATGTGAACTGTTTGTAAATGGAAAGGAAACAGCAAAGCGGAGGCAGCATCCATTGTGGTGGCACAATGATTATCGCTTTGAATGGGACGTTCCACTGAGGGACAGACTGCATTCGGGGCTAAATA
>NZ_JAMRYX010000139.1 GCF_024448135.1 Methylocystis suflitae
GCCGAGGCTGCGATGACGGGTATGGACACAGCAGGGCTTCGCGACGCCATTCGCGAGGCCCTCGACAAAAGCCCCCTGGCGGACGCCAAGTCGATCTCGGTCGAGATCGTCGAGGGAGAAGTCGTGTTGAAGGGCTCCGTCGCCTCGGCGGCTGAATGGATGGAGGCGGAATACGCCGCTTCAACGGCCTCTTCGCCCCTCAAAGTCAAAAACGCCCTGACCATCAGCGTGGTTTGGGAGGCGCCGAAGGACGACGTCTACCAGGCTGGCCTTGAATCTTTTCCGGCAAGCGATCCGCCCTCCTGGACGCCGGGCGAGACTTAAGGCGCGCTCAGGCCTCGGAGACAGGCAGCCGCTCGTGGTTTGCCGCGATCTCGGAACTCTTTCGCCGCAGCACGCGATCAAGATAGTTGTTCAGCGCCGTCAGGTCGGCTCCATCGCCTCGCGCGGCGACCACCTGATCGGGACGGATCACAACCCAGCCAGGTCCCCGCTGACCGTAACGCGCACGCACCTGCTTCTTGGGATCGTTCTCTGGAGTCACACGGAGAACGCTTAGTTGCTTGCCGGCCAGGTCGGTTGCTTCCGGCGCGGCGATCGGCGATCCGGCGTCCTCGAACAGGAGCAGCGTATGGCGCGATTCGCTGAGGAGCGGCCATAGAGGCTGATCCTTTCCCCCGACGGTCAGGATTGCGTCGCGCGCTCGGGCGCCGACGTCAGTGCGACCCGGACGGCGCGGCGGCGCGCCGAGCGCGACGAGCGGGCCGTTTCGATAGACGATTTCGGTCTCCGAAAGTTCGATCTGGAGCCGTTTCTGGACAACGGACAGATTGCCGAGAAGCGAGACCGCGATGTCTTTGACGATCCGCATCGCGGCGCCCGAGCTGAAAGCAAGATGCAGCTTTTGTTCGGCGGCTTTGACCACGTTTTGCGCGATCGCCCGCCGCTCCGGTTCATAGCTGTCGAGCAGCAGAGTCGGATCGCCGATCCCGGCAAGCGCATAGGCGAGCTTCCAGCCGAGATTCACGGCGTCCTGAATTCCCGTGTTCATGCCCTGTCCGCCCGCGGGGCTGTGGACATGCGCGGCGTCGCCCGCGAGGAAGCAGCGTCCCGCCCGATAGCGCGCGGCGACACGTTCGTTGATCTTGAACGCTGACAGCCAGCTCGGGTCCCGCAACCGCATGCCAGGTGGCCCATAGCGATCGGCATGATTCTGCAACTCGTCGAGCGTCGGCGGAATATCGGCGGCCGAGTCGGTCTCGCGCATAGCGAATATGCGCCAGGTGTCCTCTTCGAAGGGGAACAACGCGATGGTTCCGCCTCGGCGCCACCAGAGATAGATATTTTTGTGGTCCAACCCGCCGCCGTCGATGCGCACGTCGCCGAGCAAGAAGGTCTGAGGCTCGGTGGAGCCTTCGAAAGGAATGCCCAGCGCGCCTCGGACGACGCTCCGCGCGCCGTCGCAACCGACGAGATAGCGGGCGCGCGCCGTTTCGGTTCGCCCGTTGGCGTGGTTGAGGGTCGCCGTCACGCCGTCGTCGTCCTGAGCGAGCCCGGCGAGTCCGACGCCGCGCTCGACCGTAACGCCTAAAGCCGACAGCCGCACGGTTAGCAAACGCTCAGTCTCCGACTGAGGGAGGAGCAGCGGAAACGGAAACGGACTGTCGATGCCCTCGCCAACTTCCATGCGGGCCAGTTGTCGCCCGCCATCGCCAATGCAAAGCGCGTTGAGCCGCGCGCCGCCGCGCAGAAAATCATCGACGACGTTCATGCTCTGCATTGCTTCGAGGCTCGCGCTCCACAGAGCCAACGCCTTGGAGACGGAACTCGGCTGCGTCGCCCGATCAATGATGCGCACCGGCGTCCCGTGTTGCCGTAGCGTGATCGCGAGCGAAAGACCCGTTGGCCCAGCGCCGACGATCAAAACGTCCTCGATTCTCTCTGCGGTCATGATCTCTCTCTGTCGGAAATAAAGAACGGATCGTTCACTGCGTCGCTGCGTCCATCCGTTCCCGCATGAGGGCCTCTATGCGGCCGATCTGCATGTAGGAGACGTATTCGTGGACCATGTCGCTGGGGGCGAGTTCGAGCATGACGCGGTTCTCGACCCAGAATTCGAGAAGACGAAAGACTGGCGGCTTTCCAGGCGCGCCGCGGCCGAAGAACTTGGTCCGCCAGCCCTCGCGTGCGCCGATGCGCTCGATCGCGGCGCGGTCGAGCGGCACGGAGATGAGCGCGTGGAAGGGGAAGTAACCCGTCGTCGGCGGTCCGGGGGTAAATGCGACCTGCGCCTCGTCCTCGCCTGGGGCCAAGGCGATCGTGTCCGGATACACCTCGATCATCGTGCCTTGCGGGTCGCCGCTCATCGCCATGTAGGCGCCTGGCAATGGACCGCTGAACGGAAAGTCGCGGCCCTTCATGAGTTCCGCGAGCACGGCGGCGACGCGGACGGGATCGCGCGCGGGAATGGAGATGTGGTGAATCATGGCTTCCCCTGATGTGTTCCGGACGCATCATTGGCGACCGGCGGGACCGGCAGCCGGTCGAGACCCGAGGGATCAGTTTTCAGCGCGCCAATCAGCGCGCCGATGCCCCAGGATGCGACCGCTTGCGCCTCTTCCGGGGTGAAGCGGCAAGTGTCCATCAGCCAGCGCCAGTGGGTGGGGCTCCAGTACGAGGCGATCGCCAAGGCGCCGCGGCGCAGTTGCGTCGGCGTCAGATCAGGAAATCCGCCGCCGATGCCGGCGATCCAGCCGCCCAGGCGATTATCCCGATCGGCGTAACGCTGACGGTCCCAGGACGGCTGATTCATCAGGTTCCTGAGCAGCGCCCCGTATTGATCGTACAAGGGGAACAATCGCTCCGGCATTGACGGGAGTTCGTCGAGCGGCGGCAGCGGCCTGTCGAGTCCCAGCCGAGGCTTCAACCAAAGGAAGAAAGCGGCGACCAGCTCATCCATGGTCGCGAAATGCGCATAGACGGTTGGCGGCGAAACAGCAGAGAGCGCCGCGATCTTACGCAAGGTCAGGCTCTCGATGGGGTTCTGCTCAAGATAGTCTTTAGCCGCCATGAGAATACGCTCACGGGTCATGGCCGCCTGCGCCTCGCGCAAGGGGCTTTGGTACGGGCGGTCAGCCGCCATGACCACAAGGTCGCTTTTCAATCACCATTTCAATTTACAAGTGTCATACGAAATTGCGCGTGTCAAGGCGAGCGGCGACAGGCTGATCGCGGTTGACCCTCGACTTGCGCGCGGTCGAGAGTTCCGACATAGCCCGGGAGCGAAAGGCGCCCGCCATGCCCGAGATCGCCTTCTATCACCTCACCCGCGCGAGCGTGGAGCAGACGCTGCCGACGCTGCTGGAGCGTTCCCGTGCGCGCGGCTGGCGCGCCATCGTGCAGGCGATGAGCGAAACGCGCCTTGCGAAACTCGACGCCGATCTCTGGTCGTACCGTCCCGAAAGCTTTCTCCCGCACGGAACGAAGGCGGACGGCGCGCCGGAGGCGCAACCGATCTATCTCACCTGCGCGAACGACAATCCCAACGACGCCGATGTGCGGTTCTTCGTGGAAGGCGCGCGTATCGCCCCG
>NZ_JAMRYX010000140.1 GCF_024448135.1 Methylocystis suflitae
GCCGATGTCAGGAGACAAGACTTCAATTCTGGCTCAAACTGACGGATTCCTTCGAAAGCTTGCTCGATGTGACGTACCCGCATCGAGATGTGGAACCAGTCGAGGACGTGCGTGACTTGCTGTCGTGCTGCACGGATCACGGCGCCTTTGAGCGCTGGATCGCCGTCACTGAAAACCATGACATTTCTACCAGGAATCCAACCTTGGGCGCGCAACGTAGCTCGAATAGTATCGACGTTGCTCGTCGAAATATTTGGCGCGGATGCAAAATGGCGCGCCACGCGTCCATCGGTTTCGATGCGTCCAATGATGATTTCGAAATGTCGAGTTTGAAATCCCGGAACGGCGCGGATGTAGGCGCCATCAATGAAAACGGACATCGGGCCTGGTCCGACACGGCTCATGCGATGTGGACTCGACAGGTCTTTCGTCTCGATGTGATCTGCAACCCGCGCGAGGCGGTTTCGAACGCTTTTGTGATTGTGAGCGCGGGCGGCGGGCACGAA
>NZ_JAMRYX010000141.1 GCF_024448135.1 Methylocystis suflitae
GCCGCCCCGCCGAGCGCCCGATCCTGGGGCGTGTAGCAGCCGGCAAGTGACATCACGGCGGCTGTGGCGAGCGCGGCGCGTGCAAAGAGATTCATCGCGGTTCCTCTGTTGTCCATGGACAAAACGAAAATTCCTCAAATGGACTAAAAGATGATTAACCGCTTCGCCGGACCTGCCGTCGCAAGTGCACGAAGGACAAGGACGACGGTTAGGCGTCCGCCCGAACTTCGGTCGGTTCCGATAGCGCCCGTTACAGAGCGGTTGGCGAACCCTGGTCCGCCGGCATCGGCTCGACGGGCGCGACAGGCGGAAGGGGCGCCGGCAGCGGCCCGTAAGTCGCGGCGGCGGCGAGCGCCTGGGCGGCCAGGTCGACGCAGCGCGCGAGC
The DNA here is from genome assembly GCF_024448135.1 of Methylocystis suflitae. GTDB lineage: Bacteria > Pseudomonadota > Alphaproteobacteria > Rhizobiales > Beijerinckiaceae > Methylocystis > Methylocystis suflitae. The sequence goes on from NZ_JAMRYX010000141.1 coordinate 387, forward strand.
CACTCGACAATGGGCGTGGTTGTCGCGGGCCCGATCGTCGCCACGTCCACGATCTTTGTCAGCGCGTCGGCGAGGATCGCCAGTTGCGCTTGCTTGTCACTGTCTTTCATTTCCGGGCGATCTCCTGTCGCGCGAGCGCCGCTTTCAGGCGAGCGGCTCGAAATCGACGCTGAAACCGTT
>NZ_JAMRYX010000142.1 GCF_024448135.1 Methylocystis suflitae
GCCGCTCGCTGCTTTTGCTCAACGCCCTGCTCACCGTCACGACCTTTGGGATCGGCGCGATGCTGCCGGTCGCCACCGTTTCGGTGCAGAACGCGGTCGATTCGCGCGATCTGGGGACCGCGACGGCCTCGATGCAATTCTTTCGGCAGCTCGCGGCCGGGGCGGCCGTCGCGCTTTTCGCCGCCCTGGCGATTGGCGGCGGCCGCGCGCAATTGCTTGAGGAGATGAAGACGGACGTCGACGGCGCCGCTTTGTTTTCGAGCTTTCGTCTCGTTTTTCTGGCGCTTGCCGTTTGCGTGGCCCTGTCCCTGCTTTTCCTCGCGCGTATGGAGGAGCGGCCGCTGCGCGGCGAGCGACGCAGCTGACGGGTCGATTTTGCTCGCGTCTTTTCTATTTGCCCCCATGGCATGGAATTTTCTAGAAAGATTCCGCCTTCCCGCGCCGCAAGGACCCTTCCATGGCTTCGCTCAATAGTTTCAACGCCTGCCAGACGCTCGCCGTCGGGAATCGGTCCTATCAATATTTCTCTTTGAGGGCGGCGGAGCAAAACGGGCTTCGAGACGTCTCTCGCCTGCCCTATTCGCTCAAGGTCGTCCTGGAAAATTTGCTGCGCAACGAGGACGGCCGTTCGGTCACCAGGGAGTCGATCGAAACCTTCGCGAAATGGCTCGAGGAGAAAGGCAAGACCGAACGCGAAATCGCCTTTCGGCCGGCGCGCGTGCTGATGCAGGACTTTACCGGCGTGCCGGCGGTCGTCGATCTTGCGGCGATGCGCGACGCGGTCGTCGCGCTGGGCGGGACCGCGCAGAAGATCAACCCGCTCGTTCCTGTCGATCTCGTCATCGACCATTCGGTGATCGTCGACAGTTTCGGCACGCCGCAGGCCTTCGCGCACAATGTCGAACTCGAATATGAGCGCAATGGCGAGCGCTATCGCTTTTTGAAATGGGGCCAGTCGGGCTTCGACAATTTCCGCGTCGTGCCTCCCGGCACCGGCATCTGCCACCAGGTCAATCTGGAATATCTCGGGCAGACCGTCTGGACGCGCACCGAGCGCATCGACGGCAAGACGATCGAACTCGCCTATCCCGATTCGCTGGTCGGCACCGATTCGCATACGACCATGATCAATGGTCTCGCCGTTCTCGGCTGGGGCGTCGGCGGCATTGAAGCCGAGGCCGCCATGCTCGGCCAACCTTTGTCGATGCTCGCGCCGGAAGTGATCGGCTTCAAGCTCACCGGCGCGCCGAAGGAAGGCGTGACGGCGACGGACGTCGTCCTGACCGTCACGCAAATGCTGCGCAAAAAAGGCGTGGTCGGAAAATTCGTGGAGTTCTTTGGCGAAGGGCTTGATCATCTCAGCCTCGCCGATCGTGCGACCATCGCCAATATGGCGCCGGAATATGGCGCGACCTGCGGCTTCTTCCCCATCGATCAGGAGACGCTTTCCTATTTACGCATGTCCGGGCGCGCCGACGACCGCATCGCGCTCATCGAAGCCTATGCCCGAGCGCAAGGAATGCTGCGCGAGTCCGGCGCGCCCGATCCCGAATTCACCGATACGTTGCGCCTCGATCTTGCGGAGGTGACGCCGTCGCTCGCCGGCCCAAAGCGTCCCGAGAGCCGCGCCGCGCTTTCCGAAGTCGGCTCGGCGTTTCTCGGCGCTCTGGCGAGCGAATATAAGAAGGAAGACGGACTCGGGCAGCGCTATGGCGTCGAAGGCGAAAGTTTCGATCTCGGCCATGGCGACGTCGTCATCGCCGCCATTACTTCCTGCACCAACACATCCAACCCCAGCGTGCTCATCGGCGCGGGATTGTTGGCGCGCAACGCCGCCGCGCGCGGACTGAAGGCGAAACCCTGGGTGAAAACCTCGCTCGCCCCGGGCAGTCAGGTCGTCGCGCAATATCTCGCGAAGTCCGGATTGCAGAAATATCTCGACGATCTCGGCTTCAATCTTGTCGGATTCGGCTGCACGACCTGCATCGGCAACTCCGGGCCGCTGCCGCCGGCGATCTCGAAGACCATCAATGAGCATGACCTCGTCGCGGTCTCGGTGCTGTCGGGAAATCGCAATTTCGAAGGCCGGGTCAATCCCGACGTCCAGGCGAATTACCTCGCCTCGCCGCCGCTCGTCGTCGCCTATGCGCTCGCGGGCACGATGGCGATCGATCTGACGAAGGAGCCCCTTGGACACGACAGCGCCGGGGCGCCGGTTTATCTGCGCGACATCTGGCCGTCCAATGCGGAAATCGCGACCTTCGTCCGCGATCAGGTGACGCGCAATTTGTTTCGCGAGACCTACGCCAACGTCTTTGCGGGCGACGAGCATTGGCGCGCCGTCGAAGCGCCAAGCAGCGAGACTTACGCCTGGGACGGCCAGTCCACCTATGTGCGCGACCCGCCCTATTTCGTCGGTCTGCAGCGCGAGCCCAAGCCGGTGGAAGATATCGTCGGCGCACGCATCCTCGCGCTCTTTGGCGACAAGATCACCACCGATCACATCTCGCCCGCCGGCTCGATCAAGGCGGCTTCGCCCGCCGGCAAATGGCTGATGGAGCATGGCGTCGCGCCCGCCGATTTCAATCAATACGGCACGCGTCGCGGCAATCATGAAGTGATGATGCGAGGAACCTTCGCCAACATCCGCATCAAGAACCACATTATGCGGGATGCGAAAGGCCTCACGCCGGAAGGCGGATTGACCAAGCACTATCCGGGCGGCGACATCATGTCGATCTATGACGCCGCCATGCGCTATCGAGACGAGGGCGCGCCGCTGGTCGTCATGGCCGGCGCCGAATATGGCAATGGCTCGTCACGCGACTGGGCGGCGAAGGGCGCCATGCTGCTCGGGGTTCGCGCCGTGATCGCCAAGAGTTTCGAGCGCATCCACCGCTCCAATCTCGTCGGCATGGGCGTCGTGCCCCTGACCTTTGCGGAGGGAACAGGTTGGGACACGCTCGGACTCAAAGGCGATGAGACCGTCGCCATCCATGGCTTGCGCGAGGGACTAGCGCCACGCAAAACTCTGGTCGCTTCGATCACGTTCTCGGATGGGTCCACCAAGACTGTGCCGTTGCTTGCGCGCATCGATACGCTCGACGAGTTAGAATACTTCAAAAATGGCGGCATCCTTCCTTACGTGTTGCGACAACTCGTCCCTTAGATATCGCCAAAAAAACCATTGACTCAAAGAGAGTCCTCCGACAGCGTTGCCGGCGCTTTGCGTTGAATTCGAGTCGTTGCGGTTGCAATGTCTTCAACGCAGCGCTCGACAAAAACAAAAAACTCACGACGCGAAGAAGAGGAAATCAACATATGCATAAATACGCCCTTACGGCCGTCGCCGCCCTGTTCCTGGCGACGACTGCGCCGTCGTTCGCCTTCGACGGCGGCGTCGGTCTGCGCGCTCCGAACCAGGCGACGCGCATCAGCTGCGACACGCACGCCGAGGACGATCAGGCCGTTTGCGCCAGCAAGTGCGAGGACGCCTATCTCAAGGACCAGCAGGGCTGGACGGCGGACATGAGCAAGATCAAGACCGCCAAGAAAGCGTGCGACGACAAGTGCGGTTGCCCGCAGAACTCGAAGGGCCTTTAAGACTCTCATCAGTCTGA
>NZ_JAMRYX010000143.1 GCF_024448135.1 Methylocystis suflitae
GCCGCTCGTCGCCGCCAACTGCGGCGCCCTGATCGAGTGGAGCGCGATCTTTCGCGCCGATTTCGAAGGCCAGCCGATCAAGACGGCGTTGCTGCGCCACGGCGCGGCTTCGGCGCGCGGCGATGTCGTCGTCACGCGCGCCGGACTGGAAGGGGGGCCGGTTTACGCGCTCTCTTCGCAGCTGCGCGACGTCACGCAAAAACACGGCCCGACGACGCTGTCGATCGATCTGCGGCCCGACACCAGTCTCGATTGTCTGACGCGCAAGCTGTCGCGGCGTCCGCAGAAACAGTCGCATGCAAATTTTCTGCGCAAGGCCGGATTCTCGAAAGTCGAGATCGGCCTCCTGCGCGAGGCGCGCGGGGACGGCCTGCCGCGCGACGCGGAAACGCTTGCCGGGCTCATCAAGAATGCGCCGCTCACCGTCACAGGCGTCGCAGGTCTTGAGCGCGCCATCTCCACCGCCGGCGGCGTCTCCTTCGACGAACTCGACGACAATCTGATGCTCAAGAAGCTGCCGGGCGTTTTCGTCGCGGGCGAGATGCTCGACTATGACGCGCCGACGGGCGGCTATCTGTTGCAGGCGGCCTTCGCCACCGGACTGGCGGCCGGCCGCGGCGCCGCCCGCTATCTCGGCCTTTCGCCCGATCAATCGGCCGCGCCGCCCGAATCTGGTCAGACGGGCTTGTCGCCCCGCCAGTCGCCAAATGGGCGCGCCCCGGAAGCGTCGAACAAATACAGCCTGTAGACTTCCGCTGCGCCGCCCTCCATGCCCGGCGATCCCGCCGGCATGCCCGGCGCGGCGAGGCCGACGGCGTTCGGCCGCTCCTTTAGGAGCCGCGCGACCGCCTGTGGGGGGACATGGCCTTCGACGATGTAGCCGTCGATCTCGGCCGTGTGGCAGGAGGACAGCGCGTCAGGCACGCCGAGGCGCTTCTTCACCGACGGCATGTCGGCTTCGACGATCTCCTCGACGACATAGCCGGCCTCGCGCATACGCGCGGACCACGCGCCGCAGCACCCGCACGTCGGGCTCTTATGCATCACGACCTTTGTCGCGCCTTCGGCGCGCGCCCATCCAGGGATAAGCGCCGCAACTGCGGCGAGCCGCAGCGTATCGCGTCGGGTGAAGGGGTAGTTCGCCATCGGCGTCGTTCCTTGTCTAACGCGCGCCCTACGCGTGCGCTGCGGAAGGCGGGCGCATCATCGGCGCGGCATTCGCGCGAAGTCGCTTGCGGTAGTATGTCGGTGTCGCCGGCAAAAGCGGCAAGACGTCGCGCGAACGAACCCAGCGCTTACCATCGGAAGGGGTGCATGAGCCAATCCGCCGCTAGCCCGCAAATCGCCGACGACCTGCTCAGCGAATTCTCGCTTCTTGGCGGCCCCCTTCAGAGGCTGGGAAGGCGGCTCAACCTTGTCCGTCCGGGGCCGAATACGCTGCCCCTGGGGATCGCGCTCGGTCTGGTCCCCTGGATCGTCCTCGTCGCCTTGGCGGCGCTTGAAGGCGATCGCGGAAAGTTCTTTTCGCTCTCCGTCATTGGCGGGCACGTTCGGTTGCTGGCAGTCATTCCGCTGCTCTTTTTTTGCGAAACCACGCTTGATCGGCAAGCGAGGGCGTTTCTCTCGACCCTTCTGCGTTCCGGCGTAGCGTCGAGAACTACTCTACCGGCCTTGCAGGCTGAAGTTCGAAGCCTCGCCCGCTGGAGCAATTCCTGGATTCCGGATGCGACCTCGCTCGCGGCGACAGTGCTGATGTTTCTTTTCGCGGCGCAGCTTCATCTGTCTGGAAAGACCGCTTCGCTCGAATCGGGCCGCGCCTTGGCCCTCATGCCGCTGGCGGGTTTGTGGTACTGGATGGTCTGTCTGCCGCTCTTTCGCTTTCTGGCGTTTCGTTGGGTTTGGCGGCTAGCGCTCTGGTGGCGTTTTCTGTGGCGCTTGGCCCGAATGGAGCTTCGCCTGACGCCGACGCATCCCGACGGCGTTGGGGGGCTCGGATACCTCGAGGTCGTCCAAACCCATTTGGCGCCACTGGCGTTCGCCATGTCACTGCTCGTCGCCGCCGGTTTCGCCGAGGAAATGTCGGCGGGCGCGTCGTTTGACCCGATCTATCTGGCGACGGCCATGATCGTGATCATCGACATCGCGCTGTTTCTCGGTCCGCCCTGCTTCTTCGCCTTCAAGCTGATGGAATGCAGAGAACGGGGGCTGCGCGACTACACGGTGCTTGCCGCGCGATACGTCGAGGACTTCGAGCGCAAATGGCTTGGCGAAGCGTCTCACGCCGAAGAGCCTTTGCTGGGGACGCCGGACCTGCAATCGCTTGCCGATCTCGGCAATAGCGTCGGCGTTGTGCGAAACATGCGCCTGGCGCCCGTCAGCGTTCGCCTGTTGGCGATCATTGTCGCCGCGGCGCTGCTGCCGATGCCGCCGCTCTTCTTGTTCAAATATCCTGTCGCCGAGATGGCTCAAAAGCTCTTCATGAAGCTGACGGGACTCTGACGAACATAAAGCCGTTCCGTTGGGCGCGCCGCATTCCCCTCGGGGCCCAAGACGCCTATGCTGCCGCTATGCTGCCGTCGCCCTTCTGGTCGGAACTCTCGCTGCGCGACATGCGCGCGCATGACATGTCGCGCGTCATCGCCGTTCTGCCGATCGCTGCGGTGGAGCAGCACGGGCCGCATCTGCCGCTCGGGGTTGACGCGATGATCATGGAAGGATGCATCGATCAAGTCGCGGCGCGCCTGCCCGAAGATCTCGAAGCCGTCTTTCTGCCGATGCAGAGCATCGGCGTGTCCACCGAGCACCGCGATTTTCCCGGGACGCTGACGCTGACAAATGAAACCGCGTCCCGCCTCCTCACAGAGATCGCCGAGGGCGTCCTTCGCGCAGGCGTAAGAAAGCTGGTGCTCCTCAATTCACATGGCGGCAATTCGGCGCTCCTCTCGCAGACCGCGCTCGATCTGCGCGCCCGTTTCGGCGCGCTGGCGGTCATCGTCTCCTGGGCGCGTTTCGGCTATCCGGACGGACTGTTCTCTGCGGCGGAGCTGCGCCACGGGATTCATGGCGGCGAAATCGAAACGTCGCTCATGCTCGCTTTCCGGCCGGACCTCGTCGACATGGCGCGCGCCAAAAACTTCCCGCCGGCGACGCTCGACTTCGAGCGCGATTTCGCCTGGTTGCGCGCGGATCGACCCGCCGGCTTCGGCTGGATGGCGCAGGACCTCTCGCCTGCGGGCGCCATGGGCGACGCGTCCAAAGCCAGCGCTGAAAAGGGCGAAGCGGTGGCCGATTATTGGGCGACGGCCTTCGTTGAATTGTTGCGCGACGTCGAGGCGTTCGACCTGACGCGGCTCAAGAGCATGGACGACTGAGCGTCACGCCGCCGGCGCTGTCCACGGATAGGTCCAGGTCTCGGTCAGCGTGCGCCCGTGCGTTCGCAGAAACAATCTAAGATCGGCGGTCTGGCCCGGCTGCGCCGAAACGTCGAAGAGCGCGCGTAGTCCGCCGATATGCGCGTTGGCGGCGACGCTGGCGCGCAGCACGCGCCCGGCGCTCGTCGTCGCAACCGCTTCGACCTGGCCCGGATCGGCGACGTAATAGGCGAGATCGCCGCCGGCGAAATCGACGATGAACCGATGCGCGTCGGGATTGTAAGGCTCGGCCGAGCCAAGCGCCCGCGCCGGCGCCTCGAAGGTGTTGACGACCATGCCGTTGGGCGCGAGTTGCGGCATGTCGAGCCCGGCGGTGATACGATAGGCGTAAACGAAGGGCGCGCCGGGCTCAGGCGACTTTGCCGGCGTCCAGCTCGCGACGATATTGTCGTTTGTTTCGTCACGCGTCGGCAGTTCGAGCAGTTCGACGCGGCCTTCGCCCCAGTCGCCCATAGGTTCGACGAAATAGCTCGGGCGGTTTTCATAGGCGAGGTCAAGATCCTGATAGGACTCGAACGTCCTGTCGCGCTGCAGCAGCCCGAAGCCGCGATTATTGTTGTCGAGAAAGGACGAGATCCGCGCGCGGGGAGGATTGGCGAGCGGGCGCCAGAGCCATTCGCCGGCCCCGGTGTGGATCGAGAGCCCGTCGGAATCGTGCAATTCCGTGCGAAAGCCGTCGCGCACGTCCCGGTCGTTTTCGCCGGTCAGATACATCGACGTGAGCGGCGCGAGGCCGAGCTTCATCCCCGCGCGCCGCGGGAAAAGCGTCGCCTGGATTTCGAGCGCGCTCTCCTGTCCAGCGAAGAGATCGAATCTGAAGGCTCCTGTCGCAGCCTCGCCGTCGAGCAGCGCATAGAGCGTCGCGTGATTGCTGCCCTTCTCCGGCGTTTCGACCCAGAATTCACGGAAGAACGGAAAGCTTTCGTGCTCGGAGCCGGTCTCGACGCAAAGCGCTCGCGCGGAAAGCCCATACTTCTGATCGCGGCCGAGAAAGCGGAAATAGCTCGCGCCGAGGAAGGAGATCACCTCATCGTGAACATGAGGCTCGTTGACCGGGAAATGCAGGCGAAAGCCGGCGAAGCCGGTGTTGACGGGGGGAGCCTTGTCGATCTTGAGGCGGCCATAGTCGAAGAGCGCCGGCGAATAGGGAATCGGCGTCGCGATGCCGTCGCGGATCATATTCACCGTCATCGGGCGACGATAGAGAAAGCCGAGATGGAACGTCTCTAGCCGGAAGCCGCCGTCCGCGCCCGCGAAAATATCATGCTCGCGCTTGAAGCGAATCCCCCGCCATGTGTCGAAGTCCAAAGCGTCGAAGGGATCGGGCAGACGCGGCGGAACCGTAGTGTCGAAGGGCGCCAGCGCCAGGTCGTGCGCCCGCTGCACGACGTTCTCAAAGCCGAACCGCGGCTTGGGAACGTCGGAGGCCGCCAGCGCCGGGTCTTTGAGCGCAAATTGCGCGCCTATTGCAGAGAGCGCCCCGGCGAATTGGCGCCGTGTTATTCGCGTCATTCCCGCGTCCGAACCAAGGTCCTGCCTTCGCTAATTGACTGCTGCTCTCTAGCCCCATCGTCTCGCGCGCGCAAGAAGCTGGCGGCTCAAGGCCGGCGCGCGACCAACATGCATCACCCGCCGAAAAAATAATCGCATGGCGCAAAAACCGCTTGTCTCAGCGGCAAAAGCGCGTATCTAAGTCCTTGCCCAAATCGCACGTGCCTGTGGTCGTGTGTCGGTAGGCGGGGATCCGGACAAGAGGCCGGTCAACCGCCAGCGTAAAACCGGCAGCCGGAGGCGAACCGGCGAACTCCGTCTCTGCGGAGGATCGCGACTTAAAGCAACGACGGACCGGGCTTTTTCGTCTCTGTCGACCCTCCAAAGGTCGGCGTACCGAAGAGGCTTGTCTTTCTTGCCGGGCGTGCGGATCGGGATTCTCCCCTTCCAATCGATGGCTGTACCCGCGGAAGCGTGCGCGCTCAGGCGTGCATTATTTCGCATCGGTCCAGTCAACGGCGCATCAACCAGCCGTTTGAGCGCTTGCGCTCACGCGGCCTTGGACAGCTAAACCCAACGTTCGTCGCGTCTCCATCGCGCGCGGGCGACCGGAGCGGCGTGTCCGTTGACGCTCAACGATTCTGGGCGCGGTTCGCCGCGCAAGGGGGCCACGATGACCGATCGCATTCTCGAATTCCTCGCCGAGCGCCGACGCAATGGGCGCGACAACGGACCTTGCCTCGTCGTCGATCTCGACGTCGTGCGCGAAAACTATGTCGGCTTCGCCAAGGCGTTGCCGGATACGCGCGTCTTCTATGCGGTGAAGGCCAATCCGGCGCCGGAAGTGCTCTCGCTGCTCGCCTCGCTCGGTTCGTGCTTCGACACGGCGTCCGTCGTCGAGATCGAGCAGGTCCTCGCAGCCGGCGCCACGCCCGACCGCATCAGCTTCGGCAATACGATCAAGAAGGAGCGCGACGTCGCGCGCGCCTATGCGCTCGGCGTGCGTCTCTTTGCGGTCGACTGCGAGGCGGAAGTCGAAAAGATCGCGCGCGTCGCGCCCGGCTCCAAGGTCTTTTGCCGCATTCTCTGCGACGGCTCCGGCGCGGAATGGCCCTTGTCGCGCAAATTCGGCTGCGTCCCCGAGATGGCGACGGGCGTTCTGGAGCATGCCCACAGGCTGGGACTCAACGCCTATGGCGTTTCGTTCCATGTCGGCTCGCAGCAGACGAATCCGCGCATGTGGGACGCCGCGCTGAAGTCGGCGTCGGAAATCTTCCGCGAACTCGCGGAGCGCGGAATCAATCTGCAGATGGTCAATCTCGGCGGCGGCTTCCCGACGAAATATCTCAAGAACGTGCCGGCGGTGAAGCAATATGGCAATGCGATCTTCCGCGCGCTCTCGAAGCATTTCGGCAACCGCATTCCGGAGACGATCATCGAGCCGGGCCGTGGCATGGTCGGCAACGCCGGGCTGATTGAAGCGGAAGTCGTGCTGATCTCGAAGAAGTCGGAAGAGGACAGCGAAATTCGCTGGGTCTATCTCGACATCGGCAAGTTCAACGGCCTCGCCGAAACGACCGACGAGATGATCCGCTATCCGATCCGCACGCCCGCGGACGGGGCGCCGACGAGTCCATGCGTCGTCGCGGGCCCGAGCTGCGACAGCGTCGACGTGCTCTACGAGAAGCAGCCCTATCAGCTGCCGATCTCGCTCGAGATCGGCGCGAAAGTGCTGATCGAAGGAACCGGAGCCTATACGACGACCTATTCGGCCGTGGGCTTCAACGGTTTCCCGCCGCTCGAGACGCATGTGATCTGAGCCGGCTCTGCGCCTCTGCGCAGCGATTGCGTCATGGCCGGGCTTGTCCCGGCCATCCACGCCGAGAGATCGCGGAAACCCGCGGCATCATCGCGTGGATGCCCGCGCCAAGCGCGGGCATGACGGCAAGAAAGCGGGAACTTATTCCCCGATAAACCCAGTCCCGTTCGGCGGGCGCGTCATGCGCCAGGCGCGAGGGTCGCTTGTCCTTCTTAAGGGAGGAAAAGATGGCCTTTGAACTTGTATGCCCCAGTCACGTTCCCGTCTCGCGCGTCGCCCCGGAAGCGCGTGTCGCTCTTGCGCCACTTGCGATTCGCGATGAAGCGCTGGGCGACGCAGAGTCGCGCGAAGCTTTGCTCGACGACGCCTTCGGTCCCGCGCGGTTCTTGAAGACCTGCCAGCGGCTGCGCGACGGATCGGCGCCGGCGCCGGGCCTCGCGCTGGTCGCGACCGACTGCGTCGGCGGGCTTATTGGCACGCTGCGGCTTTGGCCGGTTCTTGCCGGCGGGCGCGCGGCGCTGTTGCTGGGTCCGCTCGCCGTCGCGGCGCAGGCGCGTTCGCTCGGCGTCGGCGGCGCGCTGATTCGCGAGTCGCTCGCGCGCGCGGCCGACCTCGGCCATCGCGCCGTGCTGCTCGTCGGCGACGCCCCCTATTATGCGCGCTTCGGTTTCGAGCGGCGATTCGCCGAGCGGCTGACCATGCCGGGACCGGTCGAGCGCGCGCGCTTTCTTGGCTTGGAGCTTGTCGACGGCGCGCTATCGGGCGTGCAAGGACGCGTCATCCCCGCCGCTGCGCATCGGATCGACATGCCTCAAGCCGCGTAAGGCTCACCAATAGGCGAGAATGCCGCTCGCGAGCGGGTAGGAGAGGCCGGCGCCAAGCGCCACGCCGGCCGCGACGTCGCTCGGATAGTGGTGCGCCGTCGCGATTCGCGACCAGGCCATCGACAGCAGAAGAAGGCCGGCCGATAGCGTCGTCGCCGGCCAGGCGATGACGATGGGCGCGAGCACGCCGGTGAGCGTCATGGCGTGGCCGCTGGGGAAGGAGTGATCGTCGAGCGTCTTCAACAGCGACGGCAGCCGCGCGTCGACATGGAAGGGGCGTTTGCGGCCGAAGCGGCGCTTGATGATCGGATAGAGCATATGCAGCAGCGCGGCGTTCAATCCCGCGAGCGCCGCGACATGCAGCCCTTGCCAGCCAAGGCCGATGAGGACGATGGGCGCGAGGATCAGATAGATCCAGCCATTGCCGAGCTTGCTGATGGCGACGGCGAGAAATCTGCCGATCGCGGAGCGCGCCGTTCGTGAGAAGAGATGAACCGCCGCGAGGTCAAGTTCGAAGAGACGTTGGCCCCAAGTGGCGGCGACGCCGATGTCTGCTTGCGGCTTTGCTGACGCGTCTCGCGTCAGCTTCGCCAGCTGGTCCGATGTGAACGCCATGACGCAACGCTACGCGACACACGCTGCGGTTTCGCGACGCGGAGGCTGCGTTTCGGTGACGTTGGGATAGAGGTTGCGTGACGCTTATGTGATGTATTGATGACAACGCTACGCCGGCGCGTATTTCGCGAAGGCGCTGCGAAACGCCGCGTCGAAGGCGTCGGCGTCAACGTCGACCGTTTCGATCTCCGCGCCGTCTTCGGCGACGCCGGAAAAGCGATATTGCGGGTCTGAAAACTCGAGACCTTCCTCGTCTTCGGCGCTCTCGTACGGCAGCGCGATCTCGACCATCAGCTGTCGCTTCAGCGACAGCGCGCGGCCGACCACCGCGTCGATGCGGCCGTCATCACTGCTGAAATAGCCGTCGAGGATAATCATGCAGACGTCGGCGTTCGGCGCTTCGTCTTCAAGCCATTGCAGCGCCGCCTCGACGCTTTCGGCGATATCAATCTTGCCTGCATCGCTGACGATGAATTGTTGCGGCTGGTCGACGCCAGCGTCGGACCGCGCCACGCCGAAGGGCGTCAGCATGTGTCCGCGCGCCAGCGTCGTGACGGCTTTCGCGAAGGCCTCGCCGGCCAATGCTGCGATGGGTTCGTGCGAAATTGGTTCTGCGCCAATGCTCATGGCATTTTCCTCCGAGCGAGCGGAGTTCTGAGGATCAATAGATCAACGTCATCCGTTTCGAGATTGTTCATACCGGCTTCGTCGCTTGCCGCAGCCATTTGCGCGTCTTTGCGTCGACAAGCGACGAGAGCGTCTTGCGCACAAGCGCGTGATAGGCGTTGAGCCAGTCGATTTCTTCCGGCGACAGCAATTTCGGCTCGACGCAATTCAAATCGAAAGGCGCGAGCGTGATGGTCTCGAAACCATACATCTCGCGTTCGCCGCCTTTGATTTCGCGCTTCTCGACGATGACGAGATTTTCAAGCCGGATGCCATATTCGCCGGCGCGGTAATAGCCGGGCTCGTTCGAGAGGATCATGCCGGGCTGCAACGGCGTCGTCCCGAGCTTCGAGATGCGCTGCGGCCCCTCATGCACCGAGAGGTAAGCGCCAACGCCGTGGCCCGTCCCATGATCGAAGTCGAGCCCAGCCTCCCACAGCGCGCGCCGCGCGAAAGCATCCAGCTGCGCGCCCGAGACGCCCTTGGGAAACACGGCGCGGGCGATGGCGATATGGCCTTTGAGCACGCGCGTGAAATGTTCGCGTAATTGTTTCGACGCCGGACCGACGACGACGGTGCGCGTCACGTCGGTCGTGCCGTCGAGATATTGCGCGCCTGAATCGACGAGATAGACGCCGCGACCGATCTTGAGATTGCTCGTTTCCGTCACCCGATAATGCGGGATCGCCGCATGTTCGCCGAAAGCCGAGATCGTCGGGAAGGAGATGTCGCGCAGGTCGCCGTTTTCTCGGCGGAAGGTTTCGAGCGCTTCCGCCGCGGAAATTTCCGTCAATCCGCCCTTTGGCGCGGTTTCGGAAAACCAGGCGAGGAATCGCGTCAGCGCCGCGCCGTCGCGAATATGAGCTTCGCGGGCGCCTTCAAGCTCCCTTTCATTCTTGATCGCTTTGGGCAGCGTCGCCGGATCGTCGGCGAGACGCGGCTTGCCGCCCGCCGCGCGCAAGGTTTCGACGAGTTTCGCCGGCGCCGTCGCGGAATCAAAGAGAATGGTCGCGCCGCGCTTGCCGGCCTGCACGAGATCCTCGACGAGGTCTTCAGGCGTCTTCAGCGTCAGAAATTTTTCGAGCGCCGCGCGCACCTTCGGCGCAAGCTTCGCTCCATCAATATAGAGCGCAGGCGCGCCGTCCTTGGGCAGCAACGCGAAGCAGAGCGCGATCGGCGTATGCGCCACATCGGCGCCGCGAATGTTGAACGCCCAGCAGATCGCATGCGGATCGGACATCAACGCCGCGTCCGCATCTTTTAGCGCCGCGCGCAGCTTTTTGATCTTCGCGCCGGCGCTCTCGCCGGCGTATCGGGCGGGATGAATCGCCACCGCGCCTCTCGGTTCGGCCGGCCGGTCAATCCAAAGCGCATCGATCGGATTGGCGTCGAGCGGAACGAGGTCGATCTTCCTTTCCGCGAGAATTTTCCCGAAGCGTTCGATCTGCGGGCTGGTGTGCACCCAGGGGTCATAGCCGATGCGCGCGCCTTCGCGCGCATGTTCGCTGAGCCAAGCGGCGGGCGTCGTTTCGGCGATATCGAGCGGCTTGAAGAGCTTCGCATCGATCTCGCCGCGCACCTGAATGACATAGCGGCCATCGACGAAGAGCGCGGCCTCCTTCTCCAGCACGACGGCAAAGCCCGCCGATCCGGTGAAGCCTGTCAGCCAGGCGAGGCGCTCCGCGCATCTGGGCACATATTCGTTTTGATGGACGTCGGCGCGCGGAACGAGAAAGCCGTCGAGTCCTTGCCGTTTCAGCTCAGCGCGCAGCGCCTTGAGACGCGCCGCGCTGTCGCCGCGCATGGCGTCGTCGACGAATGTTTGGAATTTCGCTTCGAACATGGAGCAAAGCTAGTCGCGCGCCTGCCGCAGGGCAATGCTTCGCGCCCGCCTTTCCCCATCCCATCCCTCTCCCGCTTTAATAGGGGAGGGGCAAGGACGGCGAGCAGGACGATCCGCCTCTCCTCAACGCCAGAGTCGCCCAGCCGTCGATGTCGCTCCGCTCGGCCAGGAAAAACCCCTGGGCGCGATAGGCGTCGAGCACGCCGCGCACGTCGCGGGCCAGCAGTCCTGAGAGCACCAGCTCCGCGTCAGCCGCCGCGGCGCGGGCAATCTCCGGCGCAAGCAGACGCAGAGGCTTCGCCAGGATATTGGCGAAGATCAGATCATATTGGCCTTGCAGCGACGGGTGGCGCAGCCCGGTCGCGACGACCGGGCGAACATCGGCGCCGGCGCCATTGGCGCGGGCGTTGGCTGAGGCTGTCGCCACGGCGACGGGATCGATATCGCCGCAGGCGACGCGCTGGTGAAAGAGCCGCGCGGCGGCGATCGCGAGAACGCCGGTGCCTGTTCCCACGTCGAGAATGCGGCGTGGGCGCCGGCGCCTGGCGATTCTCTCGAGCGCCTTGAGGCAACCCAGCGTCGTGCCGTGATGGCCGGTGCCGAAAGCGAGCGCCGCCTCGATTTCGACGCCGATGTCGTTCGGGCGCCGCCGGTCCCGATCATGAGCGCCATGCACCAGGACGCGGCCGGCGCGGACAGGGGCCAATCCGGCAAGAGCGTTCTCCACCCAGTCCTGCTCGGCGACAGTCGAAAAGCGCGCCGCCTGCGCCGTTTCGGCGTCGGCGGCGGCCTCGATCAGGGCAAGAATCTGCGCTTCGTCGGGCGCGCTCGCGAAATAGACCTCGACGGACCATTGGGGGCCATCGTCCAGCTCGAAGGCGGCGGCGGCGGTCTCTGTCGGCTCAAAGGTTTCGACGATGAGGTCGGCGACGGCGCGGGCGCGTTTTTCGTCGCAATCGAGGCGCAGCATGTGGCTGGCGTTATTGGGGGGAAGGCCTTCAAGCATGAGCGCGCTTACCACGGCCGGGGCGCGTGCGTCACCTTTCGCTCGGCGCCGTCGGTCTGTATTGTCGCGCTAGAGGCTGGGCCCAACGAGTTGAAGGCGTGAATGACCGAAAGACTTTCGCTTTGTCTGATCGGCCCGAAGAAGGGCGGCAAGTCGTCGCTGCTCGCCTCCCTTGTCGACTGCGTCGCGCAAAGCGCCTTTGGCTATTCGCCGCGCCTGCGCCCCGCGCTGCAGCCGATCACCGAGGCGGAATATTTCGCCGAGAGCGCTGAGCCAAAAAAAACCAATCTGCTGTCGGTCGAACAGGGCGACTATGAGCGGCTGCGGCGCGAATTCGCCGAGGGCGGCCTCGCCACCGACACGCTCGACACCTACGAATATCGCTTCCGCCTGACGGTCAACGGCGAAGCGCCGCCGGCGGCGGTGCTACGAGGACCCTGGCTTCTGGAGATCATTGACTCGGCCGGCGAGATCGCCGTGCCGCCGGACGGCGCCGAGGTCGCCATCCTCAATGACGTCAAAGCCAAGCTCGCCAGGCAGATGCTTGAGGCCGACGCCATCGTGATCGTGCTGCCACTGGTGCGGCTCGAGGATTCCGGCTGGTCGGGCAATCTCGCGCGCCTTATCGACCGGCTGGCGTTGGCGCCTGAGAAAAAGCTCAAGCGGCTCGTCGTCGTTTTCTCGCAATATGAGCGCTTGTTCGCGCGCCTCGGGCCGAGCGCCTTCACCTATGCCTGCGATCCTGCGGTGGCGCTGCACGCCTTGCGTAAATCGCTGCGCGCCGCGCAGTGGCTGGATCGCCTGCGGGCGCTGGAGTCGCCGAACGGCGGCGGCGCATCGGTGCGCTTCACGGTTTGCTCGGCCTATGGTTTCGTCAAGCGCTTTCAGAATCCCAACATCGATCCGCATCAGCCTGGCGAGCGCCGGTTTCGTCGCGCAGGCCTCGAAGGCGCCCGCGCCTATAATGAATATTGGCGGCCATTCCTCACGGCCGAGCCGTTTCTTTACGCCGCCCTCGGCCTCGACAGCGCCTTCACCTTCTCCTATGCGCAGCTCGACGCGCGCATCGAGGAGATCGCCTGAAGCGCTTCCCGATCACATGGAATCATGTGATCGATAAGGAATCGCTCAAATCAAAATGTTGGAGCGGGTCCTCATGGAAAAAGTCTGTCAACTTTTTCGGAACCTGCTCTAAAGCGAATTTACGTCAATTCTTGCTTAAGGCTCTGCGCCTAGGGTGATCGCGCGGATTTCCCGCGCGAAAGGACGCGCGATGCGCATAGCTGCGCCGAATGGCGACGAAACGGCCGAGATTTCTCTCGAACGGCTGCACTATGGGAAGCTCGCTTTTGGCGCGACGCTGCGCGTGCCGGCGACCGCGGGCTATGGCGTGACCTTGCGCAGTTGCAATCTGCAGCCGGCCGACGACCGGCTGCTTTCGCCGCCGCGTCTGATGGCGCTTCGCCGCTTCGAGCCTGAGCTCGTCGATCCCGCTTCTCGACGACGCGGCTCCTTCATCGCGCGGGTCGCCCCGGAGCCGAATTCCCGTCGCGCCATTTTTTTGCGCGCGCGTTTCCGGCCTGAAGACGGCGAAAGCGGCCACGGACGTCTCTATCAGCAGAGCGCCGTCTGGAGCGTGAGCGCCGCGGACTGGCGCCAACATCCGGCGGCGCTTCTCGCCATGGCGGACGCCGAGCTCGATGCGCGACCGGATCTCGTGACCGAGGACGAGGCGACGCGCTACAACGCCGCGCCGGCGCGTTACCTCGTTCGCTTCATCGATCCGCGCGACGTCTGGAGCGCGCTCGAGGATGCGCTGGAAGCGACGCGCTGGGCGACGCCAACGCTTGAGTTTCTGGCGCGCGGCGCCGAAACGGGCAAAGACGCGACGCTGACCTTTGGCGCTGATGATTTTGCGTGCGAAAGTGAGTTTCTCGGCGCTGTCGGCCTGGCGCTGCAGTTCTTGCCGGCGAGCTATCCGCGCTGGCGCGAGATCAGCGTCGTCTCGGGCCTGCTTCACGCGCCGCAGGGGCTCTGCTTGCGCTACCTTCCGTCGCTGCGCGCGGCCGCGCGAGCAACCCCCGTCGCCGCCTGAATTCTAACCTGGCGAACGCCTGTCCATCTGTGCCGGTTCGGCGATCAGGTAGCGCTCGAGCGCGCCGGAGCGCCGCCGTGGCAGGTTCGCGGCGGCGTCCGAGTAATAGGCGCGCGGGCCGCTGACGACGCCGCCGTCGGCAGAGTAATGCATGGCGCGGGCGGAGCGCGGCTTCAGCGCCACGAAGAGCCGCGCCTCGATCTGCCCGACGGTGACGTTGTCGACGAGATAGGCGCCTTTGCGGTCGACGTGAGCGATTTCGTCGCGCACGAGCCGATTGAGAATAGCGACGATATTGTCGTGCACATTCGGCGGCAGCGCCGACATTGCTTCCGCATCAGGGTCAATCTCGCTCATGTCGCCGTGAACCGGACGCGCCGCGCGCAGGACGGCTTTCATCGCGCGGACGTCGACGGGCTGCTCCTCGTCGTCGGAAAGATCGATCGGCGCGGCGAACTGACGCCGCTCGCGCGCCTCATAGCCGCGTTTGAAAATCTCCGACAGAAATTTCATGATGAACAAAAATGCGTCCTGCGCCATTGCGACGCCGATCGCCATCGTCGAATCGGGGGTGAAGCTCCAGAAGGCTTCGCGCGCCAGTTCGAATTTATTGCGCTCGGAACTGTGCGTGCGCAAATAGGCGTCGCTTTTTTTCAAAAGCTCGCGCACCTCGTCGTCTGACAGCCCAGCCGCCTTGCCGGAGACGACGCAGGCGTCGACGAGGGTCTTCGCCTCGTTGAAGCCGTTTGCCGCGGCGGCCTTGTCCGACGCCGGCGCCGCGCGGATCTTGGCGACGATCGCTGAGAGTTCATCGCGCAGCCCGGCTTCAAGCCCGCATTTGTTGTCGAAGGCCACGCGCGCGGCGATCGTTTCGTCGCGCGCCGAGAGCAGATCGCGCGCCTCCCCCTGCGGCTCGCAGGTGAAGTCCCGGGGCACGCTTGCCGGCAGCGCATTTGATTGCCGCGCCGCCGCGAGAATCGGTTCGCATAGAGGCTTCGCGTCGCGCACGGCGCGCCACGTCGGCTCCAGGCGCAGCTGGTCGCGCAGCGCGGCGAGGTCGCGCAACGTCGCGTCGAGATCGAGCGCTGCTTCGCCCTTCGGCATCGGCCGGCCGGAAGCGGCGCTCGCGGTCTCGGCCTTCTGTTTGAGCGTGATCGTCTGCGCATTGAGCGCGTCGCGCCGCTTCACCGCGTTGGCGCGTTCGTTCGCGGGGCCGGCGAGCGTCTGCCTGAGCGCCGACACGCGTCGCATCGCTTCGGCGGCCTTCTCCTGATGCCCGCGGCAATTTGGGCCGCAGGCCGCGCCCAGCCCATCTAAGCCGTGCGCAGCGTCGACGGCGAGCTGTTCTTCCTGACGCGCCGTAGCGGCCATGGACGTCATTTCGTCCTGCTTGGCTTTGATGATGACGTCGAGTTCGGCGATGCTGCGCTCAAGCGCCTCGATCTCGCGTCGCGCATCCTCGAGCTGACGCATCGCCGCCTGCGCGCTCTGCATTTCCAGCGCGGCCTGGCTCGCGGCCTGCGCGATCACCGCCTGCTGCGCCTCCTGCCGCTTGCGAATGGCGTCGCGCAGCGCCGGCCCGGCCTGGCGCGCCGTGTTGATAAGGCCGTCGATCGAATCGAGATAGGCCTTGTAGCTGGGCGTCGCGGCGATGCGCGCGGAGGCCGCTTCATAAGCGGCGCCGATGTCTTTCGTCGCCGGCAGCAGGACCTCCGTCGCAAGCTCCATCGGCTGAAGCTCGGCGACGATCTTGCGCGAGGAGAGCTTGAAGATGTTGTTGTAGTAGTAGGTGAACGAAAAAAAGGCGGAGATCGAGAAGACGAAGGCGAAGACCAGCGCCGTCACGCCGGTCTTGATGATCATGCGTTCGCGGGCCATGCGCCGCCGCGCGATGAGCGCCGCAAGGTCGACGCCGAGCGACCAGGATGTCGCGGCCAGCATCGTAAGGACGGCGGTCGTCGCGATCAGCGTGCCCGCGATCCCGATCACGTCTCCGGGCTCCCTCTGCATGATGTCGATCATGCCGGACGAGGTTGTGTAGAAGACCCAGCCCAGAACGGGCAGGGCGGCGGCCATCCCGACGCGGCCGAGGTTGAGATCGCCGCTCCACAGACGCGCGAGCGGCGAAATCAGAGCGTCGAAAAGACCAAAGCGCCGCCGCGGGACCGAGGCGTCGGCGACGCGCGCCTGCTGTGCGGAGGCGGTCATCGCGCAGACGCTCTCGACGCTGGAACCGGCCGGCTGCGCATGTCCGCTCCCTTGGAAAAAGCAATGTGGGTTGGTGACGTTGCCGGCGAATTGAGACGGATTTGCGCTCCGGCGCAAGGGCGGACGCCGCTGCGGCGCAGCGCGTTGGCGGCGCTCCCGGGGGATGCTCGCCGCGCATCGGACCTTGGGCGCGGGTGCGGCGCGGCGCCCGCCCCGCTTCCCCTTCCTGAACGATTCGTGCTAGACGGCGAGTTTACTGTCTGCGGCTGGGCCGTTCGGCCGCGACTCGCGCTGACGGGCCTTGATCCCGTCAGATCTCCAAGGGGTCAGCCGTGGCCATTCCATTCCGCTATATCGCAAAGATCGGCGTCTATCTGCTCAAGCAGCACCTCACGGGCGTGCGGCGCTATCCGCTCGTGCTCATGATGGAGCCGCTGTTCCGCTGCAATCTGGCCTGCGCCGGCTGCGGAAAGATCGATTACCCCGATCACATCCTGAACAAGCGGCTTTCGGTCGAGGACGCGCTGCGCTCGGTGGACGAATGCGGCGCGCCGGTGGTGGTGGTCGCCGGCGGCGAGCCGCTTCTGCACAAGGATCTTCCGCAGATCGTCGAGGGGATCGTCGCGCGGCGCAAATTCGCGATCGTCTGCACCAATGCTCTACTGCTCGCCAAGAAGATCGACCTCTTCAAACCGAGCCCCTATTTCACCTGGTCGATCCATCTCGATGGCGACAAGGAAATGCACGACCGCGCGGTCTGTCAGGACGGGGTCTATGAGCGCGCCGTCGAGGCGCTCAAACTCGCCAAGTCCAAAGGCTTCCGCGTCACCACCAACAGCACCTTCTTTTCCGACGCGGATCCCGAGCGCGTCGCGAAATTCCTCGACGCGACCACGGCGCTCGGCGTCGACGGGATGACGCTTTCGCCGGGTTACGCTTATGAGCGGGCGCCGGATCAGACTCACTTCCTCAACCGCACGCGCACCAAGGAATTGTTTCGCGCCATTCTGCGTCGCGGCCGGGGCGGGAAAGCCTGGGACCTTACCCAGTCGACGCTGTTCATGAATTTTTTGGCCGGCAATGTGAGCTATCGCTGCACCCCCTGGGGGATGCCGCTGCGAACAGTGTTTGGCTGGCAGCGACCCTGCTATCTGCTGGGCGAAGGCTATGTGCCGACGTTCAAGCAGCTGATGGAGGAGACGGACTGGGACGCCTACGGCGTCGGCAATTACGAGAAATGCGCCGACTGCATGGTGCACTCCGGTTTTGAGGCGACCGCCGTCGCCGACTCAGTGCGCCGACCCTGGCGGGCGGCCGCCGTCGCGCTCTTTGGCGTGCGCACCGAGGGGCCGATGGCCCCTGACGTCTCGCTCGAGAATCAGCGCCCGGCCGAATATGTCTATGACGAAAACATCGCCAAGCTCTCAGAGATCCGCGAGCACGAGGCGCAGCAGCGGGCCGAGCAACGGCCCACAGCGGCTTAGCGAGACGAAGGCGGCGCGGGAGTCGAGGCCCGCCCGGATCATGCCGCCAAGTTGATGCGGCCCGCGGATCAGCTCGCGGGCGACGCCGAGGGCGTGGATGTCGCCTTCAGGCGTCAGCGCTTTGGCGACGAGCGGCGGCAGCGCGCGCGCCGCCGGATCGCTGATCGCGCGCAGCGCGACGAAAGGAAGGTCGCGCCGCCGCGCGAATTCTTCGGCAAGATGCGATTCCATGTCGACCGCGACCGCTTGGGCGCCTTCACGCAGCGCCGCCTTGGCGGCTGGATGCATCGCCGGCTGGTCGACGCCGATGATGGCCCCCGGCGCAACCTTGCAGCCGGCGGCCGCGGCGCCTTTCATCAGCACTGACGAGAGCCGCGAATGGGTGTCGCGCCGCGCGTCGCCCCCGACGATGGCGTCGGCCACGACGACATGGCCGGGCGCCAGCGCGTAATCCAGTCCGCCAGCCAGTCCGAAGCTGACGACGGCGGAAAAATCGGTTCCGCCGAGCGCATCGAGCGCTTGCCGCAGGCGCGCGACATTCGCGCCGCTGCACAGCGTCGTGACGCCTTCGCCGGCGGCGCAGGCGGCTTCGCGCTTCATGCCGACAATGACGAGAATCGGCGCCAGGGCGCTCAGTTCGGCGGTTTTTCTGCGGCCAGTCGCGCGCGCCATTGCTCCTCCGGCCAAGGCCGTGTCAGCTCCATCGAAAAAAGCGCTTCTAGAGCCCGACCTGCACGCGCTTGCTGTTGGCGCGCTTCAAATTGCGATAGCGCGCGAGCGCCCAGAGCGGGAAAAATTTTCCATAGCCATGATAGCGCAGATAGAAGACGCGCGGAAAACCCGTCGCGGTGAAACGCGCCTCATTCCATAGGCCGGCTCCGTTTTGCGTCGATTGCAGATAGGCGATCCCGCGCGCGACCGCCGGATGATCGACGTCGCCCGCCGCCATCAGCGCGAGCAGCGCCCAGGCGGTTTGCGAGGCTGTCGAGGGAGCCTTTTCATAGCCCTTATAGTCGAGCTTGTAGCTCGCGAGGTCTTCACCCCAGCCGCCATCCTCGTTCTGGATCGCGACGAGCCAGGCGACGGCGCGACGGTAAGCGTCATGCTCATGCGGCAAGCCGACAGCGTTGAGCGCGCATAGCGTCGACCAAGTCCCGTAGATGTAATTCGCGCCCCAGCGGCCAAACCAGCTGCCGTCCTTTTCCTGTTCTTTGAGCAGATAGTCGACGCCGCGCTTGAGACATTCGCTCGATTCGATCGTATCGCCGAGCTGCGCCAGCATGGACACGCAGCGCGCGGAAACGTCCGCCGTCGGCGGATCGAGCAGCGCGCCGTGATCGGCGAAGGGGATGTGGTTGAGATAGTGGCAGGTGTTGTCGGCGTCGAAGGCGCCCCAGCCGCCGTTCTTCGACTGCATGCCGACGATCCATTCTTTGGCGCGGGCGATGCGTTCGTCATAGGGACGGGATCCGTCATTCGCCGTGAGGCGATCCATCGCCGTCACGACGACCGCCGTGTCGTCGACGTCCGGATAATAGGCGTTGGCGTATTGGAAGGCCCATCCGCCAGGCCGAACGTCGGGCCGCTGCGCCGCCCAGTCGCCCTTGACGTCGAGCACCTGCAAGGGCGCGAGCCATTCGCAGGCCTCGCGCGCCTCTGCGCGCGCGTCTTCGTCGCCCGTCTCAAGCAGCGTGTGCGCCGTCAGACAAGTGTCCCACACCGGCGAGACGCAGGGCTGGCAATAGACTTCCGTATCGGTCACGACGAGCAGCCGCTCGATCGCCTCGCGCGCCTGTTTCTTGCGCTCGTCGGAGTCCGGCGCGCCGAGCACGTCATACATCAGCAGACTATTGACCATCGACGGAAAGATGCCGCCCAGTCCGTCGACGCCATTGAGACGCTCGGTCGTCCATTTCATGGCAAGTTCGATCGAGCGCTCGCGCGGGCCGTTGGGCATGTGCGGCTCAATCAAACGAAGAAGCTTGTCGATCTGCCCGAAAATATTCGCCCAGGGCCAAGTCTGGTGTTCGCCCTTGGGCCATACCTTCACCTCTTCCGGCGGCGTCGTGAAGAGTTCGGCGATGTGAATATTCCTGGGGTTCTTCGCGCGCGGCTTTTTCGTCATCAGCACCAGCAGCGGCACGAGAACGGTGCGGCCCCAATAGGAAATCTTGTCGAGGTGGAAGGGAAACCACTTCGGCAGCAGCATGATTTCGACCGGCATCACCGGCACGCCGCGCCACGGAATTTCGCCGTAAAGCGCCAGCAGCGCACGCGTGAACACATTGCTCTTAGCCGCGCCGCCATAGGCGAGGATCGCTGCGCGCGCGCGCGCCATATGCGGCGCGTCGATGTCGTCGCCGATCATCTTGAGCGCGAAATAGGCTTTCACGCTGGTGCTGATGTGGAAAGGCCCGTCCTGATAAAGCGGCCAACCGCCGTGATCGCCCTGACAACGGCGCAGATAGACCGCGATCTTGCGCTCGAGTTCGGCGTCGACCGGTTCGGCGCGGAAATGGCGCATCAGCACATATTCAGCCGAGAGGGTCGTGTCGGCTTCGAGCTCGAAGCAGAAATGTCCATCGCCTTTGCCGAGCGATAGCAGCGCGCGCTTGGCGTTCTGAATGCTCGTCTCCAGCGCCTCGCTGGAAACGGCGGTGAAATTAGCGTCAATACGCGCGGCGGCGTTCATGGCAATCCCTTTATATGTGCGGTCACGCGATGCTGAGCGTCGCGGACTTCGCCGACTCATGATGCGGCTTCACGACGATCTCGACGTCCTGCCCCAGGGCGACGAGAAATCGCATCAGCCGTTCCAGCGAAAACTGCCGGAAATCGCCGTGCAGCAGCTTCGATATATCCGGCTGCTTCACGCCGAAAAGTTTCGCGGCTTGCACCTGCTTCAACCCGCGCTCCTTGAGCAGCGCTTCGATCTTGCGAACGAGCTGCGCCTTGAGGAGGTGGTCGTCGGGCGGCGCCTTGGGCGCGGGCGAGTCTTCGGTCATCTCGGCTTGGGGGAGGTCTGAGGCGCGCGGTTGCGCTGATGCATATTGGCTATAGTGAATTGACTATACCGTCAAGTGAGTGTCTGTTGTGCTCAATTCAGATCGCGCAGTCTCGCATCTGTTCGCAATACGAGAGATTCTTCGCAATGAGTCATTCAAAACCTTTCCATAGAAATCTGCGGGCGATGAAACCAGGACCCAATTCTGGCTACAGCGGGTGGGCTTACATCGTTGACAAAGAATATGCGCAGGATCCCGCACATTACATTCGTGCTTACATCATAATTCAGAAAGATCTAGAAAAAATATTTGATTACATCGAGCCATCGGATGAGTGCTTAAACGCGTACTCATATAGAATCCATGAACTTCTGATGAGAACGTGTATAGAGATCGAAGCCAACTTCAAAGCAATTTTCGCCGAAAATACATTTGGTTTGGCGAAGGGCAGGCATCCTACCATAGATGTCTACCGCAAGATCAACGTCACCCATCACCTTTCGTCGTATAGGGCGGCGCTACCAATTTGGAACGGCGGCCAGAAGGAATTTTGCCCCTTCGCAGGCTGGAGTACAGGAACTCCACTTCCTTGGTATCAAGCGTACAACGCAAGCAAACACGACAGACATGAGGAATTCAAACGAGCGAACATGCAGCAGCTACTCAATGCGGTGACCGCGCTATTAATTGTGCTTACGTCTCAGTTCGGAGCCGAATCCTTTTCCTCGGGTTACCGCCTGATAGCTTACTCAGGGGATGAATACCACGATGGCAAGGCCGCCATCGGCTCGCTGTTTCGAATAAAATATCCCGAGGATTGGATCGACGATGAATTATATAACTTCGATTGGTCGGTATTGCGCAACGAATCGGTCCGCTTTGAAAAAATTGATTACGATCGAATTCCATAATTTTTCATATCGATAGATTTCTCGTCGGTTCGTTTTCCGCTTGGCTCGCCAATTGCTACTCGTCCGGAATGACGGCTCCTCGCGCTCGAGGCGCCTGCCTTTGTCTGCAAAGAGGCGCCGATGGACGAACTCTATGTGATTTGTCGGACAGACGAGATCGAGGACTCCGAGGCGACGGGATTCGTCCTGATGCGCGCCGAGGCGAGCGGCGACGCCGCCCCCTATCCGATCCTGATCACGCGCAAGGGCAACAATTTCTACGGCTTCGAGAACGCCTGCCCGCATGAAGGCGAGCGGCTCGACGTCAATCCCGGCCAGTTCATGGACGAGGAAGGCAATTTCCTCGAATGCGGCAGGCATCATGCGCAGTTCGACATCGACACCGGCCACTGCTTCATCGGCCCCTGTCAGGGCCAACGGCTGACGCCGATCAAACTCGTCGTCGACGAGGGCGACGTCTGCCTCACCGGCGTGCTGCTCGCCGAAGAATGAAAGGCGCTCTATGACCGATATGGCGGAACTGCAAAAGCGAAAGCAACCGCTCAACCTCGCGATCGTGCATGTCGATCCCGACGCCTTCATCGCCAATTATGTGCCGTGGCTCGAGATCACAAGTTTCATCACGGCGCTGCGCGCGGGCGACGTTGAGGTCCCCGCCGACGGCGCGACGCCGAAGCTGACGCCGCAGCAGATCAAAGGCGCGGCCGCGGTGAATTACGGGGGAGACGCGCTCTTTGCCTTTTGCATGGCCGCGGCGCTGAAAGGCGACAAGGCGGCGGTTGAAACGGTCGACGCGGCGCTCACCGAACAGCTCGGCCAGGAATATCCAGGATCGACGGCGCTGTGGAGCTTCCGTTCGCCCATCGCCTCGCCAATGAGCCTTGAAGATCATGTCGGGCAGGCCGCGCAGAAAATGCTCGCGGGCGACATCCCGCCGCCGCCGATGCGCGCGCGCGAGAACTGGAACGCCGGCCTGCGCTTCTTCGAGAAGGCGCGCAAATCGAATTTCGTGCATGAGATCGTCTATCCGCTGGCGTTGTGGACGCGCGCGAAATGGACCGAGACCCTCGAGAAGGGCGTCGCCTTCTTGGCGCATATCGAGGACAGCGTGCCGGAGTTGCAGGAATGCCTCGCCGAGACGCGCAACGATCAGGCCTTCATCGCCAATATGTTGCTGAAGATGGCCCCGGCGATCGAGACCGATCTAACCGACGAGATGCAGGGGTTTCTGCGCTCGCTGTCGCGGCGGGTGTAGGCCGCGCCGTAGCGTCGCAACGATTCGATCAAAAAACTGCCGATGTTTTCGCCGGGCGAAACGAAGTCTTAACCATCGGCCGCCGATGGTCGTTCGAACGGAGCTAGAGGAGCGAGCATGGCTACGAACACGGAAGGCGAACGCGCACTGGCCGACCTCGAGGCCGGTAAGTTTTCTTTCCCGATGGTCGACTCCATCAGGGATCATGTGAATCAGCTCGACGCCGAGCTGCAACACGTCAGGACGGAGCTGCAGCGCGTTAACTCGCTGCATGAGGGCGCCGTCAATCAGCTCAGGCAGCAGGAATATACGATCCTGCGGCTCGAAGGAGAGCTGCGCAAGCTGAACGCCAGACTCTACGCCCTGCTGAAGGCCAATGTTCTGACGGAGATCGCCCTGCGCGAGACGAAGCGCGGCGCCGTGAAATTTGTCGAACTTCTCCCCGTCGCGCGCAAGCATGCCGAAGAAAGTTCAAAGGCGGCGCTGGCCTATCTCTCGACGATTGATTTCAAGGCCAAGGTCGAGGCGGTGAAGGCGCATCCGCTGACCGAGAAGACGCTTGCCTGGCTGGCGAATCTCGATCTGCGGGCCGAGTGGACGAGACTGAAGACGCATCCGCTGACGACAAAGGCGCTGAGCGAGTTGCAGCCGGTTCTTCTCAAGGGCAAGGACTATCTGCCGGTCGTGCAGAAGCGGATCGCCGCGCTGGTTGAAAAAGCGACGGCCTATATCGCCGAGCTGCAAAAGAAGGCTGCGTAAATCCGACGAGGGGCAGGGCGCAAAGCTGCGCCCGCTCTCATTGCGCATATGATCTCAATGCGCTCCAGCATCAACAGACGACAGAAGCGCCATCGAGCGTTTGTGCGTGCAACTGAAATTTACGCCGGCGCGGGCGTGCGCGCGGGCTTGACCGGTCCGACATCGACCTGAATCTCGTCGCCCTCCACGCGAAGCGCATAGGGGTGGAGCGCATTGCGGACGAGATGCGTCACGCATTTGCCGTTTGTGCTGTCGAACCCCCATTGGTGGTGCGGACAAATGACGGTCTGCCCGTTGAACGTCGCCTCGCTCAGCGGCATGTCCGCATGCGGACAGCGCCCGCGATACGCCTTGAGTTCGCCGCCGGTCGGCCAAACCAGAAGCACGCTCTTTTTGCCGGCATGGAAGAGGCCCATGCCGCCTTCGCTCACGGCCCCGGTGTTACAGATCGCGGTGAACGCCATCGTGATCGCCTTCAGAAGATCAACCTCTGAAGGCGATAGCAAATTGCAGACCAGTGAAAGTGCGGCGACAAGCCGGGCGGCGCAACTACGAGAGTCGTATAGCGCAGTCGAACGGCGCGGGCGTTGGGCCGCCCGCTTTCGCCTCACTGCGGCGAAGAGAAGGTTATTGTGAGCGGATCGTTAAGGCTTGCGCATTGGTCGTAGGGCTGCACCGTACCCGACGGATAGCCGCAGTAGTAGAGACCGTTGCCAGTTTGTGTTCCCATGGGATTGCTGCCGCCGTCGCTCATCGGGCTGAAGAACGCCTGATAGCAGCCCGTCCCCAAACTGCCTTTGCAGTTCTGGAGAGTCGACGCGAGCGAGCTGTAGCCACAATTGCTTGGATAGTTTGCAGGTCCCAAAGAGGGCGTCCCTCCGCAGGTGAAGGTGGCGTGACCGGCGCTGCAGGAGACTTGAACGCCGAAATTGTAATTCGCGGGCCCCTGGCTGGCGCAATACCCCGGCGATGAAGTTTTATTCTGCTGGTTGGCGGGGCTCACCTGGCTAGGATTCAACTGGGACACGTTGTAGCCGGACTGTACGGCGCCGTAGTCGTAATAGGTGCAGTTCGGAAGCCATTGCGGGTCGTTGCAGGCGACGCCATTCGCGTCCACATTCCTCGGGATCACGCTGATGTCATATCCGAGCCCGGAACCCGTGCCGGATACTTCGATAATCGTCATTGGTTGCAGAGAGGCAGGCGTACAACCCGTCATCGACTGCGTGTTAGCGCAGACCTTGTTTTGCGCGGAAGGCCAGCTCACCGAGCCAGTGCACGTCGCGCCTTGAGGAACGATTAAGTTGTTATTCGAGTCAGAGGTGCATCCGCCGGAAAAGGAAACTCCCGGAAGCAAATTCGACCCTGTCGGGCCATAGGCTCCGACGATTATTTGCTGCCCGACATTGTTGATGAAATTCACCTGAGCGCTGACATTCTGCGCGTGGCCGAATCGGGTGAAGCAAATCAGCGCGCCCATGATCGCAGCGAGTTGAAACAGCGATCGTGAAAATGAGGATGTATCGTTTCTCATTTCATCGTCCTGCGTCTTTGAAATTAAAAACTCGAAGGCGCCGAAACGAGCGCCGGCGAAAAACGGCAGTTCTGTCGAGCTTAAGCTAATAGCTCTCGGTAGCGCTTGTCTAGGCGGAGCCCCTGCAGAGATGGGGAAATGCTGATCTCAGCGATGGCGCTAAACAGGAAAGACCCTTGCGTGGTGCGGGCGGCCGGAATCGAACCGGCACAGGCCTTGCGGCCCTACGGATTTTAAGTCCGTTGCGTCTACCAGTTTCGCCACGCCCGCGGAGCGCTCGTATATAGGGGCGCGGACCCGACGCCGCCAAGCGGATTATATGCGCCGTCGTCGCCGGCCCTCGGGCTTGGCGTCCGGCGCGCCGATCGGCGCCTGAAACGACAGGCCCGTGTCCCAGGGAAAAAAGATCCACGTGTCCTGCGAGACCTCGGTGACGAAAGTGTCGACCATCGGCAGGCCCTGCGGTTTGGCGTAGACGGTGGCGAAATGCGCATTCGCCAGCATGTCGCGCACGGCCTTCGCCGTGGCGCCGGTGTCTACGAGATCGTCGATGATGAGCACTTCAGAGCTTGGCCGCGCGAGAATCGTGTCGGTCAGAGGCTTGAGCACCTGTATCTCGCCCCGTTCCGTTTCCTCGTGATAGCTCGCGACGCAGACCGTTTCGATGACCCTTATGCCGAGTTCGCGCGCCACGATCGCCGCGGGCACCAGACCGCCGCGCGTCACCGCCACAATCGCCGAGAATCCGCCGATAGAAGCGAGACGCCAGGCGAGCGCGCGCGCGTCGCGGTGAAAAATGTCCCAGGAGACCGGAAAGATCTTGTCGGACCCGTACATCAGCTTCAAACCTCCCGCGATCACGCCGTCAGCGCGCGCTTTCCTTCGACAGCGACGCGAGCATCGCACGCGCCGCCGCCGTCGCGCGGGCCAAGAGCGCCGCGTCGCGACTGCGCAGCACAATCTGATTCCTGAATCCGGCGCTCGTAAAGGATGGATAGGAGCCGACGCTCACGCCATCATGGCCGCGCGCGATCGCTTCCAGTCCGGCGGCGTAGGCGCCTTCCGGAACGCCGTAAGCCTCGATGGTCTCGACGAGCACCGGCGGGCCGGCCGCGAGCCGCGGCCCGACCACGTCCATCATATTCTGCATGATCGTCGGCACGCCGGCCATGACGATGACATTGCCGATCCAGAATCCAGGCGCCTTGGAAATGGCGTTGAAAATCAGCTCCGCGCCCTTTGGAATGCGCGCCATCCGCCGGCGCGCCGGATTCAGCTCGCCTTCCGAAAAGCGTTCCCGAAGGAGCGCTATGGCGCGCGGATCCTCGCCGATGTCGACGTCAAAGGCGCGGGCGACCGCATCGGCGGTGATGTCGTCATGGGTCGGCCCGATGCCGCCGGTTGTGAAGACATAGGTGTAGCGGGCGCGCAGCGCATTCAGCGCCTCGACGATCGCCTCCGTCTCGTCGGGCACGATTCGCGCCTCGCGCAGATCGACGCCGATCTGCGCCAGATAATTCGCGATATAGCTTGTGTTCACGTCCTGCGTGCGGCCGGATAATATTTCATCGCCGATCACGAGAACCGCCGCGCTTGCCGGCCTGTCGCCCGCCGTTTCTTGCGCCATTGCCGGCCTCCCTCGCGCTGATTATGACCATGGCGGCCGTGAACGCCAGCCCTGGCGCTCATTCCGCGGCGGCGGGCGCGACCGGGGTACGCTCGGAGGCGGCGGCGATGCGGCATCGGATCGCCGCCGTCCCGCCAAGACCGCGCTCTTTCCAACGGAATCGCGGGCGGCATCCCGCGGCAGCCTTGCGTTGCCGCCTCAAACCATTACCTTGTCAAGCATACCCTTCGCCCAGGAAAGCCGAGCCGCCGCGTTACATGACCTTTATCGAATCTCATCTCGCGCCCGCCGCGCGCAAAAGCGGACAGATCAAGCTGCATGGTCCTGAGGATTTCGAGGGCATGCGCGCCGCAGGCAGGCTGACGGCGGAGGCGCTGGACATGCTGGTCGAACACGTCAAGCCGGGCGTGACGACGCAGGCGCTCGACGATCTGGTTTTCGACTTCGCCATGGCGCATGGCGCCTATCCCGCGCCGCTCGACTATCGCGGCTACCGGAAGTCGATCTGCACCTCGATCAACCATGTCGTCTGCCATGGCGTGCCGGACAACAAGCCTTTGCGCGAAGGCGACATCGTCAATATCGACGTGACGTTCATCCTCGACGGCTGGCACGGCGACGCCAGCCGTATGTTCGCCGTCGGCGAAATTCCACGACGGGCGCAACGACTGATCGACGTAACCTATGAGGCGCTTGAGCGTGGCGTCGCCGCCGTAAAGCCTGGCGCGACGACCGGCGACATCGGCGCGGCGATTCAGCAATATGCCGAAAGCGAGCGCTGTTCGGTGGTACGCGATTTTTGCGGCCACGGGCTCGGGCGCGTATTCCACGACGAGCCGAATATTCTGCACTATGGCGTGAAGGGCGAGGGCGTCGAGTTGCGGCCGGGCATGTTCTTCACCATTGAGCCGATGATCAATCTCGGCCGCTCGCAGGTGAAAATCTTGTCGGACGGCTGGACGGCAGTCACCCGCGACCGGTCTCTTTCCGCGCAGTTCGAACATTCGGTCGGCGTCACCGAAACGGGCGTGGAAGTCTTCACCAAGTCGCCGGCGGGGCTCGACAATCCCTCTGCCGCGCGCGCCGACGCATGAAGAAGGCGGCTGACGCCGCATCCAGCGACGGCTCAGGCCTGCGCGATTCCGCGCCCCACTACCACGGTCACCGGCAGCGTCTGCGCGATCGCTTTATGGATGCAGGCGAAGCGGCGCTTGCCGATTACGAGATGCTGGAGCTGCTGTTGTTCCGCGCGATCGCACGGCGCGACGTGAAGCCGCTGGCCAAGGCTTTGATCACGCGCTTCGGCTCCTTCGCCGAGACGGTGGCGGCGCGGCCGGAGAGACTTCGCGAAGTCGACGGTCTCAGCGAAGCGGCGATCGTCGAAATCAAGCTTGTCGAGGCTGCGGCGAAACGCCTGGCGCGCGGCGCCTTGCAACGGCGTCCTGTGCTCTCTTCCTTCATGGAGGTGCTCGACTATTGCCGAACGGCGATGGCCTTCGCCGAGCGCGAGGAGTTCCGCATCCTGTTCCTCGACAAGCGCAACGCGCTGATCGCCGACGAAGTCCAGGGCGTCGGCACCATCGACCACACGCCCGTCTATCCGCGCGAAATCGTCAGGCGCGCGCTGGAGCTCGGCGCGAGCGCGCTCATTCTGGCGCATAACCATCCATCCGGCGATCCGACGCCGTCGGCCGCGGACATACGCATGACGAAGGACATCGCCGCCATCGCGCAGCCGTTCGGCATCACGGTCCACGACCACCTCATCGTCGGCCGCCATGGCCATTCCAGCTTCAGAGGGCTGAAGCTCATTTGACGCGAAGTCCGTGCACAGGCGTCGGGATTGACGCGACATTTTCAAAAGCGGGCTGAGCGCATTGTCCTATTTCGTCACGCCGCTAATCATCGCCACTGCGCTCTTCATGGAGCAGCTCGACGGCACCGTGCTCGCCACGGCGTTGCCGGCGATGGCGGCCGATCTTCATGAAGATCCCGTGGCGCTGAAACTCGCTCTGACGTCCTATCTTCTATCGCTCGCGGTCTTCATTCCGCTTTCAGGCTGGGCGGCGGATCGCTTTGGCGCACGGCGCGTCTTTCGCGCGGCGATCATCGTCTTCACCTTCGGCTCCATTCTCTGCGGCCTGTCCAATTCGCTCGGCGCGATCGTGGCGTTCCGGATCGTGCAAGGCCTCGGCGGCGCGATGATGACGCCGGTCGGACGCCTCGTGCTGCTGCGCACCGCGCCGCGCCACGAACTTGTGCGCGCCATGGCCTATCTCACCATCCCGGCGCTCGTCGGCCCGATGATCGGCCCGCCGATCGGCGGCTTCATCGCGACCTATTTTCACTGGCGCTACATTTTTTGGATCAATGTGCCGATCGGCGCGCTCGGCGTCATGCTCGTCACGCGTTTTATTCCGGATTTGCGTGAGGAATGGACGCCGCCGCTCGATATCGCCGGCGCGATCCTTTCAGGCGTCGGCCTTTCCTGCCTCGTCTTTGGCTTTACCATCGCGGGGCGCGGCTTCGCGCCGGCGCCGGTCGTGGTTTTGATCGTCGCGCTCGGGGCAGGGGCGCTCTTCGCCTATGTTCGCCACGCCAGACGCACGCGCTATCCGATCGTCGATCTCGATCTCTTGCAGATCCCGACGTTCCGCTCGGCGGTCTTTGGCGGCTTTCTGTTTCGCATCGGACTAGGCGCGACGCCTTTCCTGCTGCCGCTGTTGCTGCAAGCGGGCTTCGGACTCTCCGCCTATGAAGCGGGTCTTCTGACCTTCATCTCGGCGGCCGGCGCGATGGCGATGAAGACCACCGCGCAGCCGATCCTGCGAATATTCGGCTTCCGGCGCGTGCTGATCGTCAATGCGCTCATCTCCGCCGGCTTTCTCGCCTTTATCGCCACTTTTACGGCGGCGACGCCGCATCTGTTCATCATGGGCATGCTGCTCGTCGGCGGCTTCTTCCGTTCGCTGGAGTTCACCGCGCTTAACGCCATCGCCTACGCCGACGTCGATCAGGATGCGATGAGCCGCGCCACGAGTTTCGCCTCCGTCGCGCAGCAATTGTCGCTGTCGACGGGCGTCGCCATTGGCGCGGCGGCGCTGGAGGCGACGCGCGCGCTGCGCGGCGGCGGCGCGCTACAGGCGGCGGATTTCACGCCGGCTTTCATTGTCGTGGCGTTGATCTCGATGTTTTCGGTGATGAGCTTCCTGCCGCTCGCGCCCAATGCGGGCGACGACCTGACCGGGCGCCGAAAACGCGTGTAATCTCACGGCCGATCGGCGGGCGGAGAGCTCTTGTCGATGAGGATCGCGAGCGCCAGATCGGCTGAAACGAGGATGTTATGTCGAGCGCAGCCCAAGACTTCATCGCCGGGCTCCCGAAGGCGGAGCTTCACCTTCATATCGAGGGAACGCTTGAACCCGAGATGGCCTTCGCGCTCGCCGAGCGCAACGGCGTCAAGCTCCCGTACGCTTCGGTGGAGGCGATGCGGAAGTCTTATGACTTCCAGAGCCTCGAGGACTTTCTCGGTCTCTATTATCAGGCGACGCAGGCGCTCTTGACCGAGCGAGACTTCTACGATCTGGCGCGCGCGTATCTCGACCGCGCCCGCGAGGAAAACGTTCGCCACGCCGAAATCTTTTTCGATCCGCAGGCCCATATGCGCCGCGGCGTTCCCTTCCGCGCAGTCGTGGAGGGATTGAGCGCAGCTCTGAACGACGCCGCGCGCGAGGGCGGGCCGACGTCGCGACTCCTCATGTGCTTCCTGCGGGATCTCGATGCCGCGGACGCTGTCGCTACGCTCGAAGCGGCGCGCCCCTGGCTCGATCGCATTGCCGGGATCGGACTGGATTCCGCAGAAACCGGAAATCCGCCGGGCAAGTTCACCGAGGTTTATGAGCGCGCCCGTTCGCTCGGCCTGCGCGCCGTGGCGCATGCGGGCGAAGAAGGACCCGCCGCCTATGTCTCCGAAGCGCTGGATCGCTTGAAGGTCGAGCGCATCGACCACGGCGTTCACGCGATCGATGACGCGGCCCTGGTTCAGCGGCTCGCGCGCGAGCGGGTTCCGCTGACCGTCTGTCCGCTGTCGAATATACGCCTTCGCGTCTATCCCGATATGCGCGCGCATCCGATTCAGCGGCTCTTCGAGGCAGGCGTCGTCGTGACCGTCAATTCCGACGATCCGGCCTATTTTGGCGGCTATGTGAACGAGAACTACCGCGCCATTCAGCAGGCTTTCGCATTAGAAGCAGCCGAGCTGACGCAGCTGGCGAAAAACAGTTTCTCGGCGTCATTTCTTTCTGACGACGAAAAGCAAGAGAGGATCGCCGAGGTCGACGCCTATGCGCAAGCGCATGGCGCCTAAGCGGCTAGTCGGCGCGGCTCCCGAAAGCCTGTCGGTGCCGTGGCGTGCATATAAGGGAACTCTTCTGTCCCACCCGGTCAAAGCTTGAAATTGAGCGTGGATGGGCTACTTTCGAACCGAGCGCCGTGCACCGTCGGCGTGGCCGCTGCCCTGGCGAAGGATCTCTGATCCAACGAGTCTAAGTCATCAGCGACCGTAACCCTCATGTCGGCCGCAAGAAACGAGCAGCGCGTTTCTGCTAGGCCGAAATGAAGGACGTTCGCATGTATTCGACGCTCGATGGCGCAAAGAAGTGCGCCAAATCCCTGAAGCGGCTACTTGATAATGCCGGCTTCGATTTTCCTCTCAACAAGTGTCAGGCTGCCATCGCCAAGGCGGGCGGCTTTCGGGACTGGCGCGACCTCGAAAGCGCCATCCGCCACGCGGATAGGTCGGTCGATGCGACTGCCTATGAGAAGCGATTGTTGGCAGCCATGCCTGAGCCCTGTCACTCGCTTGTAATGGCTTGGCTAGACAAGGAGTCAGCCGAAACCAGTTCCACTGACGTTATTTCACCCAGCTGGTATCGCAACGTCTTCCCATATCTCATGGCATCCGCAGCGCTGCATCGCAGCCGCACCGCGCTCTTGCGCCCTGGGTCAGGGGCGGGACAGCGCTTCAGAGAGAAGCTTGTTTTCGGGCTTCTGATGAATGTCCACGGCCGCTCACGGCTCTGGCCGCGACTCGATCCGGACACTCTGGCACTGGTCTTCAGCGGTGATCAAGATGAACTGTTTGAGGAAGATTCCCTGCACCCACGTTTCGCGATTGAACTTGACGTTTTGCTCAGAGCCGGAGTTCTTGACCTGCAGCCTCAACGCCTACGGGTGTTGCCGCCGGATCGCGACGCGGTCCTCGCATATGTCGCTGAGCACAGGTTCGACAAGGCGCAGTACAGCGCTGAGGCGAGCGGCGAAGAAGCGAAGGACGACCTGCGGCAGGCGCTTGCGGCGATCGGAATAAGGAACTCAATGAAAGTCGCCGATGCCATTCTACGTTGGGGGGCCGGGGCCTATTCCACACCATCTGGCCCTGTCTTGGAATTGCTTTCCGAACTCGCTGGGGCTGGTGAGATAGAAACCTTTGCAAAGGCCTATCGACTGTTCGCAGCAATGCGACCCGACAATGCTCATTTTGTACGGAACTCGATACCAGCGAAGATTTCTTCGCAATTTCTACTGCGGCATCGCCAACTCAGCGTCTCGAAGTTACTCGCTTGGAATTCGGCTTATCCCGAGTGGCCGGAAACATTGAAAACCGCAGTTGAGGAACCCACAAAATTTGCGCGAACAGTTGACGCGATGGCAGCCCAAATAGTGGAAATGCCTGCCTAGTACCCGAGGCTAATGCAAGGCGAAGCAGCATGTTGCTGGTAACGACATGCTGCTTCTATCAAGTCGCGCATCTTTGCGCCGGACCACGCTACTGCTTCTGCATAAGAATTGTTAGATATTCAGGCGCGCCGCCCCCGAAACCCCGTCGCCAGCACATAGAGTTCGGCGGAACCCGCGCGGCTCGCCGCCGGCTTGACGTGACGCACGGTCGAAAAATCGCGCTTGAGCCGCGTGAGCAGCTGGCCTTCGGTTCCGCCTTGCAGCACCTTGGCGATGAAGAAGCCGCCCTCGGCCAATACGTCACAAGCGAAATCAGCGGCGAGCTCGGCGAGAGCGACGATGCGCAGATGGTCGGTCGCCCGATGGCCAGTGGCGTTCGCGGCCATGTCCGACATCACGCCGTCGGCGTGGCCTCCCAGCATCTCTTTGATGAATTCCGGCGCGTCGGGATCGTTGAAATCCTTCACCGCGAATCTGACGCCGTCGACCGGCTCCATGTCGAGAAGATCGACCGCGACGACTTTGCCCTTCCCCTCTTTCGCCTTCACATGCGCGGCGGCGATCTGCGACCAGCCGCCGGGAGCGGCGCCAAGATCGACGATGCGGTCGCCCGGCTTAAAGAGATGGTAGCGATCATTCATCTCGATGAGCTTATAAGCGGCGCGCGAGCGGTAGCCTTCGCGCTTGGCGCGCGCGACATAAGGATCATTGAGCTGGCGCTCCAGCCATAGCGTCGAGGAGAGCGACCGCTTGCGCGCGGTCTTGACCCGCGTCTTGAGCGATCGTCCGCCTTCGCGTCCCGACTCTTTCGTCACGCGTGCACCTTGTCGCGTGGGCTAAAGACGCCGCCGGGCCCCGGCTCCATGACGATGTATCGATCGTGGAAGGCGTGCAGAGTCGAGCGATGGCCGATCGAGACGATCGTCGTGCTGGGCAGCCGCTCGCGCAGCATGGCGTAGATGCCTTCTTCGAGCTGCTCGTCGAGCGCCGACGTCGCTTCGTCGAGGAAAAGCCAATCCGGCTTGGCGAGAAGCGCGCGGGCGATCGCGACGCGCTGCTGCTCGCCGCCCGAAAGCCGCTGACCCCAGTTGTTTTCCTCGTCGAGGCGCTCCACGAAAGGCGCAAGCCGCGCCGCGCGCAATGCCTCCTGCACGTCGGCGCGCGAATAGTCGTCGACGTGGCCGGGATAGACGATCGCTTCGGCCAGCGCGCCCATCGGGATGTAAGGCCGCTGCGGCGCGAGCATCACCTTGGCGCCGCGCGGAGTCAGCACCTCGCCCGACGCGTAAGGCCAGATGCCGGCGATGGCGCGAAACAGCGTCGACTTGCCGGAGCCCGACGGGCCGGTGAGCAGCGCCGATTGGCCGGCGGCGAGCGTTAGATCGTCGACCGTCACGATTTGGCGTCCGTCGGGCAAACCAAGCGTCAGCCCGCGCAGGCGAATATCAGCGCCGTCGGTCGGAGAGATAATCTGCGTCGCAGTCGTCTGCGCGCGGGCCGTATCGATCGCGTGGTCAAAGGACGACAAGCGGTCGAGCACGGACTTAAAGTTGGCGAGAGAGGTGTAATAGTTGATGAAGAAGGTCAGCGCGCTCTCCACTCGCCCGAAAGCGCTCGCCGTTTGCGTCATGACGCCGAGCGAAATGCGCCCGGCGAAATAGAAGGGCGCCGTGATCACGTAAGGAATGATCGGCGACAACTGTCCGTAGGTGGAGGTGAACGCCATCAGCTGCTTAC
Source organism: Methylocystis suflitae (assembly GCF_024448135.1). Lineage (GTDB taxonomy): Bacteria > Pseudomonadota > Alphaproteobacteria > Rhizobiales > Beijerinckiaceae > Methylocystis > Methylocystis suflitae. The sequence continues at coordinate 34,050 of NZ_JAMRYX010000143.1, forward strand.
GCTTCTGCACGATCGCCAGATAGTTGACGATAATGCCGGCGAAGCGCCGCAGCAGCGCGCCGCGCTCGGCAGGCTCGCCGCCGAGCAGCGCGATCTGCTCGCTATATTCGCGCATGCGGGCCAGCGAAAAGCGGAAATCCGCCTCGCGTCTCTGCCGATCGAAATAGAGCCCGGTGAGAGTGCGGCCGATAAGATGCGTCACCAGCGTCCCCACAGCCGCATAGAGCAGCACAACCCAGAACAGGAAACCGGGAATATAAATGTCAGTTCCGGGCAGCGGATAATTGCCCGACAAATCCCACAGCACATAGGCGAAGGAAACGAGCGAACTCAAGGTGGCGATCAGCAGGATCGAATAGGAGTAAATGCCATAGCCTTCCTCCCCGCCGCTGATGAAGCGATTGACGTCTTCGGCGATGCGCTGGTCCGGATTGTCAGCGCCGCTCCCGGCGAGCGCCATGCCGTAATGCGTATGCGCGCCGAGCCAGCGCTCGATATAATGTTCCGTCAGCCAGCGACGCCAGCGGATGATCAGCATCGACTGCAGAACGAATTCGATAATCACGGAGGCGACGTAAACGAACGCCCATGGCGTGAACACGTAAAGAAGCTGCCGCCAGAACTCCCCGGCGTTTTTCTCCTGAATCGCGTTGAACCAGTCGCGATTGAAGAAGGACAGGCGGACGGTGATGCCGACCTGTCCTTGATTGAGGAGCACCAGCACCACCACCATGGCGATGGCGATCGCGCTCTCTCGGGCCGCAAAGGGCTGGAATGGCCAGACGCGCCCTTCGCCACGATCGCGCGAACTGAAATAAAGATCGGCGATGCGCGTCATCTCCCGCACGACGGGAATGTGCGAGATCGCGTAAACGATGATCGAGAACACCGCCACGGTGAGCGGCATGGTTTCGGGCGGCGCATAGTCTTTCAGCGACTCCGGCCACAGGCCTTCCGCCTGGGCGAGGCTGACCAGTCCGAAGACGATCGTCTCCGTTGAAAAAATGAAGGCGAAGATTTTCAGGAAGCTCGACATGTCCGCCGCGCGCCACGTCGTGTAGGCGCAGAGCGCCGCCGCGGCGACGAGGACGAATAGGCTGGACTCGCCTTTATGGGCGCCGACCAGCGCGGTAAGCGCCGCGAAGACCGCGACCGCCACGCTCAATTTCCGCATCTTTCACCTTGGATGTGAGAAGCCGTTCGGCTCGCCGCGACCGCATCGCCGACGATAGCCGTTTCGCCCCATGATAGAGAAGTCAGTCCTCTTCAGGAATGACCGCGTCGCCATTGACATGCGCGACAAGCACGGGCGAGGCCTTAAAGGTCAGCACACGGCGCGACGTTATCGTGGCCTCGACGCCAGTTTTGGGATTGCGGCCAATGCGCTCACGCTTGGCGCGCACGTTGAAAGTCCCGAAAGAACGCAGCTTTACGGATTCGCCGCGGAGCAAAGCTTCGCTGATCTCGTCAAAAGTAGCGTCCAGGATTTTCCGCGCTTCGGCGCGGGACAGCGAGGGGCAACAGCCATAGACGGCTTCTCGCAGCGCCGCCCGCGTCAAGGTGCTGCCTGGAGCGGTTCTCCTTACCATGCGAAAAGAGCGCCCAAGGATTGTTCTGTCGGGACTGGGCTGAACACAACTCCCCCTCGAAGCTTCTGGCAATCGCAACATGGCAATAAATGGACGCTGCGCCCATGGCCGCATAGTACGCATAAACAACCGATTTGCAAGGGCGATCACGTGTTTAACGTCCCGACGAAAGGACGGGACGCTGGCCTGCGGCAGGCGATAGCGGAACCCTTAAACCGCCAGTTTCACCTTGTGCTGCGCCACCGGGATCATGGCGCGAATTTTACGAATGCGGTCGACGTCCACATAGGACGATACGAGTCCCGGCCCTTCGGAAGCCTTGGCGACGACTTGGCCCCAAGGGTCGGCGATCAGAGAATTGCCGTATGTGAAGCGCGTCTCATGCCCGGCTTTATGCGCGCCCGTTTGCGCCGGCGCGCAGAGATAGGCCTGCATCTCGATCGCGCGCGCGCGGCACAGCACTTCCCAATGGTCCTTGCCGGTCACCAGCGTGAACGCCGCCGGCAGCGCGACGATATCCGCGCCCTTATCCGCGAGCGCCTGGAAGAGATATGAAAAGCGGAGGTCGTAACAGATCGCGCAGCCGACGGTGACGCCCTCGCAATCATAGGTGACGACAGAGTCGCCGGGCTTGAACGCGGCGCTCTCATGATATTTTGCCCCGTCGGGCGCCGTGATGTCGAACATGTGGATCTTGCGATAGCGCGCGACCTCCTTGCCCTCGCGGTTGAAGGCGACGCTGGTGTTGTGCAACCGCTCCTCGCCGGGCGCTTTTTCAAGAATCGACCCGGCGTGTATGAAGACCTTGTGCTCGCGCGCGAGGGCTTGGCACATTTGATAGGCGGGACCGCCAGGCAGCTCCTCGGCGGCGGCCATCTTCTCGGCGCGCGAACCGCCGATGAAATCGAAGACCTCAGGCAGGCAAATCCAGTCCGGACGCTCCTGAACAACGGCGCGCTCGATCAAAGCGCGGGCGTTGGCGAGGTTCAAGGCCTTGTCGCCAACGGAATTCATCTGAACCAGAGTAACCTTCATCGACCGCCCGATTGTTTCGCCGTTGCGCCCGCGACTCACAGTCGCATCCATAATGAATGGCGCCGCTCGCTCATTATACGTCGCCGGCGCCGAAGGTATAGGTCGAATCGCGTTTAGCGCGACAACGTCGCCGATCGGTTAAGATCGCGAAAGCCGGCGCGCAACGCTGCAATGCAAAATTCGACCATTTGCGCGCTCGTCGGAGTCGGGCGATCGGCGCATTCCACCATCAGCCGCGGGTGGCAGTAGCGAATGCAGGCGGCGTGCACCAGCCGCGCCGCGAGCTGCGCATCGCCGTCCGCGAATTCGCCGCTCTCCATGCCAGAGCGAATGACGTCCTCTAGCGCGGCGTCGATCCGGTCGATGTGATCCGAGATGATCGGCCAATTCTCGGCCAGCGCCGCTTCCACCATGTCGTGGAGCTTGCGGTCGGCGACGTAGCGCTCGGCGTTCATCGCCTCATTGGACAGGATGAGCGTGCGCAGCCGCTGTTCCGCCGAACCAGGCCCATGCGCGATGCTCTGCGCCGACTGTTCGACTTCGTTCATCAGATGCCGGGCGACGGCGGCGTTGATTTCCGATTTGGCGCTGAAGAATCGATAGACGTTCGCCGGCGACATCCGCAATTCGCGGGCGATGTCGGCGACCGTAGTCTTTTGGAAGCCGATCTCGCGGAAGAGTCGCTCTGCGGTGGCGATGATTCTCGCGCGCTGCTCGGTCTCGCGCGCGTTCTGCGCGCTTGCTCCCATCACGCTCATTCGGCCGCTCCCCTCGCAAGCCCGTCGGCCAGAGTCTGGGCCCGCGCGCCCTTGGCTTCGGCCAATCCCTCGCCAAGATGACGGCGGAACCATGTCGCGTAAAGCGCCGGCAGGAACAGAACGGTGAGAAAAGTGGCGACAAAAAGCCCGCCCATGATGGTCAGCGCCATCGGCCCCCAGAAGGCGGAGCCCGACAGTGGAATCATGGCGAGAATCGCCGCGAGCGCCGTCAGCGCGACAGGACGCACGCGCCGAATCGTCGCGCCGATGATCGCCTCACGATAATTCTCGCCGCGCTCGAGGTCTTGTCGCACCTGATCGACGAGAATGATCGAATTGCGCATGTCCATGCCCGAGAGCGCGATGAGGCCGAGCAGCGCGACGAAGCCGAATGGCGCGTGAGCGACATTGAGCGCCAGCGACGCGCCGATGATGCCGAGCGGCGCGCTCATCATCACGAGCGTGACGCGCGTGAAGTTCTGCAGCTGGAACATCACGATCGTCAGCATGACGAGGCCGACGAGCGGAAAAACCGCAAAGATCGACGCGTTGCCTTTTTTCGATTCCTCGATCGCGCCGCCGATCTCGATGCGATAGCCCGGGGGAAGATGCTCGCGAATCTGCGCAAGCTGTGGCCAGATGCGCGTCGTCACATCCGGCGCCTGCACGCCGTCCTTGACGCCGGAGCGCACCGTGATGCTCATGTCGCGATTGCGCCTCCAAAATATCGGTTCTTCGTGGTCGTAGACGATCTTCGCGACCTGCGAGACCGTCACCGCTTTGCCGTCGCGCGCATAGACCACCATGTCGCCGATCCTCGAGAGATCGCCGCGCTCCTGAGGAGTGGCGCGCGCGACCACTTCGACCTGATCGATCCCGTCGCGCAATGTCGCGATCGTCACGCCGGAAATCGCCAGACGCAGCCTGTTCGACACATCCTGCGGCGTCAGCCCGAGAAGCCGCGCGCGATCCTGATCGATGACGAGGCGCACGCGCGGCGTCTGCTCGTTCCAGTTGAGATGCGGATCATCGACGCCCTCGTCGCCGCGCATCACGTCGCGCACCTGATAGGCGATGGCGCGGACGGTCGCGGGATCGGAGCCGACGACGCGAAACTGCACGGGAAATCCCACCGGCGGCCCGTAATAGAAGCGATCGACGCGCGCGCGCGCCTGCGGCAAAGCGCCGTTGGCGATGGCGGCCTCGAGCTTCTTCTTTAAACGCTCGCGCGCCGCGATGTCCTTGGCGACGATGACGATCTCGGAATAGGCTTCGTTCGGGAGCTGCGGATTGAGGCCGAGCCAGAACCGCGGCGGGCCCTGTCCGACATAGCTCGTGTAGAGGGCGGCGTCCGGATCGTCCTTGAGGAGCGTCTCGGCCTGTTTCGCGGCCTCGAGCGAAGCGCCGATGGACGAACCTTCGGGAAGGCGCAGCTGGAGGAAGAGCTCCAGGCGCTCTGCATAGGGGAAGAACTGCTTCGGCACGACGAAGAAACCGAAGACAGCGAGCGCGAAAACGCCGATCACGCCCGCGATCACAACGCCACGGTAGTCAACCGCCCAGGTGACGACGGAGCGGAGCCAGCGATAAAAGGGCGTCCGATAGATCTCGTCCGGATCGTGATGCTGATGCAGCTTGGTAAAATCGGGAAGGAGCTTCACGCCGAGATAGGGCGTGAACATCACCGCGACAAACCATGACGCGATCAGCGCGACGAGCAATACCCAGAACATCGAACCCGTATATTCGCCGACTGCGGAATTCGCGAAGCCGACGGGCAGGAAGCCCGCGGCGGTCACGAGCGTGCCGGTCAGCATCGGAAATGCCGTCGAGTCCCAGGCGAAGGTCGCGGCTTTGATCCGATTGAAGCCCTGCTCCATCTTCACCATCATCATCTCGACGGCGATGATCGCGTCATCGACGAGAAGGCCGAGCGCAATGATCAGCGCGCCAAGCGAGATGCGCTGGAGATCGATGCCGAGCGGCCCCATGAAGATGAAAACAATGGCGAGCACCAAAGGCACGGAGAGCGCGACGACGATGCCGGTCCGAAAGCCGAGCGAGACAAAGCTCACGCCGAGCACGATCACCAGAGCCTCGAGGAACGAACGCGTGAATTCGCCGACCGCCTCCTCGACGACCTTCGGCTGATCGGCGACCTGGTCGATGTCAATGCCGACCGGCGTCTTTTCGCGTATCTCCTGAACCGCTGCGCCGACGTTCTCGCCGAATTTGAGGACGTTGGCGCCCTTTCCCATAACGACGCCGACGACGATCGCCGGCTGGCCTTTAAAGCGCGCGAGAAAACTTGGCGGATCCTCGAACCCGCCGTAGACATTGGCGATGTCGCCGAGGCGGACCACCCTGCCGTTCGCTTCGATCGGAATCGCGGCGATCGCGTCGGCGCCTTTAAGATCGCTCGTCACCTGAACCCGCACGCGGTTCGACGACGTCTCGAAAACGCCGGCGTCGGTAATGGCGTTCTGCTTGGCGAGCGAATCGAAGACAGCCTGAGGCAGGATCGCCAGGCTCGCGAGCTTCGCCTCGCTGAATTCGACAAAGATGCGGCGTCCCTGATCGCCATAGACGTCGACTTTGATCACATCCTGCACGGCGAGCAGCCGCTGGCGCAGCGTCTGGACCACCTTGTCGAGGACATGATAGTCGGCGCCGTCGCCGGTCACCGCGTACATCACCGTGTCGACGTCGCCATATTCGTCATTCACTTGCGGGCCGCGCACGCCGGCCGGAAGCGTCGGCGCGATGTCGTGGAGCTTCTTGCGCAACTGATAGAAGAGCTGCGGCACGTCCTTTGGCGGCGTCGTGTCCTTGAATGTCACCTGCATCGCCACGAAGCCGGGCTTGGCATAGGTCTCGATCTTGTCGAGGAAGGGCAGCTCCTGAAGCTTCTTCTCCATCAGATCGGCGACCTGGTCGCGTATCTCGGTGGCCGTCGCGCCTGGCCATGAGGCGGTGACGACGGCGACCTTGATGGTGAATGACGGATCCTCGGCGCGTCCCAGCCGCAGGTATGAATAGACGCCGGTCAAACTGATCGCGATCATCAGAAACAGCATCAGCGTCGGCCGTTGAACGGCCCAGCGCGAAAGGTTTACCCCAGCCATGGCGGGATCCTCAAAGCGATTGCCGCGAGATCACGCGGACTTTTGTGTTGGGATCGAGCTTGTGGACGCCGAGGACGACGATGTTGTCGCCGTCCTTGACGCCGCCGGCGACAAGCGCGGCGTCGGTTTCGAGGCGCACCACTGTCACCGGAACGAGCTGCAAGTTCCCTTCGCCGTCGACTTTCCAAAGCGAGGGTCCAGCGCCCTGATTGTAGATCGCCGAAAGCGGCACGCTGACGACGGGCTGCGCGTCCGATGCGGAGATGTGCAGCGTGGCGCTCATTCCGAGCGCGATGGCGGCATCCGGATTGAGGATAGAGAAGCGCGCCGCGAAGGTGCGCGTGATCGGATCGGCGGCGGGGCTCAGTTCGCGCAGCTTGGCGCGATACATGGCGCCGGGCTTCGACCAGAGCGTCAAGGTCGCCTCGCCCTTTCCGGCCGCCGCGGCGAACGCCTCCGGCAAGGAGACGGCGGCTTCCAATTCGCCGGCATGGGCAATGCGCACGGCAGGCTGCCCCGCCGCGACTACTTGCCCGGGGTCGACCAGCGTTTGCGTGACGACGCCGTCCGCCCCGGCCCGCAACGTGGCGTAGTCCAGCGCGTTGCGGGCGAGTTCGACCGCGCGTTGGGC
>NZ_JAMRYX010000144.1 GCF_024448135.1 Methylocystis suflitae
GCCGGCTTCTCGTCGACGGGCTTGGCCTGCTCCGCCAATCGCCCGCGACAGGCCTTCAAAAATTCCTGCCAGCTCTGTCCGCCGAGTTCGTTGGCGGCCTTAGCCGCCTGATATTGCGACCCGCATTCCTTCAATACATTGGCCTGCGCATACGCGTCCCCTGAGCTCGCGGCGAGGGCGACGGCGACGGCCAGAGCGCCGCCGGCCGCAGCGTAAGAAACAGCGATACGGATCCCCATATAAATCTCCATTGATCGACGGCGCGAACCGAGCCGCAACAACTGCGACGGCGCATAGAAGCATGACGCGCGCCATCTGCGCCCGCCGGGGGCGACGATAGTCCCAACTTGGTTGTGAACGCAATCCAAACGCGCGATAAAGCCTGAGCACGCGGCGTTTTTTCGTCCGCTTTTTAAGGGTGAGTCTTGGCAAGCGTTCGGGAACAGCCGGCAAGTTGGCGCGAGCTCGCGGTCGTGTCTCATCTCGACGGGCTGAAACGCTGTCCCTGGCCCGGCGTCGATCCGCTGTATCTCGACTATCACGACAACGAATGGGGGCGGCCCGAACGGGATTCCCGGGCGCTCTTTGAAAAGCTGACGCTCGACGGCTTCCAGGCCGGCCTCTCGTGGATCACCATTCTGCGCAAGCGTGAGGCGTTTCGCGCGGCCTTCGAGGGCTTCGAGCCGGCAAAGATCGCGAGATTCGATCAGAAGCGCGTCGCGGCGCTGATGCGTAATGATGCAATCGTGCGCAACCGCGCAAAAATCGAAGGCGCCGTGCTCTCGGCGCAGGCCTGGCTGGAGATCGAGGCGACGAGCGGCTTTTCGGATTATCTATGGGGGTTCGTGGACGGTCGACCGATCGTCAATCGCTGGACGCGCATGAGCGACGTGCCGACGCAAACCCCACTTTCCGAACGCCTCTCCAAAGATCTCAAGGCGCGCGGCTTCAAATTCTGCGGACCGACGATCGTCTACGCCTTCATGCAGGCGGTCGGCATGGTGGACGATCATCTGACGGGCTGCCATCGCCACACAGGGGGCGAGGGCGGCTGAAGCGATGCGCTCCCCTCCAGCGAAAAATCGTGGGCGGCCGTCGCCCGGCGAGGCGCCCCGCGCCTGGCAGCGCATGTTGTCCGGACGCCGCCTCGATCTGCTCGACCCTTCGCCGCTCGACGTGGAGATCGAGGATATCGCGCATGGGCTCGCGCGCGTCGCGCGATGGAACGGTCAGACCGTCGGCGCGCATATTTTCTCCGTCGCGCAACACAGCATGCTCGTGGAAAAGGTCGCATGCGCGCTTGATCCGACGATCGGCCGAATGGAGCGGCTTTACATGTTGCTGCATGACGCGCCTGAATATGTGATCGGCGATATGATTTCCCCATTCAAGGCGGTGATCGGCGACGCATACAGAAGCGTCGAGGACCGCATATTGGGCGCGATTCTCCTGCGTTTCTCCCTTCCGCCGGCGCCCTCTCCCGCACTGCGGCGCCTATGCAAAGAGGCCGATCGCGCCGCGGCTTTTTTCGAGGCGGTGCAGCTTGCGGGCTTTACACGGGGCGAAGCCGAGCGCATCTTCGGCCGCCCGGCGATCCCGCCGCAGCCCTTCATGGACGAACTCGCCCCGGCTCCCATTGAGGAGACGCAGGCGCGTTTTCTCGCTCGGTTTCGGGCGGTCGACGAAAGTTGAAGAAGAACGTCGGGGAGAGAAATGCCGAATGGGCGCTTGTACGTCTGTTCCCTGACTAAGGTGGTCGACACGGTGCGCGAAAGCGGCGCGCGCTCGCTTGTCACCATTCTTACGGCCGGGGCGTCGCTTGTTCGGCCTTGCGAAATCTCCCGCGAGCGCCATTTGCGGATCGCTGTCTCCGACATCGACGCGCCGCGGGGAGGGCACATCCTCCCTGGCGAGGAACATATTAATCGGCTGCTTGCTTTCCTTGAGGAATGGGACCGCTCCGCGCCGCTCGTCATACACTGTTACGCTGGGGTGAGCCGATCGCCCGCGGCGGCTTTTGTCGCGGCCTGTGCTTTAGCGCCGCGTCGCTGCGAAATGGAGATCGCGCGCGAACTGCGCCGCGTCTCGCCGACCGCGACCCCGAACCGACGGATGGTCGCGCTCGCCGACGAAAGGCTCGGGCGGAACGGACGAATGACCGCCGCGATCGCCGCGATCGGACGCGGGACCGACTGCTATGAGGGAGCGCCCTTCGCCCTGGAATTCGCCGACGCCTAGCCGAGCCGCCGAAGAACTCGCGCCCCTATCCCCGCCCGTCGAAATCGGCCTCACCGCCGCAATCGTCGCCGTTCGAGACGACGAGCCCTTGATCCTGACGACGCGCGCGGATGGGCCGGCGGGGGTCGCCGCCCTTCCCTCCGGACCTTTCGATCCGATCCGCCACCGCACCTTCGAGATCGGCCTGCGCGAATGGGTCGCCGAGCAGACCGGCGCGCCGCTGGGCTATGTCGAGCAGCTCTATACATTCGGCGATCGCGGACGCCACGCCCGCGCCGGCGACCGTGATCCGCACGTCGTCTCGGTCGGCTATTTGGCGTTGACGCGCATCCGCGACGACGCCGATCGGCGCGCAAGCGTCTGGCGGAGCTGGCATGATTTCTTTCCCTGGGAGGATTGGCGCAAAGGCCCGCCCGTGGCGCTCGAGGAAACGATCGCGCCGGGATTGATGGATTGGGTGGCCGAGGCGCCGGACGCCGTTTCCTCCTCGGGCGTCTCGCGCCGGGTGCGGGTCAATCTTCTCTTTGGCGGCAAGGGACGCGCATTCAATGAAGAGAACGTCCTTGAGCGCTACGAGCTTCTTTACGAGGCGGGACTCCTCGAGGAGGCGCTGCGCGATGGTCGCGAATCGGCGGAGAGACGGGCGCCGCTGACGCCGCTCGGGACCCCGATGCGCCATGACCACCGCCGCATTCTCGCCACAGCCATGGGCAGACTGCGCGCCAAGATGAAATATCGGCCTGTGATCTTCGAGTTGATGGCGTCCGAGTTCACGCTGACTGAGCTGCAGCGGACAGTAGAAGCCATCGCTGGACGACATCTGCACAAGCAGAACTTCCGCCGTCTGGTGGAATCAACAGCCATTGTCGAGCCGACGGGGGAAATGTCCTTAAAGACAGGCGGACGCCCAGCGGCTCTATTTCATTTTCGCCGCAATGTTCTGCAAGAAAGGCCCGCGCCAGGGCTTCGCGTCGGCATTCGAGGCTGATGTCGGTCCTTAAGGCGATGTTCACCGCCACATGGTGAATGTTTGCTGAAGCGAAGCCCGCCATGGGTTAGAGTAGAGGTGCGTCTTGGGCTATTTATCGCCGCCCCCCATGCCGGCGCCGGTCATCGTCTACAAGGACGTCGGCGGACTGGTCAGCGATTATGAAGCGCTCACCGAACGATATCGTCGCGAGAACCGCGAGGTCAGGCTGCATGAATGCCGCTCGGCCTGCACGCTGGCGCTGAGCCTGCCGAACGTCTGCGTCTATCCGGACGCAAAGGTCAAATTCCACCAAGCCTATAACGCCATCAACCGGGAGGTCGACCTCGGCGTCTCATCCCGGCTGTTCGCCTCCTACCCGACCGCGGTGCAGGCGCGTCTTGGCTATCTGACCAGAGAATATCGCGTGTTGACCGGGACCGAGCTGATCGCTCTTGGCATGCGCAACTGCGAGGGCGGCCCGACCATGATCGCGAGCCGCAAGCAGCGCGCGCCTTCGACCAGCGTCGCCAGCGCACGGCCCGATGGGCAATCCGGCGCGAGCCTCGCCTCGTTTGGCGACATCGCGCAGAAGGTGCAGTCCGCGGTCGCCACCGCCCTTGCGAGCCCAGGCGGCCAGACGGCCAATCCGATCCATGTCGCCGTCGCCGATCGGCAGCAGCTGACGGGATTCGCGCGTGGCGGCGAGGAGGCGAATGCGCTTCCTGAGCCCGCGCCGCTGCCGCCGCGCCGGCCGCCGTCCGAGGCCTTCGCGGCCCAGGATCGGGCGCCGATGTCTCATGCCTATCTCCAACTCATCAGCGGAGCGCAGCCCATCCTGGGGCCGCAGCTCGTGCGCACAGTGGCCTCGAATTGAGCGGCGGCGTCGCAGACTGGCGCCCGCCGCAGCTGCGAGAGTCGCTTTAGAATTTTACGCTCGCAATTTGGACCGCGTTCCACAAAGTCGCGCTTTTGATTTGCCGCTCCGCGCGCTGTTCCACGCCGTGAGCGTAAGCCTCCTTCGCGATAACGGCGTCTGGGCGGCCGCCGCCGGGTGAGCGGACTCCAGTCGCTTGAAATCAGGCGGCGAACTTTTCAAGGCCTGCAAAAGCAGCATATACGTCTTATGTTCCCCCCTCGCGCAATGGATTCTTATCGAGCCGCGGATACGTTGCGGCGCGGGACTGAATCAACTCGATAGACGAGCGTTATGGCGTCGGATTCTCGATTCCCCATCGTTGGCATTGGCGCTTCCGCCGGTGGCCTGCGGGCTCTCGAGCAATTCTTTCAAGCCGTCCCCGCCGATCTCGGCATGGCCTTTGTGATTATCACGCACCTTGCCCCCGATCGCGAAAGCTTCCTCACGGACATACTCGCCCGCCACACCAGCTTGACCGTCCATGTCGCGAGCGAGGGCCAGAAGGTTGAGCCGAACAGCATTTATGTTTTGCCGCCCAACGCATCTCTGACGATCGAGGGAGGGACTCTCCGACTCCATCAGATCGAGCACGGCCATGCCGAGCGCAGCCCGGTCGATATATTTTTCAGTTCGCTCGCCCAGGATTGCGGGGAATACGCTGTCGGCGTCGTGCTCTCGGGGAGCGGCAGCGACGGCGTTCTGGGAATCAAGGCGATCAAAGAGCAAGGCGGCCTCGTCCTTGCCCAATCGAGCGACGGCACCCAGCCAAGTTTCAGCGGCATGCCCGACAGCGCCATTGCAAGCGGTCTCGTCGACTATGCGGTTCCTGTCGAGGACATGGCCGCGAAGCTGTCAGAGAACCGGCAAAGCATTGGATTGGTCGACGCGCTTGCAGAAGACCGCGCCGGGCGAGGCGCTCATCCTGACGCCAAGTCGATCGAAATGCTTTACGCCATTCTTCGGACTCAGATGGGGCATGATTTCAGCGGCTACAAAAAGCGCACGTTCATACGACGCATTCATCGCCGGATGCAGATCAATCATTGCGATTCGCTTCAGGCTTACGTCAAATTCCTGCAACGCGACCACGAGGAGCCGGCGCGCCTGTTTCGTGATCTTTTGATCAATGTAACGAGCTTCTTTCGTGACGCCGAATCTTTCGAGGCCTTGGAGAAGATCGTTGTGCCGCGTCTCTTCGAAGGACGCGGGGCCGCAGACACGGTGCGCGTTTGGGTCCCCGGCTGCTCGACCGGAGAGGAAGTCTATTCGATCGCGATCCTGCTCCGGGAGCATATGGACAAAACAACCGGGTCGCCGCGCGTGACGGTCTTTGCGACTGATATCGACGAACGCGCATTGTTAGTGGCGCGCGCCGCCCGTTATCCGTCCGCGCTGATGAAAGGCGTGTCGCCCGAGCGGCAAGAGCGGTTCTTTACGAATAACTCCGGCAGTTTTGTCGTCGCCAAATCGGTGCGCGATCTTTGCGTGTTCTCGGTCCACAGCATATTGCGTGATCCGCCGTTCTCGCGCATGGACATGATCTCCTGCCGCAATCTGTTGATCTATTTCGGGGCCGATGCGCAGCGCCAGGCGTTGCCGACTCTCCATTACGCGCTGCGCCCGGGCGGCTTTCTCTTTCTTGGAAAAGCCGAAACGATCGGCCGCTTTTCGGAGTTATTTGCGCCGGTCGCCAAGACGAGCAGCATCTTCCAAGCGCGCGACATCGGCGCCCCGGCGCGCATGCCGGCGTTCGTTAACGGCCTGCGCTCGGCTCCCTTCGTCTCGCATCGGGGCGATCATATCGCGTCAGGAGGCATGGCAGCCCGACAGTCGGCGGAGGCGCGAATCGCCGATCGTTTTGGACCGCCGCATGTGATCGTCAATGAAGATGGCGACATCGTCCATTATTCGGCGCGGACGGCAAAATATCTCGAAGCACCCTATGGCGCGCCGACGCGGCAATTGCTGACCTCGGCGCGCAAGGAGTTGCGTCTCGATTTGCGCAGCGCGCTACGCGAAGCAATCGAAACGCAACGGACTGCGACACGCGATAATATCGCGTTCGAAACTGATCATCATGTCGAACATGTCTCGGTTTCGGTCGAGCCTCTGCCGGGCGGAGCCGATGGCCGATCCGCGTTTCTCATTGCCTTCGAAGAGAAGGAGCTTTCGAAAGATGGGTTCGTCGATTCGAACGCAGCGCCTCAACCGCAAGAATCCGCTGGCGCATCGCCGATCGAAGCCGAATTGCGCGACACGCGCGAAAGACTGCAAGGAACGATAGAGGAATATGAGACGGCGCTGGAAGAGCTGAAATCCGCTAACGAGGAACTTATCTCACTTAACGAAGAGTTTCAGTCGAGCAATGAAGAGCTCGAATCCACAAAAGAGGAATTGCAGTCGCTGAACGAGGAGCTGCAGACCGTCAATCAGGAATTGCTGGCCAAGGTGGAGGATCTCGACCGCGCGAACAGCGACCTCACGAACTTGTTCGCGAGCACCAACGTCGCCACGATTTTTCTCGACCGGGATCTCGTGATCCGCAGCTTTACGCCCGCGGTCACGAGCCTCTTCAATATTATTGCGAGTGACAAAGGCCGGCCTTTGGGAGACCTCGCGATCAAGCTCGATTATCCTGAGCTGCAAGACGACATAAAGAACGTCATGAAGACGGGAGCGCCGATCGAGCGACGGGTGAACCAGAACGTGGCCGGAACGCGGCATTTTCTATGCCGCTTGACAGCCTACCGAGACGCAGAAGGAAAAATCGATGGCGTTGTGGCGACGTTCGTCGATGTCACGAACCTGGCCAGATCAGAAGAACGCCAAAGAACCTTGGTCGCCGAGCTCAATCATCGCGTGAAAAATATCATCACCGTTATCTTGGCCCTCGCCAAACAGACGTTGGCTCGGACGGAGGGATCAGAAGCTTTGATGACCAGACTTTACGCCTTGGCGAGAAGTCACGAGTTGCTCGCGCGGGAAAGTTACGGCGCCGTCAGTCTGGAGGCGGTGGTGCGCGAGGCGCTCACGCCCTATTTCCCAAAGGGCAGTCAGCGGTTGACCCTTTCGGGACCACCGATCACGCTGCCGCCCAAGGCAGCGATGAGCTTTGGCATGATCCTGGATGAACTGGCGACCAATGCGGTCAAATATGGAGCGCTGTCGAACAGTGCGGGCCATGTCTCCATCGACTGGTCTTCGATGGAATCGCCAGAAGACAAAGCATCGACGCTGACCCTTAGGTGGCGCGAGGACGGCGGGCCCCGCGCGGCGGACCCAAAGAAAAGAGGCTTTGGTCTGACGCTCATTGATCGCGAAGTGAGTTACGGGCTGTCCGGCAGCGCCACATATGATTTTGGCGAGACCGGATTCTCGGGAACGTTCACAATTCCGTTGAAACAGCGCCGGAATAGCGTGGAGGATCATGGCGGGTTCAAGGATAGCGGGAAAGCGCGTTCTCATTGTCGAGGATGAGTCGATCATCGCGATGATGCTCGAAAGCGAATTGAATGACGTGGGTTGTGAAGTCGTCGGTCCCGCACCCTCCGTCGAAGACGCTTTGCGGCTCATCGACAAGGAGCGTCTTGACTGCGCCCTGCTCGATTACCGACTTGTCGACGAGACCAGCGGAAGAATTGCTTCCGTGCTGGCTGAGCGAAATATCCCGTTTTTGCTGATGACGGGACATTGCGCGAGCGACCTGCCGTCTGAATTGCGGGACAAGACTCTCCTGCAGAAGCCGGTGACGGGCGCGGCTCTTCGCGCCGCCCTCGAAGCCATTTTGGATTCCGCAGCCGCAGCGTAAATGGCGCCGCGCCGCTTTGATCCGGCGAAGCTTGAGCAATTTTTCGCCACGATGTTACCATAGCGTCAGAATTGGTGGGGAATCAGGGCGGCAGCGACCGCCGAGGGGCAAAGCGCGTCTAGCTGCGCGTTCCGCATATGATTTTTCGCCGTCGCCTCGCGCCGCCCGGCGCAAAGGGCGCCGTTCCGCCAAAAGGTTGGAAGGGCTTGTTGGTATCTGGGGCGACGTCGGTCGAGGCGCGCTTCAAGCGAGACGGGAAGCAGCTATTGACGACGCCTCGCTCCAGCGCGCGCCTGATTTCCTCTCCGCTTTCCACGGTTCTCAGCCTCGTGGTCTTTTGTCTGGCGACGCTTGCGCCGAAGATGACCGAAACCGCCGTCGCCAATGGCGACACAAGGACAATTCATCTCTACCACGCCCATACGCATGAATCGATTTCGGCGACATATCTCGTCAACGGGCAATATGACGCCCAAGTCCTTCATCAATTGAACTGGTTCCTGCGCGACTGGCGACGCGACGAGCCGACCAACATGGACCCGCGCCTCTTCGACGTCGTGTGGGAGGCCTACCGCCACGCCGGCGCCGGCGATCAGGTCGTGAACGTCGTCTCCGCCTATCGCTCACCCGAAACAAACGCCATGCTGCGCGCCCGTTCGCGCGCCGTCGCCAAATATTCCCAGCACATGCTCGGCAAAGCGATGGACACCACCATGCCGGGAATGCCGATGTCGCAGATTCGCGAGATCGGCATGCGCATGCAGCGCGGCGGCGTTGGCTATTACCCCAACGCCGGCACGCCTTTCGTCCATCTCGACGTCGGCAATGTGCGCCACTGGCCGCGGATGAACTACGACGACCTGGCGCGGCTTTTCCCTGACGGCAAGACCGTACATTTGCCAAGCAATGGCCAGCCGCTCGCGCGCTATGAAGAGGCGCGGGCCGAGATCGAAGCGCGCGGCGACGGCGCTTATGTCGTTGCGCCTCGCCGCACGTTTGGCGGCTTCTTCGCGATGCTGTTTGGCGGCGGCGGCGGCGGCGAAGAAGACGACGCGGAGGTCACGGCGCCGGCGCCGAGCACCCGCAAGCAGTGGGCTTCGCTCGCGCCCCGGCAGGCGCGCGGGACAGGCGGCGAAATGGAAGAGCAAGGCGCGGCTGCCGCTGCGACCGACGCCTATCGCTACGGCGCGAAAGAACTTTCGCGGGCGGAGGCCGATTTGCCGCGTGGCGAGACCACCCTATCCGCGCCGGGCGCAGAAGCGCCCGAGCAAGAGCCCCCTGCCTCGAAGCTTCCAACAGTTCGAGCGCCTCTGCCGCCGCAGCGTCCGTCCTCGCTCGCCGCGCGCTTGGACTCGCGAGCGAATGACAGGTCAGCCGAGCTGCAAAGCGCGGTCGATTTTCAGGACGCCGACGCCGCTGACCGCCGTTCAGGCAGAATGCCCGCAACTGATGCGCCGCCACGCCGTCCAAAACTCGCGTCTGCGCCCCTGCCCCCGACTCGGCCCGGTATCCCCCGCGTGAAGGCGACGAGCGCGATCGCGCGGCTGGTCGACTCGCCCAAAAACGAGACGAAAAAGTCTCGAGCGGCGGCCGGCCATGAGTCGCTCGCCTATGCGCCTGAGCCGCCGCAGAGCGCTGAGCCGTCGGACGCCGGCGCAGGGGAAAACACCGGAAAGGCGGTCGCCGAGGAGGCGACAGTTCGCGGCGCAACCCCTCTCTTAGGCCCATCAACCGGACTTCGCGCGGCCGCCCGCTCCCGCGGACGCGGCCATGCGAACAAGGAGGTCTCCGTCGAACATGACGCGGCCTCCGCCGCGCGGTGAAACTTGCGCCTCAGCGCAGTTTTTTGAGCTTTGAGTCCCGCTTCCGCAAGCCACGCCGTCGCGCCAGACGTATAGATCAGGCCTCGGGCTTAAACTCAGGGTAAAAGAGCAACGGCGTTTATCGCCGCGACGCCGATAAGGATTGCGCCTCGGACTGCAAAGTAAAGCGTGCCGGCGATGGCGAGTATTTTGATAAAGCCAATAGCGTCAGGGTCCAACATGGCTTCGCGTCCACTCGAACAAGCCTGAACCTCTCGGGGAGAATCAGTCTTTCAAACAGTCTAACCCCAAACTTGCAAGGAATGTTCCTACTGTCGCGCCAGAGCACCGGGAGCCGACGTCCCCGCGCTCGCGCCGTGAGAAAGTCGCTGACTGGAGGCCGGGGCGCCGCCTCAAAGAGGCCTCAGGCGAAAGCGGGGTCGAGCGCCTTGGCGGCTTCGAGCAGCGTCCGAACCGAGGCGACGGATTTTTCGAACATCGCCCGCTCGGCAGCGTCGAGCTTTATCTCCATCACCCTCTCGACGCCATTCGCGCCAATGACCACGGGAACGCCGACATAAAGTCCGTTCACGCCATATTGGCCGGTGAGATAAGCGGCGCAGGGCATCACCCTTCGCTTGTCCTTGAGATAGCTCTCGGCCATGGCGATCGCCGCGGTCGCCGGCGCATAATATGCCGAGCCGGTCTTGAGAAGGCCGACGATCTCCCCGCCGCCCTTGCGCGTGCGCTCGACGATCGCGTCGATGCGCGCCTGCGTGGTCCATCCCATGGCCACGAGATCCGGCAAAGGCACGCCGGCCACCGTCGAATAGCGCACCGACGGCACCATGTCGTCGCCGTGGCCGCCCAGAACGAAGGCGCTCACGTCTTCGACCGAAACATTGAGCTCATCGGCGAGGAAATAGCGAAAGCGGGAAGAGTCGAGCATGCCCGCCATGCCGACGATCCGCTGCGTCGGCAGGCCGGACGCCTTCTGCAGCGCCCACACCATGACGTCGAGCGGATTGGTGATGCAGATGACAAAGGCGCTCGGCGCATAGCGCTTGATGCCCGCGCCGACCTTGGCGATGACGCCGAGATTGACCGACAGAAGATCGTCGCGGCTCATCCCCGGCTGGCGCGGGACGCCCGCCGTCACGATGATGACGTCCGCCCCCTCGATCGCCGAATAGTCGGAGCCGCCGGTGAGCTTGGCGTCAAAGCCCGCGACGGGGGACGACTGAGCGATGTCGAGCGCCTTGCCCTGCGGCACGCCGTCGACGATGTCGAAAAGAACGATGTCGCCTAATTCCTTGAGGCCCGCGAGATGGGCAAGCGTTCCGCCGATATTGCCGGCGCCGATCAAAGCGATTTTTCTTCGCGACATAATCAAACTCGTTCTTTGCTTCTGGGAAACAGCTACCGCGCTTTTGCGGCGGTGGGAAGACTTCTCGGCGCTTGTCGTAAGCAGAGCCTTACAAGGAGGCGCGGAGCGCTCGCGACCCGAGTTCGCGCTCGGCGGTTCCTGGCGCGCGGAATGTCGCAGGGATTGCGGGACGTCGCGGCGCTCCTTACCTGCGAAGCTCGAGGGGAGCGCGCGTAAGCCGCTCGGTGGAAGGGCGACTCATGAAAAGCGAATTTTTGTTGAAACGCCTGTGCGCCGCCACGATCGCGGCGAGCGCCTGTTTCCTTGGACCGGCCGCGGCGCAGGCGGCGGACCCGGACGAATCCGAGCTTCTGCAGCATTTCGAGAAGGTCGACGTCTGGCACGCTCCCGTCGACTACGCCGTTCGGCACAACAACCAGGACGTCATCGTCACCCGGGAGATGGTGGCGCAGCCCGCGCCCGAGGGCGAGCTCTGCTACATCCGCTTTGATCTCATCAAGGGCGAGGGCGATTACGGCTACGGCTTCAAGCCGGGAGCGCCGCGTGACGCGCATTGGGGGGTCAATGTGCTGAAAAGGGGCACGATTCTCAACCAGCTGGCGTCGCAACTAAAGATGAATGTCATCTATTTTTATGCGCAAGGGCCGAAGACCGAGGCGGCCAAGGCCGTTTGCGCGCGCAAACAGGCCGCGCCCACGCCTGCCGCTGGCAACGCCCATACGGGCCCGTGGGCCGATCTCGTGACGAAAGCGCGTCTGATCCACGGATGGCCGGCGGCGCGCGCTCCGTAACCCGGAGCAGGAAAATGCGGGCGGACGCGCGTAACGCTGGACAGCGGCGAGTGGTTTTGATATTCGCACCGCTCGTTCGAAAAAGCGTCGCGCTCGCGGCGCTCGACGGACGGGCGCATAGCTCAGTTGGTAGAGCAGCTGACTCTTAATCAGCGGGTCCAAGGTTCGAGCCCTTGTGCGCCCACCAAAAATCAAAGACTTACGAAAAGGGGACGGATCGAGCCGAGCTGAGCGGACCCATAGCGGACCCCGCGCAGAGTCGGCCTGCCACGCCTCGCGAGATTGCTCGGACGACTCTCTATCGCTTGAGCGGGACTATGTTGCCGCTCGGCTTTTTTTGGGAGCCGTCGAAACGCGCGTCCGGCAAGGGCGAGGGGGACTTGCGCGCGTCACCCCAGGCTATTTCGATCGTGCGCGTGCGTTTTTGATCACTCGCCTTCCCGAATGTGACTACCAAACCCTTGGCGCGAAGTGTCGCCATGTCGCCGCGTAGTTTCTTGCCAAAAGCGCCGCAATCACGCGGAAACTCTTTCCAGCGCGTCGGACGCGCTTCCGCGCGATCGGAGTTTTTTAACTCAGTCAATAGGGAAGCAGCCGTCCCGCTCCAACTACCGCGACCCTCCATAAAGGCGAGGATCGCCAGCGCGACCGGCTCGACTTCAACGACTGCTTCGGTCGCCTCTTCCGCACTCGCCTCCCAAGCCCTCATGAAATCGCCGTCAGCGGCGAAACCGCGCTCGCAGGCGACGCCGAAGCGGGCAAAATCGATCATACGAGGCGCGCGGCCGAGCGAAATATGCGGGAGCTGATTAAGGCCGCAGGCGAGGCAGTGAAGCAGCGCGCCGAGAATTTGCGGGAGCTCGTTTTCGAATTCCCGCCAGATTTCACTTTCGGACCGTCGCTGTTCCGGCGAGATCGGCGACAGATTCAAAATAACGGCGCGGTCGGCGAGGTCGGATCGAGTGATGGTGTTGGCTATGCCCGTCAATATGACCGGCCGGTTACCTTCGATCAGCGTTTGCGCTGCGTTCGTGAAGTTTTTTCTCTTTGCAAAGCCGGAGCCGGAGGCGATTTGACATAGAGCGTCGGACACCGTCGGCGAAATTTTGCTGACGTTATCATACGCAAGCACGCGCGAATTGTGCGCGTCGACGAAAATGTCGCGAACTTCGGTTGGGAGCGTGCGCAAGGGAGCGACGAACGGATCAATTAGTCTTCGCGCAAATTCCGCCGCCGTGCTCTTTGCGGCTCCCTGCTCGCCGGCGAGGTAGAGAATCGGCCGCGAACGCCGCCCCGGGCGAAGCGAGTCGATGATCCATGTCACGTACAGAATGAATGAATTTTCGTCGAGATTCAAAAAGCGGCGCAGCTGCTTGATCGAGCCGCCGCTTTGTGGCGTCGGCAATGGCTGCATCCCAGCAATGCGTTGAAAGCGCACGGGCGGCGAATTGATCAGGCGCCAGCCGGTGGCGTCTACCTCGGCGACCAAGCCGTCATCGAGGTCGATGTAAATTTTCCCGCCATGCTTCGTGATACGGAAGCAAACGTCGCGGCGCTCGCCCTGCCTTCGCGCAACAGCGCTTAATGTACAAACGGCGGTTTTCACAGCCATGAGCGATGGAGTTTTTTCGAATCTCTCGCGGGCCAGACAAATCAGCCAGTCGCGGAAATCTTCGCTCGCCAGCGAATAAGTGACGAACCGGCCCTCGCCGCATTTCACGTCGGCGAAAGGATCGCCTTTGAGCGAGCAGAAAAAATCGCCCTCTGCGAGGGCGAGATCAATCAGAGCGTCAGCGTCAGGTTTTGGGCTCAGCGATTCGAGCGCCTCAAAAACGTTGTCCGCCGCCATTAATTCTGCCGCCTCAGCCATGCTGCCGAGGCCAAGAGACTTAAATATGCCGTCAAGCACGCGCTGCGCCGTTTTTTTCTCGCCGCGTGTTTTCGCTTCCCGAAGGCGCCGAAGCAGCGCCACGATTGTTTCCCCTTTCGCCTTCTCGATCTCGGACATACGCGATCCTCAACGCAACGCGGCGCAGAGCCTCGGGCAGAGAAAGCGGAATAGCGTGGGTTAAAGTCGCAGAGCTCGCCGTCTGCTGACCGAAGCCGTCAGCTATTGAGGCGCGCCGGGCATGATCGCCCATGCGACGTCAACCAGGATAATAGTCGCTATTGCAGGAAGGACAATACATATGGCGGCACAAGGATCGAACCAAACCGTCGCCGGTCCGGCGCTCGGATTCAAGCAAAGCCGATACAAGGTCCAGACGTAGGATTTGGCGGTCGCGTCCCATATTGGACGAGGATTCCCACTAAACGAGGACAGGCTCGCAGAGTTCACAAGCGATCGGTTGCCTCATTCCCCCGCCCAGCGAACACAGAACCCTTTTCTTCTACCTCTTTGGCATCGGCATTGATGTGTATGTGCGCAATGAGTCCATCAAAGAAAAAACGGTAAATATCAATCTCTTGCCAGGCATCTTCCTTTATGCTTCCTGTTGTCAGATCAGGGACGGGTTCGCGCTTGATTTGGCGGACAGCCGAATAATTGTGTGGGAAACCTCGGGTGATAAGCTGGGTGAGTGTCACTGGATAAAAGTGATATGGCTCTGCTTCTCCATGCAACACCATTGCGCGAAGCTGAGCTTCTTCATCGGGTGGCATCGAAACTGCCTTGAACTCGAACAGAGTAGTTGCAGCGGCGCGCCACAGCAAACTGAGGAAAAAAAGACGAAGGCGGGTGCAGTCCACGCCGTCAAGCTTTCGGATGCCAAAGCGTATTTTGTCGATCCAGGCATGGTCTGACGATTCCAAAGTTATGGTCGGCCCCCAAGAAGACCAGATCAGTTTTTGCTGTCGAAAAAAATTGATGGCCCAGTCATCGTATTTTGCCAAGATGGCTTCGCCATCGGCGGTGACCAGCCGGCCATCATACACAACTTGTCCAGCGCTTGATGTATCTCCCATGGCGTCCCTTTTGCGTGAGGGGAGCACCTGTCCCAGAAGTTTCCGTGAGCGCTTCGGGGATTATATGCGCCCTGACGTAGCGCCCCTCTTTCCCGGTGAGCTTACATCGTCCAATTCTTACGTTGCCGCTCATAGATATAACCCGAGATTAACTTGAAGGCTGACGGTCCTCGCGACGTCTGGAGGGATCGTCTCAGCATCGCGTGTCATGTGTTCACGCCAACCAAAGAGGTCTGGCCAATACATTACACGCTCGCGCCTGCTATGCTCCCGCCATGTGTAGCCCTTTCACGCAACACCTCTCATGGTCATAGGTGTAACAGGGTCAGCAGCGATCAGTCTGGATCGTCAGGCCTATGCCGTCAGCCTATGAACATGCACGTCGTGGCCTCCATTGTTCTGCATGGCAGACATGGCGGCGCGTTCATGTTCTTCGGTCCGGGTTCGCGCCCACAGCAACAGCCCGCCGCGCGCTAATTGCGCCTGCACCCAATTGCGCTGACGACGTCGAATGAATGCGCCGACGCCCACGCCAACCAGGCTGGCGGCCATACCAGTGCTAATGCCCGCAACGATCGCCTCGGCGAAACTGCCGTAGATGGTCCAAACGGCGATCGCGCCAGCAATGGCACCAACATAGAAGAGCAGGCCGATGAGCGCAGCTTTGCCTTCATTAAGCGACTCGGCTTCGATGTAGGAAACGCGAGGAGCTTCATCGCTGTCCTCGATTTCGACCGAGCGTTTCGATCCAATCTTTTCGCGCGTCTTCGTGTCTTCGGTGAGCAGGCTGATTTCGGATCGATCGAATCCATGAGTCATCAAATAGTCAATGGCGGACTGCAGCTTATCAAGCGAGTCGAACAGGCCTACGACTTCGGTAAATTCACGAGACTGTTCGAGCGCAGTCGTTTCATTCGATTCCATGGAGTTTCTCCCGAAGCTCAGTACTCTTGAATCGAAGCCGGCCTCTGTGTGCGCCCCTGCCCATCTGAGCGGTCATTTGCCCTGTGGTCGGCGTATCAAATATCAGCATGCCCCCGCTTGAAGCCTTCGACAAGGCCAAGCGCTAACGGAGCCCCGGAGAAAAGCTCTTCCCCCGCGGCCCCGAGGGCTGCGACGACCGCGCGCGGGGCAACGTGTCGCATTGGCGGAGGAAGCAGCGCTATTTACATACGCGCCGACAACATTCCTCCCGTAAAAAAACTAGCCCGGCCTTGTGCCGGGCTTTTTCATTTCGAGCCAACGAAGGCGCAAAGTCATGGCGCATCGGCGCTCGCGCCTGTTATGCTTCCGCCTATGTGTGGACGCTTCACGCAACACCCATCATGGGAAGAGCTACATCGGCTCGCCGACCTGATCGGGGTCGATCTTATCGAGAAGCACGCACTTAGGAAGTAAAAAGCCAGGCGTTCATGCGTCGGGGAACTGAGTGTGGATGCTGCGCGTTGTCCTGAACCGTCCGCTTAGAGACGGAGATAAGGGAGGATGCAATGCAAAGGCTTGAATTGTTCCTCATCGTTTTAGGCTTTGTCGGCGTCGGCGTTTTCTCCGCACTACTCGGTTAGGAGAGGGGCTAATCCTGACATCCGCCGCATGCGCATTTTAGCGCCACCAAGGAAAATGCCCCGCCGTTACGTCCACGGTCGGCGCGTTTCTTCGCTTCAGGTGTCGTTGGCCGCCCTATCGAGCGAGATTTATTAGTGCGAGGCTAGTGTGGGCGCGTCGGGCATGAGAAAATCAAGGCACTCGAATGCAATGCAGTAGAAGGTCATTGGTTAGTGTTCTCGCCTGTCTGTCGTTCGCTTATTTTTTAGCGGGCACCGCGCGCTAGCGCAGCAGCCTGAAACATCAAAATTTGGCGCTTGGGAAACGCAGTGCTCACCGTCGGCAAATAACGTCAAGGTATGCGCGTTGGTCCAAAAGGCGGCGTCGGAGGAACAGCCGAATGTCGGGTTAATGGTGGCTGTCAAAAAAGCGGCCGGCATGCCCAACGGAGTGATTCAAGTTTTCGCGCCGCTGGGAACTTTCTTGCTGGAAGGCGCGGGGATCAAAGTCGACGAGGCTGAATTCCCGAAGCTGCCATTCTTCAGATGCACTCAGATTACCTGTGCTGCTGAAGGACCTATCAACAACGACCTGATGAGCAAGATGATCAACGGCAAAAATTTGCTAATAACAATTTACGTTAATCCCGGCGAGGGACTTCGCCACATATTCACTCTCGATGGCTTTAAAGACGGCTACAATGCGTTGCGGGAGTGAAAAGCCGAAAGCATGTGCGGCCGCTTCAGCACATCTATTCTGGGATGAGTTGCACCATGAGCATCATCGATAATGCATTGCTCCACTTGAAGCGTGTGGCCAAGCCACACCAAGTTTTGGCGCGCACAGTTGTGATCTACGTCCTTTTTCTCGTTGCTCTGTTTGCCCTCCTCGGATTCATTCGTTACCACTTGAACGAGGTGGGCGATCCGTCCGATGGATTTCTCATCAGCTTGATCGATAATCTCAGCGCGGGAATTATCACCGCTGCCGTAGCCGCGGTTCTGCTCTTCTTCGTTTCCCCCCGTATAAGCCTGGAAGAGAATCTTGCAGTCCTAGACGCGTGGAACATAAATCCCGCTCTAAAGAAGCCTCTTGCAACAACGAGGCTCTACTATTTCCGGGGCCGTTCAGGTCGCTGGGTGCGCACACAGGTGTTGCCGACACTTGCTGCAGCGGCGAGCCGCGAAAGTATTCAGCGCGTCGTTCGCCTGATCCTTCCCAACCCCGCGGATGCTGACGTTCTGCGAGCTTATTCAGATTATCGCAATTCGCTGCCGCACGACTCCACCGATAGCTGGTCGCCCGAACGCATCCGAAATGAAATCCTAGCAACCATTCTTGAAGCCGGGCGGCTGGCGAGCCGCAATATCTTCTTTGAAGCGCATGTCGCACTGCTTACTGACTTTTCCCTATTTCGAGCCGACCTAAGTGATGACGCGCTTATCCTGACCCGTGAGGATCCGAGAATGCCGGGATGGTTTACCACTAGTTCGACAAGGTTCTATGCCTCCTACTTGGAGGATTTACGGCTCGCCGAGCGCCGAGGCCAGCAGGTTCGGCTTTCCGCTTACGAATATCCCGCTGATTTCACGGCTTCTGACGTCGACTCGGCACTCCAAGCCATGAGGATCGAAGTAACCCTGTCCGAGCAGGAGTGCTCTGAGGTGCGGCGCGTGATGTCAAGCACGCGAAGTTCATATGCTTGACTTGAATAGGATATTTGATGCCCTCGTTACCGCCTCATCCGAGGATCGTTTTGAGGCCGCTCTGATGGAGACTCCCCTTGGATCTGCGACTCTGCGCAGTCACCCGCTCGGCTTTAAGGTCGCGCGCGTGTCAAACGGCTCAATTCATTTGCGCCTTCATCTCTGGACCCGCGCAGCTGAACAACCGGGGTTCGAGGTTCACGATCATAGCTTTGATCTGAAGAGCTACGTCGTCGAGGGTGCGATTCAGCAGATTACATTCACGGCGCATGAGGACCCTGATGGCGACCGATGCGTCTACCAAGTTGCCTATGGGGAAAGTCGCTCATCTCTCCGCAAAACTGATATTGCCGTGCGACTAGAGGAGCCGCGGCAAAGCGTTTTCCGCGCCGGAACGACCTACTTCTTGCCAGCCGGCCAACTTCATATGGCCGAGCGTCACTACTGCGCATTGGCCGTTAGTTTGGCGCTGACCCACGAGAAAGGCGGACAGCCCCTCACTATCGGACCACGAAACGGCCCCTCCGAGCTCGTCGCTGCGCGATCGCTGTTAAGTGAACGCTCACTCATGGAGCTCGGCTTGCGAGCCGCCCTAAGCTTCTAATCGGTGGAGCTGTCCGATTTGATCGGCCAGCCGCGCAATCTCGCACCCCGCTATAACATCGCGCCGACGACGCAAATCGAAGTTATCCGCCTCGCCGAAAACGGGCAAAGAGCTGGCGCCGATACGCTGGGGCCTTGTGCCATCATGGTGGGAAAAGCCCTTCAACAAGCTGCATGTCGCGATGCTGCATCATTCCAGCATCAGCTACAGGAACAATCCATTCGGATTCTGGGTTTTGCCGGTAAGGGACATGGACATGCTTCTTTGTCGGACGCGAAAAAAGCGGCCTTTAGGAAGCTGGCCGACTACAACCCATGGTCTTAAAGGATGTGCCTATGCGTAAGAGCTTCAAATCCAGTCTGGCCGTCGCGTTGTGCGGGGTAATGGCTCTCACGGCGATGCCGACCGAGGTTCTGGCCGGCCCGATGAGCGCGACAGCGCCGACCGACATCGGCCTCAAGGCCCCCATCGAGACGGTACACTGCCGGCGGCACTGCCATTGGCGTTACGTTCGCTATTACCATCCGCGTCGCTATTACCGTTACGGTTATCGTTACGACCCCGCCGGGGCGATCTTCGCCGGCGCAGCGCTCGGGTTGATGGGCGCGGGCATCGCGGCCGCCACGGCGCCCCGCTACTACGGCTGGGGCTACCCCTATGGCGGCTGGGGGTGGTGATTTAGATCAGGAGTTGTCATTTTCCGATCAGGGTCCTCGTTGACAGATCGGTGCCGGCGACTCCCGCTACCTTCACGCCGCCGCTGCGCATCCGCCAGTAGCGGCAAGTCCTTCGCGGTCGAAGACGCGAACGGCGTTGCGCTCGCGGGCTCGTCATTCGGCTCTCCAGCGCCGACGCCAAGGCGGTTGCGCAGGCAATGGCGAGAGCGCTGACGGCGGAAGCTGAGGGCCGCGCGAAACAACGCACTTAGGAAGTAAAAAGCCAGGCGTTCGTGCGTCGGGGGAACTGAGTGTGGATGCTGCGCGTTGTCCTGAACCGTCCGCTTAGAGACGGAGATAAGGGAGGATGCAATGCAAAAGCTTGAGTTGTTCCTCATCGTTTTAGGCTTTGTCGGCGTCGGCGTTTTCTCCGCGCTGTCAATCGGCTCACAAAATTGACCCCAT
>NZ_JAMRYX010000145.1 GCF_024448135.1 Methylocystis suflitae
GCCGTGCTCCTTTGAAGAGTACCTGTCGCCCCGTCGCGTTCGAGATCAGGCGTATTTCGCCTGGACCTTCTTCGACTCCGCTTCGGGGACTTGTTCGTAGTGATCGAATTGCATCGTGTAGCTCGCGCGTCCCTGCGTGAAGGAGCGCAGCTGATTGACGTAGCCGAACATGTTGGCGAGCGGCACCATGGCGTTGATCACCACGGCGTTGGCGCGCATGTCCTGACCTTGAATCTGTCCGCGACGGGAATTCAGATCGCCGATGACAGAACCGGTATATTCCTCCGGCGTCACCACTTCGACCTTCATGATCGGCTCGAGCAACACCGAGCCGCCCTTCTGCAGCGCTTCGCGCGTCGCGGCGCGCGAGGCGATCTCGAAGGCGAGCACCGACGAGTCGACGTCGTGGAAGGCGCCGTCGATGAGCGTCGCTTTCAGATCGACGACCGGGAAGCCGGCGAGAATGCCGGACGTCGTCACCGACGCAATGCCCTTGTCGACGCCGGGGATATATTCCTTCGGCACCGCGCCGCCGACGATCTTGCTTTCGAACTCATTGCCCTTGCCGGCTTCATTGGGCTCGAAAATGATCTTCACGCGCGCGAACTGGCCGGTGCCGCCGGTCTGTTTCTTATGCGTATAGTCGATTTCAAGCTTGCGGCCGAGGCGCTCGCGATAGGCGACCTGCGGCGCGCCGATATTGGCGTCGACCTTGTAGGTGCGCTTCAAGATGTCGACCTTAATATCGAGATGCAGTTCGCCCATGCCCTTGAGGATGGTCTGGCCGCTTTCCTGATCGGTCGAGACGCGGAACGACGGATCCTCCGCGGCGAGCTTCTGCAGCGCGATGCCGAGCTTCTCCTGGTCGGCCTTCGACTTCGGCTCGATGGCGATCTCGATGACCGGATCCGGGAACTCCATGCGCTCCAGAATCACGGGCTTCTGCATGTCGCAGAGCGTGTCGCCGGTGCGCGTGTCCTTGAGGCCCGCGAGCGCGACAATGTCGCCCGCGTAGGCTTCCTTAATGTCTTCGCGATTATTGGCGTGCATCAGCAGCATGCGGCCGATGCGCTCCTTCTTCTCTTTCGTCGAATTGAGCACTGTCGTGCCGGAGTCGATCTTGCCCGAATAGACGCGGGCGAAGGTGATCGTGCCGACGAAAGGATCGTCCATGATCTTGAAAGCGAGCATGGAGAAGGGCTCGGAGTCGAGCGGCTTGCGATCCAGTTCCGCGCCCGTGTCCACGTCGACGCCCTTGATCGCCTCGCGATCGACGGGCGAGGGCAGATAATGCACGACCGCGTCGAGCAGCGGCTGCACGCCCTTGTTCTTGAAGGCCGAGCCGCAG
Source organism: Methylocystis suflitae (assembly GCF_024448135.1). Lineage (GTDB taxonomy): Bacteria > Pseudomonadota > Alphaproteobacteria > Rhizobiales > Beijerinckiaceae > Methylocystis > Methylocystis suflitae. The sequence continues at coordinate 1,349 of NZ_JAMRYX010000145.1, forward strand.
AATACGGGGATGAAGGCGATCTTGCGCACGGCGGCGCGGATGAGCCTGTGCAGCGTCTCCTCGTCCGGCTCCTGGCCGTCGAGATAGGCCGCCATGGCCTCGTCGTCCATTTCGACCGCGGCTTCGATCAGCGCCATGCGATATTCTTTGGCCTTGTCGAGTAGATCGGCCGGAATGTCTTCGTCGTGATATTTCGCGCCGAGACCTTCGTCTTCCCAGACGACGGCCTTCATGCGCACGAGATCGATGATGCCCTTGAAATTCGATTCGGAGCCGATCGGCAATTGCGCGCAGATCGGGCGGCCGCCGACGCGGGTCTTGATTTCCTCGACGCAGCGGTCGAAGTCGGCGCCGATCTTGTCCATTTTATTGACGAAGACGATGCGCGGCACATTGTATTTGTCGGCCTGACGCCAAACGGTCTCGGTCTGCGGCTCGACGCCCTGGTTGCCGTCGAGAACGCATACGGCGCCGTCGAGCACGCGCAGGCTGCGCTCGACTTCAATGGTGAAGTCGACGTGGCCGGGAGTGTCGATGATGTTGAGGCGCTTGCCGTTCCAGAACGTCGTCGTCGCGGCGGACGTGATGGTGATGCCGCGCTCCTGCTCCTGCTCCATCCAGTCCATCGTCGCGGCGCCTTCATGCACCTCGCCGATTTTATGGCTCTTGCCGGAGTAATAGAGGATGCGTTCCGTCGTCGTCGTCTTGCCCGCGTCGATGTGGGCCATGATGCCGAAGTTGCGGTAGTCCTCGATCGGATGAGAGCGGGCCATGACGGTTGTCCTTACCAGCGATAATGCGAGAAGGCGCGGTTGGCCTCCGCCATGCGGTGCGTGTCTTCGCGCTTCTTCACCGCGGCGCCGCGGTTGTTGGAGGCGTCGAGCAGTTCGGCCGACAGACGGTCGACCATGGTCTTGTCGTTGCGGGCGCGGGCCGCGGTGATGATCCAGCGGATGGCGAGCGCCTGACGACGCTCGTTGCGCACTTCGACCGGCACCTGATAGGTGGCGCCGCCGACGCGGCGGGACCGAACCTCGATCGCCGGCGCGACATTCTCGAGCGCCTGCTTGAAGACAGCGAGCGGATCGCTCTTGGCCTTCGACTCGACCTGATCGAGCGCGCCATAGACAATCTGCTCGGCGACCGACTTCTTGCCGTCGTACATGATCGAGTTCATGAATTTCGTGAGCACGATGTCGCCAAATTTGGCGTCTTCGATCACTTCACGCTTTTCGGCCCGGTGGCGACGAGACATCGAACGGCTCCTTACTTCGGACGCTTCGCGCCGTATTTCGAACGGCGCTGCTTGCGGTCCTTGACGCCCTGCGTGTCCAGCACGCCGCGCAGAATGTGATAGCGAACGCCGGGAAGATCCTTCACGCGGCCGCCGCGGATCATCACGACCGAGTGCTCCTGAAGGTTATGGCCCTCGCCCGGGATGTAGCCGATGACCTCGAATCCGTTGGTCAGGCGCACCTTGGCGACCTTGCGAAGCGCGGAGTTCGGCTTCTTCGGCGTCGTCGTATAGACGCGCGTGCACACGCCGCGCTTCTGCGGGCAGGACTGCAGATGGCGCGCCTTCTCGCGATAGGTCGGCGCTTGGCGCGGCTTGCGGATCAACTGGCTGATCGTCGGCATTCAATAGGGTCCTTCGCGTGATTGCGAATGGCGGATGTCAAGGTGGCCTCGTCGCGCATGGCCCTTAAAGGCACGCGCAAACGAGCGAAGCGCCGATGGCCGTAAGGGCCAAGGCGCTTCTAACGCAGAGGATCCCGTCGCCGGGATCGTGCCTTCCTGTCAGTCGCTTTCGCGACGTGCTGATTACCAATTACACTTGGCGGTCACAGGCAAGGCGACAGCGTTTAAGTTCGAAGGATCGAGAGCGAGGCGCTCGCCGACGGCATGAACTTACGGCCTGTCGAAAGTGGGCGGAACCTAATCGCGACGTTGCGCCGCGTCAAGCGGAGATTGCGGCGCGGCCCAAGAAATTTGGCGTCGTCTCACGCCTTAGGTTCTGCTGGGCTTCAGTGCTTCCCACAAATGTGATTTCGGCAACATTGACGCGTTTCATTTCACAATGAAACTCGCAAGCAGCGCCTCGACATTGCGCGACTGTCTCTTCAGCCACGCTTCGAGTCCTTCGCGATCGGTGAACTTCAATTCGCCGTCTGGTCGTTCATCGAAATCTCCGCGGCGCGCAGGATGAGCGGGTTTCAGACGCGCCGCAAGGGCGCCGTCAGTCGGCGTTGCTGGTGACTCGGCCGTGAGGGCGAGCGTAGCTCTGGACGCCCGCTTTCGCTGACAGCGCGGCGACGAATGCGGCGCAAATCGTCGCAGGCGGCGAAGGGGCCGTTCAACCGGGCCGCGAAAACCGGTAGGCTCACGCTGAACATTAAAAAGCGCAGGGAGGAACCCATCGCATGAGCCATGTTGCGCATGAGCTGCACGAAGAATTTCCGGAACAGGCCGAGGCCATTCACGCCTTAAAGGCCAAGGACGCCCATTTCGCCCGCATCGCGGAAGACTATCACACGCTCAATCGCGCCATTCACCGCATGGAGACCAATGTCGAACCGGCGGATGACGCAACGATCGAAGATCTCAAGAAGAAGCGGCTCGTCCTCAAGGATGAGATCGCCGGCTTCCTGGCGACGGTTTAAAGACC
>NZ_JAMRYX010000146.1 GCF_024448135.1 Methylocystis suflitae
GCGACAGCATTCCAGTGGCGGCAAAGAGCGACTGCGCGGCATTACGAAGCAGGGCGATCCTTACATTCGACGGCTGCTGATAATCGGGGCCACGTCCGTTCTACGGTTCGCGCGCAAGCGCGCCCCCACGGTCGGATGGACTTCCGGGCTACTCGCCAAGCGCCCAGCACTTGTCGTGGCCGTCGCGCTCGCCAATAAAATGGCGCGGATCGCATGGGCCATACTGACGAGAGGCGGCGTCTATCGCACTGGAGCCGTTCCTGCGTGATCCGAACTGCCGATAGGCGTTCATCGAGATGGTCGAGGTGAAAATGGTGTGATGGCAATCGGTCGAACCGAGGAGCGGGACAATCCGATCAAAAGGGGCCGGCGCATCGAAGCGCGATGACCTGAATGGAACCC
>NZ_JAMRYX010000147.1 GCF_024448135.1 Methylocystis suflitae
GCGACGCCTACTGCGCCGCGAGTTTGATCTCGGGATAGCTGCACTTCCCGTCGCTCTTCTCCTCGACATGGAGATGCGACGGCGGCTCGACGAAAGGAATGCCGAGCGTGTGCCAGACGTCGACGAGCGACTCGACGAGGTTCGCGATATGCGCCTGCGTGTGGCAGGGCGTCGGCGTCACGCGCAGCCGCTCGCTTCCCTTGGCCACCGTCGGGTAGTTGATCGGCTGGATATAGATCGAGTGGCGATCGAGCAGCATGTCGCTCGCAGCCTTGCAGAGCTCGGCGTCGCGCACCATCACCGGCACGATATGCGAGCCGTTTTCCAATACGGGCAGGCCAGCGGCGGCGAGGGCGTGCTTGGTGATATGCGAGGCGCGCTGATGCGCCGCGCGCAAATCCGGCCGGCGCTTGAGCAGCCGCACCGCGGCGCAGGCCGCGGCGGCGACCGCCGGCGGCAGCGCCGTCGTGAAGATGAAGGAGGCCGCGTAGGACCGGATCGCGTCAATGATCACGGCGTCGCCGGCGATATAGCCGCCCATGGTGCCGAAGCCCTTGGCGAGCGTGCCCTCGATCACGTGGACGCGCGCCATGACGCCTTCGCGCTCGCAGACGCCGCCGCCGCGCGCGCCATACATGCCGACCGCATGCACCTCATCGACATAGGTCATCGCGCCATAGCGCTCGGCCAGCGCGACGATGTCGCCGACGGGCGCGATATTGCCGTTCATCGAATAGAGGCTTTCGAAGACGACGAGCTTGGGCCGATCGCCCGCTTCGATCAGCAGCTCTTCAAGATGCGCAAGATCGTTATGGCGAAAGATCTTCTTCTCGGCGCGCGAGCGCTTCACGCCTTCGATCATCGAATTATGATTCGAGGCGTCGGATAGAATGACGCAGTTGGGAAGCAGGTCGGCGATGGTCGAAATCGCCGCGAGATTGGAAATCCAGCCCGAGGTGAAGACGAGCGCGGCTTCCTTGCCGTGAAGATCGGCGAGTTCGCGCTCAAGCTCGACTATGGCGTGGCTGGTGCCGGAAATGTTGCGGGTGCCGCCGGAGCCGGCGCCTACCCTGCCAGCCGTGTCGACCATCGCGGCGATCACGTCAGGGTGCTGACCCATGCCGAGATAGTCGTTGGAGCACCATATGGTCACGGGCTCGACCGAGCCGTCGTCGCGATGCCAATTGGCGAGGGGAAAAGCTTCGACGTCGCGCTCCAGATGCGCAAAGACGCGGTAGCGGCGCTCGTCCTTTAGACGGGAGACGGCGGCCTCGAAGTAACGCCGATAGACCATGCTCCAACCCTTTGATTTTTCTCTTTGCCCCCGAAACCGACGACAAGGCCCCCGTCCTGCCCGCCGTCTAGTTTGGACGTTTTCTTACATAGCCGATCCGCGCCTGAAAGGCGAGTGGCCGAATGACGCGCCCGCGCCTCTTTTCTTGCGCAACGCCGGGCCACCGCCAATGAAAACAATGGCGCCACGCAATGGCGGAGCCCCCGGCGGCATCAAAGCAGCGGCTTGCCTGGCGCCGCCGTCGCCGAGGCTTTTTCGAGAGAAGCGTTTATGGGATGACCATCCGGCCTCGCGTGAGGTAACGAAGAGACGGGGGCGCGTGACGGCGATGAAGCTCTATACAAAAAAAGGCGACAGAGGCCAGACGAGCCTCTTCTCGGGCCGGCGGGCGGCGAAGTTCGATCCGCGCGTCGCGGCGGTCGGCGATCTCGACGAATTGTCGGCGAGCCTGGGTCTCGCGCGCGTCGCCTACCCCAATGCGACTGATATTTTGTGCCGCGCTCAAAAGGCGCTCTACACGATCAGCGCCATCGTCAGCGCCGAAGCGCGGCAGATCAATCTTGCCTTTGACGACGCCGAGACCGCGGCGCTCGAAATCGAGATCGATCGCGCGACCGACGCGCTGCCGCCCTTGCGCGATTTCATCTATCCGGGAGAGGCCGAGGCGAGCGCGCGTCTCCACATGGCGCGCGCCGTCGCCCGGCGGGCCGAACGCAGCCTCGCCGCGCTCGACGCGCCGCCGGCGCCCGAGAGCGCGCTCGCCTATCTCAATCGCCTGAGCGATCTATTGTTCGCGCTGGCGCGGCTCGCGGATCTGCACAGCGGACATGCGGACCGGATGCTCGGCGGGTGAGGATTCTTTGGGCCGGCGCAGCCGGCGCCTGGACCGGGGATTGCCGCCGTTGGCTATGCCGGCAGCATGACCACCTTCGTCTTGACCGGCGTTCTCGAATAGAGGTCGATCATGTCCTGACTGAGGAGGCCGGTGCAGCCGCTCGTTATGCCCTGCCCGATCGTGTCGGGGTCGCTGGTGCTATAGATCGTGTAGACCGTGTAGACGCCGTTCTTATAGAGATACAGCACGCGGGCGCCGAGCGGATTTTCCAGACCTCCCGGCATGCCGCCGGCATATTTGCGCGCCTCTGGCTGGCGCGCGATCATTTCCTTGGGCGGCGTCCAGGTGGGCCATTCGGCCTTGCGCCCGACATAAACTTCACCGCTCCACAGGAACCCGGGGCGGCTGACATTGGCGCCGTAGCGGGTGGCCATGCCGTCGCCTTCGATGCGGTAAAGATGGAACTTGCCGGGGTCGATGATGATCGTGCCGGGCGCTTCCTTGGAGTCGTAGCGCACTTTCTGGCGAAAATATTTCGGATCGACCCTGCTGATATCGACCGCGGGGATCGCGAATTTGTCGTGGGGAACCGGCCCGTAAAGCTTCGCCGCCTCGGCGCGCATCATGTCGTCGGACGACACGCAACCGGCGAGACCGGCCGCGCCGAGACCGACGGCCGAGCCGACCAGAAACGACCGGCGATTGAGACGCCCCGACGCAAGCCCAAGTAGAGCGTCTTCGTTTCTTTTGCCGGCGTCGGCTATCCCATCGTCCTTAATCATGATTTTGGAGTTCCCATGTCCAGTTGCCGACCAAAGAATACTCCGGCCTGAACCCGCTGAACGTCTTTGCTGAGCTGAGACCTTGCCATCACTTGCTTTTCGGAAAGTAAAGAACGTCGGCTTTGACCGGAAATTCCGGTCATTCTGTGGCGGCGATTTTACAAATCAGCGCCATCGTCAGCGCCAAAGCGCGACAGCTCGATCTTGCATCTGGCGACGCCGAGACCGCGGCGCTCAAAGCCGAGATCGATCGCGCAACGGACGCTCCGCCGCCGTTATGCGATTTCATCTCTCCGGGAGAAGCCGAGGCGAGCGTGTCTTCATACGTCGCGCGCGCCGTGGCGCAGCTCGCCGCACTTGATAAGCCGCCGGGGGCGCCCGCCACGGACCGTGTGCGCGCTTGAGCAAATCGCCGTGGCTTATCGAGCCCCTAGCATCGCTGCGGGAGAGCGACCCGAAAAGTGAGCCGCAGGGCAGTTCCCATGGGACTCGGCGTGATCTCCAAGGCGCCGTCGAGGTTCTCCGCAATATCATGCATGAGCTTGAGGCCCTTTCCTGAAATTTCGGTCGACTGGGACAATGCTCTTAAAGGAAAGGACGCTCCGTTGTTTTCAACGACAAGCTCGACCTCACCCCGGGAACACCGGACGCGCGTTTCGATCCTGCCCTTCTCGAGACCGGCGAGGGCGTATTTGACAGCATTTACCGTCGCTTCGACGACCACAAGCCCGACGCTTTTTGCGCGCGCGCAGTCGATTTCAAAATCCCCGTCAATGGTCACGGTGCTCTCATAACGACTGTAAAAGGCCGAATGCAGAGTTTCAGCGAGAAGCCTGACGAAAGAGCCGAGGCTGCAAATCTCGTGCTCATTCGTATCGAGCACGCCGTGGAGCGCTGCGGTCGCGCAGATGCGCGAAACGCAGATGTCGCATTGTGCCGGATGGCCACACTGTCTCCGCTGCGCGGCAAAGAGAGCCGATAAGACCTGCAATTCGTTTCTGATCCGATGGCAAATCTCTTCGTAGCGCTGCTGCGACGCGGCCAGCTGCGCTCTCAGCGAGGCAATTTCCTGCTTCAATTCCGGCGGTTCGCCTGATTCAACGTTCAAAAGGATTATGCCTCAATCACGTAAGCTATTATGGTATCAAGCAAATTCATCTTGGCTGTTTTATGTTCAGATATTTTTCGAAGCAGACTCAGTCGTGTAAGTCGCATTGTGGAGACGGTCAGAGGCGACGCGCACGCGCGGGCTACGATTCCCTGTTCGGCGAAAAGAACTCGGCCATCGCGAGTTAGTCCTTGTTCTTTCCTTCTTCCCGGATCTTCTTTCCTTCTTCCCGGATCTCACCGGTCAGCGACTCAACCAAAGCCGCATTCGATTTCATTCTGTCGCGTTTATGGATTGATTTCGAATATGGGAGTGTTTCCCGCCCGGATGGCGAACAAATCATCTTGAACGCGACATGCTCGACATGTAGTCTAACTATATTGCATTGTTTGAATATGCGGAGGCCGCAACCCATGCGCTTTGAACTGTCAATAGCTTGTAAGACGAAGGCTTTCGGCCTAGATGATAGGGCGCGCGGCGTCGAGATAGGCAACATTCTGATTAGAGCCGCCGCAGATTTAATAGACGGCGGCGCCCGACAAGGCGCGACTTTGCGACTGCATGACCAATATGGAAATGCAGTCGGCGAGGCGTCCTTGATGGATTCCCGCGCCGACAGGCTGCCGCTGTCGATTTTGAAATGAGGCGCGCGCCGATATCGGCGCGCCACACCTGCCAAAAACATCCGCTAAGGGTCGCGAGCACCTTCGTCCATGGCTCCTTCGCGCCTAGATCGGGCGCGAAGCGAACGTCTTCGTCACATCGCGCTTCGCCGCCGCGGCGCCTGCGGTCTTCAACATCAACAGCGCGGCGAAGGCGCCAAGATTGATCAAAAAGATCCGCGTCACGACCGGCGCGGTGAAATGATCGACGCCGGGGCCCGTCGCCGCCGTGACCGCCAGAATCAGGCTCTCATAGACGACGAAGGCCGCAAGGAAAGCGGCGACGCCCCCAGCGAAACCAGGAAAGCGGCGCACGAGAAGGCCGGCGCTTTCACACGACAGCAGAGCGATGACGCCGAGCGCGCCGCCCCAAAACAGCGTCATGGCGTCCGTCGGATAATGCAGGAACAGAAAACCCACGGCCTGATTGGCGAACCAGACCGCGCCCGTCAGCAGCAGGGCCTCGCGACGGGCAGTGGTGAGCGCCGCGACGGCGGCGAAGCCCGCGAGCGGCAAGGCGCACGCCCAACCGAAGCTGAAAACAATGCTCGCGACGATGAAGGTCGCCGCCCAATAGATGCGGCGGTTTGTCGTCGGAATAGTGGAAAGCATAAGCGACATGAGGTTTCTCCTTTCAAGTGAACACTAAGGAAGTTGAATTCAAAAGTGCGGCGCGTCAGTCGCCTCGCAACCGGCCTGCTGAACGATCAATGGGATCGGATTCGCGCAGGCCAAACCAGCGCGCCCGCAATTTGTCCCACAGCGCGAGGCGCGACCAATCGGGTTCTTTCAGGACTTTGTCCGTCTCCGCGTCGAGGAAGGGATTGGGCAGCAGCACGGTGATCTGCTGTTCCCCGGCGCCGTTGAACAGCTGCAATCCCCACGACATCGGCACGCAACTCGTGTTTCGCCGGCGATAGAGTTCGGCGCGCGACGTGCGTCTGAGCTGTGCGAGTTCGGGAGACGTCGGCCGCGCGCGCGATCCCTTGTTCTCGCCAATGCAGACGTGAAAATGCGTGACGCCGAAGGCGACGGTGAGATAGCCGTCGAGCAGCCTGATGCGCGTCGGCGCGCGATCGGCGTGGATCTCCCACGCCGCGCCTTGAATGATCGGCCCGAAGACGATTTCGCGCCAGTGATGTTCGAAAAGGTCGCGAAACAGTTCTTCGAGACTCGCCGAATCTGTCGGCAGCGGAAAGACGTCGAGCGCCGCGCCATCGAGTTCGACGATGCGTCTTGGCGTTATGCTTGGCGTTACTTCTGCATTCGTTTGCATCTCTGTCTCCCTCGTCACCAGGCGTATTTCACGCCGCCGTAGAAGGCGCGCGCCGTCGTGGAATAATTGTAGACTTCCTCGTAGAGCGCATTGCCCACATTCTCGATGCGCCCATGCAGCGTCAGCTGGTCGGTCAGCCTGTAATTGGCGAAGAGATCGAGCCGCACATAGGGCGCGAGCATCACGCGTTTGTTGAAGATGAAATCCACGTCATGCGCGGCGCCGACGATATTGGCGCGCGCCTCAAGTTCGAGACCCGGCGCGCCCGTATAAATGACCGACCACATGCCCTTGTGTCGCGGGCGACGCAAAAGCGTGCGTCCGGCATAGATGCTGTCCTCGTCGACATCGAGATTGCGGGCGGAAAGGAACGTATAGCTTCCGCGCAACAGCAAAGCGCCGGGCACGAGAGCGGCTTCGCCTGAGAATTCGACGCCGCGCGTCTCCGCGCGCCCCACGTTGAAATAGCAGCCGAAGATCTGCGTCGCCGTGCAACTCTCGGCCTTCCCGAACTGCACGAGGTTTGCGTAGCGATTGGCGAAGACGGAGACGGAGGCCGTGGCGCGGCCGCCAAAAAAGCTCTGATCGATGCCGGCGTCGAAGCCGATGACGCGTTCGGGCGCGAGCGTTGGATCGCCGTACTGGCTGAACCGCTGATAGAGCGACGCGGTCTTGGCGCCCGTGGCGGCGGAGCCGCGCAGCCGCATGCCAATCTCATCGATGCGGAAATTCGCCATCGTCCGCCAGGTGAGAAACGTTTGGTTCTTGCTCACCGCATCGGCGCGCCCGCCATAGGAAATGTCGAGCCGGTCGAAGAGCGTGAATTGATGCTGCGCATAGCCGGACCATGTCGTCTGGACGGCGTGCGTCGGCGCGTACTGATCGACGATCCAGGCCTCGCGCGACGTCTGCGCCGTCTCGGTTTCGACGCGCGAACCGATGGTCGCAAGACCCAGCGGTCCCAGCGCGATATCGTTCTGATATTCGACGCCCCTGCGCCCGCCGAGATAGCCGAAGCGGCAGTTTTGCGACGTGAAGGTCAGCATGTCGAAACAGGCTTCCGTCGACCAGACGTCACGGTTTCCCCGATTGGCGTAGAGCGTCAGCCTGTTGCGCAGACTCTTGTCAAACATGTCGGCGCCGAGCCGCACATAGCCCTGCATGAATGTCGCATGCTGATGATTGAAGGGATCGAAAACGCTCCAGGGATTGAAGGCGTAGGGATTGTCGTAGCGAACCGCGCTGTCATAGCCGGCGAGTCCCGCCTCGATCCGCGCATCTTCCGTGAATTCATAGCCAATGCGCCCGGTGACCCCGACATTGTTGGTCGGATCATCGGCGGGAAGCGGCGGCAGCGGCGTCGTCTGATCGCCAATCACGATGGGACGCTGCTGACGATAGCCGTAACGCGGGAAGCCATCGGCATGCAGGCCGGAGATCGACAGCGCGTAGGAACCATGTCCGTCGGCGCCGGAGATCGACGCGCGCGACGACGACGTTCCATAGGAGCCGCCTTCCGAATTGAGCCAGCCTTGCGGCGCGCCCTTGCCGCGGCGCGTAATGATATTGATCACGCCGCCCATGGCGTCCGAGCCATAGAGCGCCGATTGCGGGCCGCGCAGCACTTCGATCCGCTCAATGTCGGTCGGAAGCAGCCGGCCAAAATCCACCGAACCGTCCGTGCTCGTCGGATCGCCAATGCGAATGCCGTCGATCAGCACCAGCGTCTGGCCCGGCGTCGAGCCGCGCAAAGCGACGGAGGTCTGCGTTCCAGGCCCGCCGTTGGAAAAGACGTCCAGTCCGGGAACGCCGCGCAGAACGTCGTTGAAGCCGAGCGATCCGCGCTTTTGAATGTCGCGCGCGTGAATGACGCTGACCGAGGCGCCGGTGCTCGACACCGGCTGCTCGACGCGCGTCGGCGTGACGACGGTTTGGTCCTCAAGCGCCTCGCCGGGCGAGCCTGGTTGCGCCGGACTTAACGGGCCGACCTCGATGACAGGCAAGGATTGCTGGGCGAAAGCGGCAGGTGCGGAGAGGGATAAGGACAACACAAACGCGCCGCGCAAGGCGGGGCTCTGAATGAGGATATGCATGCGCGCAGACTCGCAGCGAGACGTGGGCCGTCACTGCGAAGGTCTTTGCCCGACGCCGATAAGGCGAGAGGCATCGGCCGCATCGGTGCACCCCGCCCGACGCTTTCGCGCGTGACCACGAAGCGACGGCAGGTCTCCTGGCTCGCGGGTTGTCGCCTCGGACCGCCTTCCCAGAGCCTTGTGGCTCCAGTGGCTTAGTGGTCTTCGGCTCGCCGCTTACAGTTGCGGGGGCAGCCGCGGAATTGCGCGCAAAGCAGCGCGCTCACCGCATTCCCATTTTGATCCCGTTAGGAACCGTCTTCGCGAAATAGAATGCTGATCGCTCCGCGAGTCAAGAGCGCTACGCCGCCGCCAGCGCGTGCAGCACCCGCGCCCAAGAGCGCGCGCCTTTGTGGAACGACGTGTAGGAATATTTCTCGTTCGGCGAATGGATGCGGTCGTCGTCATGCGCGAAGCCGATCATCAGCGAATCCATATTGAGGTCGCGCTTGAAACTGCCCACGATCGGGATTGAGCCGCCGCAACCGGCGAGCACCGGCTCCTTGTCCCATTCTTCCGCAAGCGCGCGGCGCGCGCGATTGAGCGCCTCCGAGCCGAAGGGAAGTTGCAAAGCGTTCGAAGCGCCATGCGAAATGAATTCAGCCTTGGCGTCCGTCGGCAGGCGCTCGCGTACGAAACTGCGGAAGCTTTCGAGGATTGTTTTGGCGTCCTGCTTGCCGACGAGGCGAAAGGAAAATTTCGCGGACGCCTGCGCCGGCAGCACCGTCTTTGATCCCGCGCCGGTGTAGCCGCCGATAATTCCATTCACGTCGCAGGTCGGGCGCGCCCAGATCTGCTCGATAATTCCGCGGCCCGTTTCGCCGCCAACGCGCGTGAGGCCGATGTCCGAGAGCCATTTGGCCTCGTTAAAGTCGATGGCGCGCCATTGCTCGGCGATGTCTTCGGGGATCTCCGGCACGCCGGCGTAAAAGCCTGGCAGCGTCACCTTGCCCTCGATGTCATGCAGATCGGCGATGATTTTCGCCAGCACATGAATCGGATTCAGCACCGGCCCGCCGAACATGCCGGAATGCAGGTCATGACTCGGCCCTGTGATGATCACCTCTTCGAGCGCGAGTCCGCGCAGCATCACCGTGATCGCCGGCGTCGACGCGTTCCACATGCTGGTGTCGCAGACGAGCGCGAGATCGGGCGCCGAGAGTTCGTCCTTATGCGCGGCGAGAAATCCCGGAAGCGAGGGCGACCCGGTCTCCTCTTCGCCCTCGAACAGAAAAGTGACGTTGCAGGGCAGGCCGCCATTCGCCTCGAAGGCGCGGCACGCCTCGACGAAAGTCATCAGCTGGCCTTTGTCGTCCGAGGCGCCGCGGGCGACGATGTCCTTGCCGTCCTTGCCCTCGGTCAGCCGCGGCGCGAAGGGCTCCGTTTCCCACAGCTCCAGCGGATCGGCGGGCTGCACGTCATAATGGCCGTAGAACAGCACATGCGGCGCATCCTTGCGCTTCGCCTTGGCGTGGCCAACGACGATCGGATGGCCGGGCGTCTCGCGCACTTCGGCGGCGTAGCCAAGGCCAGCGAGCTGATCCTTGAGCCAGTTCGCCGCCCGCAGGCATTGCGCATGATAGGCTGGATCGGTGGAAACCGAGGGGATGCGCAAGAGATCGAACAGGCGTTCTCTCGAAGCGTCGAGATTGGCGTCTATCGTATTGAGGACGGCTTCGATCGCGGCCATGAATCAGCTCCTCGGTGAGGAGCCGAAACTAGTGCGGATGCATGGCGAGGGGAAGACGCGCGATGGCACAGGGCTTCCTCGTCCTTCGAGACGACCGCTTCGCGGTCTCCTCAGGATGAGGAAGCCTGTTGCTCCTCTTGACCTCATCCTGAGGAGCCGCCTTTAGGCGGCGTCTCGAAGGACGAGGTCAAGAGGAGATTGCTCACGCGCTCGGCGCGAGCATATTTTCCGGCCGCACGATCGCGTCGAACTCGACGTCCGTCACCTTGCCGGAAGCCAGCGCCTCTTCCTTCAGGCTCGTGCCGTTTTTATGCGCGGCGCGGGCGATCTTCGAGGCCGCGTCATAGCCGATCTTCGGCGCGAGCGCGGTGACAAGCATCAGCGAGCGATCAAGGAAGCGCTTGATATTGGCCTCATCCGCTTCGATGCCGTCGACGCAGCGCGCGACGAAACTGTTGATGCCGTCGGCGAGCAGAATGGTCGATTCGAGCAGCGCAAAGCCGACGACCGGCTTCAACACATTCAGTTCGAGATGGCCTTGCGAAGCGGCGAAGGTGATCGTCGCGTTGTTGCCGAAAACCCGCGTGCACACCATCGTCAGCGATTCGACCTGGGTCGGATTGACCTTGCCCGGCATGATCGACGAACCCGGCTCGTTCTCGGGAAGCCTCAGCTCTCCGAGGCCGGCGCGCGGCCCGGACCCGAGCAGGCGAATGTCGCTCGCGATTTTATAGAGACCCGCCGCCAGCGCGTTGAGCGCGCCATGCGCGAAGACGATCGCGTCATGGGTCGCGAGCGCCTCGAATTTGTTGGGCGCCGATACGAAAGGCAGTCCTGTCTGCTCGGCGATGTCGGCCGCGACCTCTTCGCCAAAGCTCTTGAAAGTGTTGACGCCCGTGCCAACCGCCGTGCCGCCCTGGGCCAGTTGCAGAAGGTCGGCGAGGGTGGTTCTGATGCGCCTTTCCGCGTATTCGGCCTGCGCCGCATAGCCGGAAAACTCCTGGCCGAGCGTCACCGGCGTCGCATCCTGCAGATGGGTGCGGCCGATCTTGATGATATCGGCGAATTTCACCGCCTTGGCGTTGAGCGAAATATGCAGCCGCTCGACGGCCGGAATCAGCCGACCGGAGATCGTCGTGGCGCCGGCGATGTGAATGGCGGTCGGAAAACTGTCGTTCGACGACTGCCCGAGATTGACGTGATCGTTCGGATGCACCGGCGATTTCGAGCCGCGCGGCGCGCCGAGCATTTCATTGGCGCGATTGGCGATGACCTCATTGACGTTCATGTTCGTCTGGGTGCCGGAGCCGGTCTGCCAGACGACGAGCGGAAAATGCTCATCGAGCTTGCCGTCGATCACCTCGCGCGCGGCGGCGACGATCGCGTCGGCGATCTTAGGCTCGAGCAGGCCTTTCCTGGCGTTGACCTTGGCGGCCGCGAGCTTGATGCGCGCCAGCGCATGCACGATCTCGATCGGCATGAGGTCGCCGCCGATCGGAAAATTCTCGCGCGAGCGCTCCGTTTGCGCGCCCCAATAGGCCCAGGACGGCACGGCGATGTCGCCAAAGGAGTCGCGTTCAATTCTGTGATCGTCGGTCATCGGCTCGCTCGCATGGAAAGGGGCGTTTCGCGCGCCTCCCTATGCGGCATTTCGCACTAGCGTTCAATCGCGCGTGGCGGCGGAGAGCTGCTCGGCCGAGGACCATTCGCGCGGCTCGGCGGTCGGCGGCGCCGACATCAGGTCTGAGAGCCGATTGCGGGCGCGGTTCACCCGGCTCTTCATCGTGCCCGGCGCGCAGCCGCAGATTTGAGCCGCTTCCTCATATGACATGCCGGAGGCGCCAACGAGGATCAGGGCTTCGCGCTGGTCGAGCGGCAACTTCTGCATCGCGTCGCGGAAGTCGAGAAAATCCATATGCGCGTGCTGCGATTCCGGCGCGATCAATCGTCCGGCGATCAGCCCGTCGGGATCGGGGGCCTCGCGTCGGCGCTTGCGAAACTCGCTGTAGTAGATGTTGCGCAGAATCGTGAACAGCCAAGCGGTGAGATTGGTGCCTTCCGAAAACGTCGCGAGGCTGCCCCAAGCCTTGACCAGCGTTTCCTGAACGAGGTCGTCGGCGCGATCGGAGTTTCCGCAAATCGACACGGCAAAAGCGCGCAAGCTCGGGATGGCCGAGATCAGATCAGCCTTCAATCCCTGTCCTGCTGGATGCGCTTCTTCGCTTGCCTTCACTCACTCTTCCTCGGCGCGCTGGATGTCGCCGCGGAAGATAGCACATTCGTTTCGAGTTGGTTCAAAAGTTTCAGAAACCGATCGGGGACCGGTTGAGCCACGACATCGTCGTAGAGATTGCGGAGCTCCTTTCCGATCGAGTCCTGAAACTCCACCGGCCGCTGTCGCTGGGCCGGTTGTGCGCCGCAGCGCGCCTCCCCTACTCCTCGGCGACGCTCGCCGAATTCGTCACGTGTCATCACCCACCCTGCAAACGTCTCCACCTTGCGAGGGCCCGGTCTCGAAGAATACCGCCCGTCGCCCGCGAAAGCGTCGTCGTCTGCTTTCGCCCGCGCAACTATATTCTCCGGATTCTTATTCCCCATGGAGCCCTCTATTTTAATATGCATGATTTCTGGAGCCGCCGCGTTATACTGCGTCGCAAGGACGATAGGCAAAACGCACCGCTGAAGGATTGGTTCCCTAAAATGCCGAGCAGTTTTGACGCATTGTCCATGTTTTGAATCTACTTAGCCCGCACTCCTCTCTCTCTGCGAGGCTCGATGCTGCTGGAGTTGTAAGACATGTCGGCGTCAAAGGAAATTTCAGCGCATATTCCCTATTTGAGACGTTTTGCTCGCGCATTGGTCGGCGATCGGGAGGGTGGCGACGCCTATGTGCTGGCCACTCTCGAAACCGTCGTCGCGGAACCAAGCCGCATCACAGATTCCGATGATCTGCGCGTCGCTGTATACCGTCTGTTCCTGGATGTCTGGGCGGCGTCGCCGATCAATGCCCACACCGATCGCTCCGGCGCGCTGGCGGAAAACGGCCGACGCAATCTCGACGCTATTTCGCTGAAGCCGCGAATAGCCTTTTTGCTGCAGGCGCTCGAAGGCTTTGATCTCGACCAGATCGGTCAGACTCTAAAGGTTTCGGAGCTCGAGGCTGGCGCCCTGATCGAGGCGGCAAACGGCGAGATCGCCGACCAGATTGCGACCGACGTGCTGATTATCGAGGACGAGCCCCTGATCGCCCATGACCTGAGAAGCATCGTCGAGGAGCTGGGACATCGGGTGGTCGGCATGCCGCGCACGCACGCCGAGGCGCTGGCGGCCATACAAGACGGCAACCCGGGACTGATTCTCGCCGATATCCAGCTCGCGGACGGCAGTTCCGGGCTCGACGCCGTCAACGAGATCCTCGTCTCTCTGTCCATCCCGGTGATCTTCGTCACCGCCTACCCTGAGCGGTTTTTGACCGGCGAGCCGCCTGAACCGGCCTTTCTTATCGCCAAACCCTTCAATGTCGACAGCCTGAAGGCCGTCATCAGTCAGGCGCTGTTTTTTGAACGACGCGCCGGACGCCGCGAACAAAGCGCGCCGCGGGTCGGCATGTGAGCCTCTGATCTCATTGCAAACATTAAATTTTTGCGCCCGCGCCTCCCCGGGCGGAAGGATCCTTCGGGACTGCGAAGATAAATCGCCGCCTCTCAGAAACATTGGCCGACCCGGCGAGTTATAGCCGAAGGCGCTGGGGGAACTTTGTGAGGCGGCCCATGGAGGAGAATAAAAAATCCAGTCGCGGTTTTGCGTCAATGGATCCCGAAAAGCAGCGGGCCATCGCACGCAAGGGCGGCCAGAGCGTTCCTGACGAGAAACGAAGTTTCTCGCAGAACCCCGATCTTGCGGCCCGGGCAGGGCGCAAGGGCGGTCAAAGCGTGAATCCGGCCAAGCGGAGCTTCTCGCGCGACCATGCGCTCGCTTCGGAAGCCGGCCGCAAAGGCGGACACGCCTCGCACGGAGGCGGCGCCCAAAAACGCAGCGCGCCGCTCTAAGGAGCGGCGCAATTTATGCCGCAAACGGCTTCGAGCGCTGCGCGATCAGCGAATACAGCGCGTCGTCGTCGCGCGTCCCGCGTAGCGTCGCCACGAGCCCCTGCTCCCTCAGCATCCGGGCCGCGCAGGCAAGCGCCTTGAGATGATCGGCGCCCGAACTCTCGGGCGTGAGGATCATGAACACGAGATCGACCGGCGCG
The DNA here is from genome assembly GCF_024448135.1 of Methylocystis suflitae. GTDB lineage: Bacteria > Pseudomonadota > Alphaproteobacteria > Rhizobiales > Beijerinckiaceae > Methylocystis > Methylocystis suflitae. Next base: position 14,029 of record NZ_JAMRYX010000147.1, read on the forward strand.
CCGTCAAGAGACCCGAAGTCGACAGGCCGGTCAAGACGGCCGAACACCCCGTAAATCCCCTTCAATTTCGCAAGCTTGCCATGTGGAATGGCGATGCCTTCGCCAATTCCCGTCGAGCCCAGCCGCTCGCGGTGAAGAAGCGCATCGAAGATCTCGCGCGCGGGAAGCCCGCAAATCTTCGCGGCCTTCTCGCTGAGTTCCTGGAGAAGATGCTTCTTCGTCGTCGCCTTCAGCGAGGCGCAAACTGAATCCGGCGAAACCAAGTCCGTTGGCCGCATGCGACGATCATCCTGCTTCTCACGGGAGGTCTAGGGCCGCCGAAGGCGCAGACCATCCTTGAAATTTCAACGTCTCGCTATTTTCGCCAAACCCGAAGGGACGTGGGAAAATGGCAAGATACGTGCCGAGGAGGCCGTTATTATGGCCGTCCCACGACGTTTTTGCCTCAGTGCGCGTCGCCTTGCGACTCGGGGGTGTCGATCCAGCCGATATTTTCGTCGCCGCGTCGATAGACGACATTCACACGGCCGGTGTTGGCGTGCCGGAAGACCACGACGGGCGCGCCCGTGAGATCGAGGTCGAGAACCGCCGCCGAAACCGACAGCCGGCGCAATTGCGTGGTGGATTCGGCGATGATGGCGGGGCTGAACTCCGCCGCCGCCTCATTTTCCTGATCCGGCGCCTCGAGCACGTGATAGGCGACGACCTCGGCCTGAGCGCCATCGCCGTGATGGCTCTTGAGCCTGCTCTTGTAGCGGCGCAGGCGCTTTTCGATGCGCTCGGCCGCCTGATCGAAGGAGGCGTAAGGCTCCTGTGCGCGGCCGTCGGCCTGCAGCACAATTCCGGAGGCGAGATGCAGGCTGCAGTCGGCTCGAAAGCCCGAGCCCTCCGGCGAGATGGTGACGTGGCCGCTGACTCGGCCGTCAAAATACTTCGCCGCCGCCGTCTCCAGCCTCTGCGTCACATGAGCCCGAAGCGCTTCGCCGATGTTGATGTTCTTGCCGGAAACCCTAAGAGACATTTTGCAATCCGAACTTTCGTTGCGAGCGAAGTTTCGGCGCGGAAAGAGCCCGCCGCGCGACTGCCGCGCCGCCGTCAGACCCACCGCCAACGCGCCCCCATCCGCCCTGGAACTCCGCCTGAAGGGTCAGCGAATCGCCCGCCATCTAGCCAAAGAGCGGAAATTCCGCGCAGCGTTAGAAGCCTCGACGCGCGAAGTCAATGGAGTCTTCACCCACGGCGAAGCTTCAAGCCTCAGGCGACATAGGACAATTAATTGGTGGTCATGCGCGCCTGCGCAAGCTTGGCACGGCGGCGATCGACCGAGGATGGAATGCGCAAACTGTCGCGGTATTTCGCAACCGTGCGCCGGGCGATTTCAATGTCGCTCGCCTTCAGCCGTTCGACGATGGCGTCGTCCGACAGGATGCCGTCGGGCGTTTCCCGATCAATCATCTGCTTGATGCGAAAGCGCACCGCCTCGGCCGAATGCGCGGCGGCGCCGCTCGTCGTGGCGATCGACGCGGAGAAGAAATATTTGAGCTCGAAGACGCCACGCGGCGTCATCATATATTTGTTCGACGTCACCCGCGAGACCGTCGACTCATGCATGCCGATCGCATCGGCGACCGTGCGCAGGTTCAGCGGCCGCAGATGTTCGACGCCATGTGTGAGGAAGGCGTCCTGCAACCTCACGATTTCAGAAGCGACGCGCAGAATGGTGCGGGCCCGCTGCTCGAGACTCTTGGTCAACCAGTTGGCGTTCTGCAGGCAGCTCGAAATGAAGCTTTTGTCCGCGGGGCCGGTGGCGACGGCGCTGACCTGCGCCGCATAGCTGTGATTGACCAATACGCGCGGCAGCGCGTCGGCGTTGAGCTCCACATGCCAGGCGCCGTCCGCGGCGGCGCGAACAATGACATCGGCGACGAGCGGCTGAATGGGGGCGCCGCCAAATGCTCGGCCGGGCTTTGGCTCCAACCGGCGCAGCTCCGCCGCCATGTCGGCGACGTCTTCGTCGTCGACGCCGCACAGCTTGGCGAGTTGCGCAAAATCGCGGCGCGCGACGAGCGGGAGATTGGCGACGAACGCTTGCATCGCCGGATCGTAACGGTCGCGCTCCTTGAGCTGGATCGCGAGGCATTCCGCCAGATCGCGCGCGCCGACGCCCGAAGGGTCGAAGGTCTGGATCGTCGCGAGAACGCGCTCGGCCTCCGCCCTGTCCGCCTCGAGACGGGCGGCGATCTCGCCAAGGTCCTCTCGCAGATAGCCGCTGTCATCGATCGCATCGATAATCGCCTGGCCGATGATTCTATGCCGCGGATCTGGACAGGCGAGCGCCAGCTGTTCGGCGAGATGTTCGTGGAGATTCTGCCGGTCGGCGATATAGGCTTCGAGATTGGGCGCTTCGCCGTCGGCCGACCCGCCGCCGGCGGCGCCGTTCCAGGAGGTCGCCGAAAGGCCGGCGCCGTCGGGGGCCTCATCCCGCGCCCGCTCCCCGATCGAAGGACCCTCGGCCTCAAAAGCGTTGCTCATGTCGGCGCCAAGATCGGCGGAGAGCGTCGCCGAGTCGACGGCGAGATCCTGCTGCGCCCAGTCGCCCTCCTGCGGCCCTTCATAGGCCTCTGCGCCGCCCGACTCCGCGCCCTGCGAAGAATGATCGGCCGCGTCGACGCCGCCGTCGCCTTCCTGCGCTTCCAGCAGCGGATTGCGCTCGAGCTCATCATGCAAAAAGGCGGCAAGCTCCAAATTGGAGAACTGCAGCAGCTTGATCGCCTGGAGCAGCTGCGGCGTCATCACCAGGGCTTGGCCCTGACGCATCATCAACTTGGTGGAAATCGCCATTTCGCTCGGCCCACTCGAAACGCATCGGCCGCCGCTGTGCGGCCCGGTTCTTGCTTATATCACTTTGGACCAGCGCGCGCAGGGCCAAAAAAGCAGCGCGCCGCCGAGCAAAACGCCCAAGCCTTAATCACCAATTTGTCGAGCGCGAAGACTTGCCTCTCCCGAACGGGCAACGGGCGAGAACGTCCGTCGGGTCGCCGAGAACGCGACCTTGGCGCTGCACGACGGGGCTTCGCCGCCGCGCGAAAAAGCTTGAACTCGCCAGCCCGACAGCGGCAGCGAAAGCGCCCTTTGCCGCAGCGCTAAAAGGCGCCCTGCCGTCTCTTAAGAAACGGCGCCTGCAGCGCTACATGCGGAAATCTTCACCAAGGTAGATGCGCCGAACGTCCGGATTGGCGACGATTTCGTCGGGCGTTCCTTCGGTCAGCACATGGCCGTTGTAGATGATGTAGGCGCGGTCGGTGAGGCCCAAAGTCTCGCGAACGCTATGGTCGGTGATGAGCACGCCGATGCCGCGCGCTTTCAAATGCCGCACGAGGTCCTGAATGCCGCCGACCGCAATTGGATCAATGCCGGCGAAGGGCTCGTCGAGCAGCATGAAGGACGGGTGGCCGGCGAGCGCGCGGGCGATCTCGCAGCGACGCCGTTCGCCGCCGGAAAGCGCCACGGCGGGCGTGTGGCGCATGCGGGTGAGGCGGAACTCTTCGAGCAGCGCCTCCAGCTCCTCCTCGCGCTTCTTGGCGTCGGGCTGGGTGATTTCGAGCACGGCGCGGATATTGTCCTCCACCGAGAGGCCCCGGAACACCGACGCCTCCTGCGGCAGATAGCCGATTCCAAGCCGCGCGCGGCGATACATCGGCAGCGGCGTCACATCATAGCCGTCGAGCGAGATGACGCCCTTGTCGGGCTTCACCAGCCCGGTGATCATGTAAAAAACTGTGGTCTTGCCGGCGCCGTTGGGACCCAGCAGCCCGACCGCCTCGCCCCGCGCCACATGCAGGCTCACGTCTTCGACGACGCGGCGCGCTTTGTAGGACTTCGCCAGATTATGGATCGAAAGCAGACCCTGGCCGTCGAATCCGGCGGGTTCCCGATAGGCGGAGCTCGGCTCGAAGGCCGATAGCGGTTCGGCTTGTGCGTTCGTCGGCGCGGGTCCCCAGAAGTTGGCGTCGAGCGCCGCCTCGTCGGAATCGGCGCCTAAGTTTTGGGCGCCGGCGTCACGCCATTGGCCTTCCGCGATCTCGTCGGGCTTTCGCGAACGCCTGACGCCGTTAGCGAGCCGCGCCAGCGACTGGCCGGCGGCGCGAAAACGCATGGAAAGGGCCGAAAGATAACTCAAGCGCGCCTTGTCCGTCGCTCTGGGCGTCCAGCGGTTGGAAGCGACGCTCGCCGCCCCGTCAGGGGTGCTCTATCCCATAACCGCCGCTTCGGAAACATGAACCCGGCGCCGCGCGGCGGCGTCAATGTTGCTGTCAGGCCCAAGGGCGCTTCGCCGCAGCCTGCTTTTCATAGGCGTCGATCTTGTCGGCTTTCTGGAGCGTGAGCCCAATGTCGTCGAGACCATTCAGCAGGCAGTGCTTGCGGAAGGGGTCGATGTCGAATGTGATCACGCCGCCGTCCGGCCCGCGGATCTCCTGCGCCGCGAGGTCGACGGTGAGGGTGGCGTTCGCGCCGCGCTTGGCGTCGTCCATCAGCCTGTCGAGCTCGGCCTCGCTGACGGCGATCGGCAAGATCCCGTTCTTGAAGCAATTGTTATAGAAAATATCGGCGAAGCTCGTCGAAATGATGCAGCGGATCCCGAAGTCGAGCAGCGCCCAGGGCGCGTGCTCGCGCGACGAGCCGCAGCCGAAATTATCGCCGGCGACGAGGATGCGGGCGTTGCGGTAGGCCGGCTGATTCAGGACGAAGTCGGGATTGTCGGAACCGTCGTCGAGATAGCGCATCTCCGAAAAGAGGCCCTTGCCGAGGCCAGTGCGCTGAATGGTTTTGAGATATTGCTTGGGGATGATCATGTCCGTATCGACGTTCATGATCGGCAACGGCGCCGCGACGCCCGTCAGCGTGGTGAATTTGTCCATGTTTCTTTCGGTGTGGCGCGAGGAAGTCTCCCGCCCTTTACCAAATCGCCGCCGCAAGGGCAAAGCGCCAAACGGATGAGGCGCGGCTCAAACCTCCTGCGGCGCCACCTCCCGCCTCGAACCGCGCAGAAGCAGAAAGCCGATCAGCAACATCGCGGCGCCCCAGATGATGAAGCCCGCGTCATAGATCGGCCACTGGGCGCGATCGACCCGTTCATTCACATGATGGATGCCGAGGACAAGATGGTTAATGACGCCATCGTAGAGGTTGAATCCGCCCCAGCCGATCAGCAGCGCGCCCGCCAGGCGCCGGCCGGACCACATCATGCCGCCCGCGCGGCGTGAGGCCCGCCACAAAAGGAAGAGGCCCACGGCGACGCAGACATAAGCGAAACTGTGCAAGATTCCGTCCCAGTAGGTGTTGAACTCCATGCCCTCGACAGTCCCGGCGGGGCGCCAGTTGCTGACCAAATGATGCCACTGCAAGAGTTGATGCAGAACGATGCCGTCGAAGAAAACGCCAAGGCCCACGCCAAGAATGATCGCGGCGGCGGTCGGAAAAGCAGCCCGGGCGCGGACGGGGCGAATGCTGGCTGACTGCGTCATGGCGATTCCCACTCCTCGCCCATAGACCTTTGCAACGCCGGGGGCGGGGACGTGTTCCGGCCCTCGCATTTTTACAAAGTCTTCTGCTAAAGGTGTTGGGCGAAGCTGAAGTCCGAGCGATCTCGCCATGACGCTGCCCACGACGCTGAACGGTCTGCTTATCGAAGTCATCGGCTATCTCGCCGCTGCGGCGAGCGTGTTCGTTTATGTGTCGAACACCATGATCCCGCTGCGGATCGCGGCGATCCTGGCCAATGCGCTGTTCGCCGCCTACTTCTTTCTCAAGGGTCTCTACCCGCTCTTCGCGCTCAACGCCTTTCTGGTCCCGGTCAACATCGTGCGGCTCCGACAGATCCGCCGCCTCGTCCAGGACATTCGCGCCGCCGCCTCCGAGGATTTCGATTTCGAATGGCTGCGTCCCTATATGCGGCCCGTAAAGCTTTCCGAAGGCTTCGTCCTGCATCGCATCGGCGATCTCTCCGAGGAAGCCTATCTGTTGGTGCGGGGCGAGATCCATCTGCGCGAGCCCGACGTCACGTTGAGGCCCGGAACGCTGTTTGGCGAGATGGGCATGTTCACCAATGAAAATCGCCGCACCGCCACCGCAGTCGCCGCGACCGACGTCGAGCTTCTCTGCGTGCGCTATGACGATCTCTTGCAGCTCGCGGCGCAGACTCCGCAATTCGGCTTTTACCTGATGCGGCTGATGGTTCAGCGCATGCAGCATAATGTGGAGCTCGCCCGCGCCCGCAAAGGATGAGCGTCATTGCACAGCGAAGCGACTGGCTCCCTCAGTTACGCGTCATGCCCGCGCTTGTCGCGGGCATCCACGGAGACGTATCGGCTCTGCTTGAAAGGCTGTAATACGCTTCACTGACCAGGGATTACGCAGCATCACGGCGTGGATGGCCGGGTCAAGCCCGGCCATGACGAATTCGAGGGCGTCAGAACAATAATGTCGCAAAAACTCTACCCCGTCCCGGACGATTGGAAAAAGCGCGCGCGCATCGACCAAGAGACCTATCGCCGGCTCTACGAACGCTCCATCAAAGACCCCGACGGCTTCTGGGCCGAACAGGCGCAGCGCATCGACTGGATCACGCCCTTTGCGAAAGTGAAGCGCACCAGCTTCGACACGCATAATGTCTCGATACGCTGGTTTGAGGGCGGCACGACCAATGTCGCGATGAATTGCATCGACCGGCATCTGCCGGCGCGCGCGCATCAAACCGCGATCATCTGGGAAGGCGACGATCCTTCGGTCTCGCGCCATATCACTTACGCCGAACTGCATGAGCACGTCTGCCGTTTCGCCAATGTGCTCAAGAAACACGGCGTCAAGAAAGGCGACCGCGTCACCATCTATCTGCCGATGATTCCCGAGGCCGCCTTCGCCATGCTCGCTTGCGCGCGGATTGGCGCCATTCATTCGGTGGTCTTCGGCGGCTTCTCGCCCGATTCGCTCGCGGGGCGCATCGCGGACGCGGAATCGGAGGTCATCGTCACGGCGGACGAAGGCCAGCGCGGCGGCAAGAAAATTCCGCTGAAAGCCAATGTCGACGCGGCGCTCGACAAGGTTTCCGCGAAGACGGTGATCGTCGTGACGCGCACCGGCGGCGAAATCGACATGCAGCCCGGCCGCGACTTCCGCTACGAGGAAGAAGCCGCGCGCGTTTCCGCCGATTGTCCCTATGCGGAGATGGACGCCGAAGACCCGCTGTTCATCCTCTACACGTCCGGCTCGACCGGCAAGCCGAAGGGCGCGCTGCATACGACCGGCGGCTATCTCGTCTACACATCACTCACGCATGAACTCGTCTTCGACTATCGCGAGGGCGACGTCTATTGGTGCACGGCGGATGTGGGCTGGGTGACCGGCCACAGCTATATTCTTTACGGCCCGCTCGCCAATGGCGCGACGACGTTGATGTTCGAAGGCGTGCCGAATTATCCGAGCGTGTCGCGCTTCTGGGAGATCGTCGACAAGCATAAGGTCGATATTTTCTACACGGCGCCGACCGCCATTCGCGCGCTGATGGCCGCCGGCGAAGCGCCCGTCAAAAAGACCAGCCGCAAGTCGCTGCGTCTGCTCGGCTCCGTTGGCGAGCCGATCAACCCGGAAGCGTGGGAATGGTATCACCGCGTTGTCGGCGAGGGCCGCTGTCCCATCGTCGACACATGGTGGCAGACGGAGACCGGCGGCGTGCTGATCTCGCCGCTGCCGGGCGCGATCGATTTGAAGCCCGGCTCGGCGACGCGGCCCTTCTTCGGCGTCGCGCCCGAGATCGTCGATCAGGCCGGCAATGTTCTTGAAGGCCAATGTGAAGGGCTGCTCGTCATCGCCGATTCATGGCCGGGGCAGATGCGCACCGTCTATGGCGATCATGAGCGTTTCGCGCAGACTTATTTCTCCGCTTTCCCAGGCAAATATTTCACCGGCGACGGCGCCAAGCGCGATTCTGATGGCGATTACTGGATCACGGGGCGCGTCGACGACGTCATCAATGTCTCGGGCCATCGCCTCGGCACGGCGGAAGTCGAAAGCGCGCTCGTCGCGCATGAGAAAGTGTCGGAAGCGGCCGTCGTCGGCTATCCGCACGACATCAAGGGGCAGGGCATCTATGCCTTCGTCACGCTCAATCAGGGCGTCGCGGCCAGCGAACATCTGCGCAAGGAACTCGTGCATTGGGTGCGCCACGAGATTGGGCCGATCGCCACGCCCGACATCGTGCAATTCGCGCCGGGACTGCCGAAGACCCGCTCGGGCAAGATCATGCGGCGCATCCTGCGCAAGATCGCCGAAGGGGAATTTGGCGCGCTGGGGGACACGTCGACGCTGGCGGACCCGGGGGTGGTTGAGGAGTTGGTAAGGGAGAGGCCGAGGAGGTAGTTGGCGTTTGCGTGAAGCTTTCGCCTCTGGAAAATTCGCCTATCGGAGTGGGAAGCGATCCAGCCGCATCTGCCGCGTGGCCGTCGAGGAGCGCGGCGCGTGGATGACCGGCGGGTGATCTCGGGCATCATGCACATGCTGCGTTCGGGCGGGCGCTGGAAGGATTGCCCGGCGGCCTACGGGACGTACACCACGATGAGTCTGGCGCTATTTCCATCTGACGCGCAGTCATGCACGACGCGAGTCACGCGTGGTCGTCACATCAATTCAACCCGCAGCCTTCTCCCAACGGCGCTCGCGGCACGGCGCAGCGTGTCGAGCGTCACCGAGGGGATCGAAGGATCGAGAAGCCGATCGAGTTGTCTGCGGCTCGTTTTCATACGCGCCGCCATTTCCATCTTGGTGATGCCCTGTTCCGCCATGGCGGCGGCAAGCTGCTCCGCAATGATTTCCTTGATGGCGCGATCCTCGCAGGATTCCAACATGCCCTGGCTTGCAAGGAAATCGTCGAAGGTCTCTTCGCTCACGCCGGCTTTGCGCTTTGTGGCCATTATGTCACCTCGCCTTTGCGCTTGAGCGCAAGATCGATATCCGCCTGCGGCGTTTTCTGCGTTTTCTTGATGAAGGCATGCAGAAGAATCATTTGGCCCTCACCCATGCAAAAAATCACCCGCGCAATTCGGTTTCCCTGAAGCGTGCTGCGCACCTCCCACAATCCCTGGCCAAGAGGCGCGCAATGCGGTCGTCCGATCGGCCATCCGAACTCGACTTTTTGAATATCCTTGCCGATCGTGTGACGATCGGCTTCGGATAATTCGAGAATCCATTCGCGAACGGGATTGCCGCCCGAAGGGCTCAAATAGAATCGCGCCGGAAGCTTTTTGCTTCGGTCGATCATTTGGCTCTATGTGTCATTAATGGCACGATTTAGCAAGGGCCGTAAACGAAAGTTCGAGGCCATATCGGCGCTCATTTCTTATCAAACAGCGCCAGCGCTTCCGGCGCCAGAACGCCGCCGGTGATCTCGACCGTCAGAAAGGGCGCGGCTTCGGCCACGGCGCGGCTCGTGATCATGATCTGGCCGAGCTTCTTCGATAATTGCTCGATCGACGCCGCATAGACGACGCGTCCCATCCCGCACCAGACGATCGCGCCCATGCACATCGGGCAGGGCTCGCCCGACGTGTAAAGCGTCGCGCCTTTGAGATCCTTGGCCGGATTGTCGGCGACGAAGCGGCGGATCGCCACCATCTCGCCATGCGCGGTCGGATCATTGTGGGTGACGCCGAGATTGCGTCCTGTCGAGACGACCTTGCCGTCGCGCACGATCACGGCGCCAAAGGGAAAGTCGCCCTTGGCGGCTTCCGCGATCGCCATCCGCATGAAGCCTTCGTCTTCCGGTCGGACGGCGGAGCGCTTCGCATGCGCCTGCGCCGGCGTGGCGCCAAATACACTCGCGAGGCCGACGCCCATCGTCGCCAGCGCGGCGCGCCGATTGAAACGGCCGGCGCCGCAGCCGCATGTCTTATGGTTCATCTCCAGCCCCGCCGCGCTTCCAAAATTCAGCGCCAACTTGACACAGCGAACCCCCCGGCGCCACACGCGGCGACGCAAACAATAATAGGCAGGGACGGTTGCGCATGGTGAAGGCATTCATTTTTCCCGGTCAGGGGTCTCAGGCGGTCGGCATGGGCAAGGCGCTGTTCGACGCCTTCGAGCCCGCGCGCGCGGTTTTCACCGAGATCGACGACGCGCTGTCGCAGCCGCTCTCAAAACTTATGTTCGAGGGCCCTGAATCGGAGTTGACGCTCACCGCCAACGCCCAGCCGGCGCTGATGGCGGTTTCGCTCGCGACGATTCGCGCGCTGGAGGCCGAATGCGGCCTCGATCTTTCGCGCGACGCGGCCTTCGTCGCCGGACATTCGCTGGGAGAATATTCCGCTCTCGCGGCCGCCGGCGCGCTGACGATTTCCGACACGGCGCGGCTCTTACGCATTCGCGGCGACGCCATGCAGAAGGCGGTCCCTGTCGGAGAAGGCGCCATGGCGGCGCTGCTCGGCGCCGAGCTCGATCAGGCGCGCGCCATCGCTGCGGAGGCGGCGACGGCCGCGAACGGCGTCTGTCAGGTCGCCAATGACAATGGCGGCGGCCAGGTGGTGCTTTCCGGCGCCAAGGCTGCCGTCGACAAGGCGATCGACATCGCCAAGGAGAAGGGAATCAAGCGCGCGGTGCTGCTGCCGGTCTCCGCGCCCTTCCATTGCGCCTTGATGCAGCCCGCCGCCGACGCCATGCGCGAGGCGCTCGCCGGCGCGGCGATCAGCGCCCCATGCGTTCCGGTCGTCGCCAATGTGACCGCGGAGCCGACGCGAGATCCGGAGGCGATTCGCCGACTGCTTGTCGAGCAGGTCACCGGCGCGGTGCGCTGGCGCGAATGCGTGGCCTATATGGCAAGTCACGGCGCGACGAAGTTCGTCGAATGCGGCTCGGGCAAGGTTCTCGCGGGACTATTGAAGCGGATCGCGCCGCAGGCCGCGGGCATTTCGGTGGGCGCGCCCGCCGATTTCGACGCCTATCGCGCCTATCGCGGCTTCGCGTAGAGGCGCGGGAAGAGAAACGGAAGCGCCAAAAGAAAAGGCCCGGTCGCGAGGACCGGGCCCATTCTCTCGACCGTAAGGCCGATCGGTAGGATTAGTACTTGGATTAGTACTTGGCCAACACCGGCGCCGGAGAGCCGAAGTTGAAGTGGTAGTTGATGCCCGCGCGGATCGTGTGGAAGCGCGTGCGGTTGTTGGTGCTGTTGAGGCCCCAACCCGGGTTGAACGCCCACAGCCAGTTGTTGTTGTTCCCGGTGCCGCTGATCTGCGTATACAGATACTCGACCTTGGCGGACCAGTTCGGGAAGAACATCCACTCGGCGCCGCCGCCAGCGGTCCAGCCCGTCTGCACGGCGCTGTTCTGGTTCCACCAGCCATTGCGCTGCACTTCGCCATAGGCGAAGCCGCCCGTGCCGTAGACCAGCAGTTGCGGGCTCAGCAGGGTGATGCCGACGCGGCCGCGAACGGTGCCGAACCAGTTCAGGCGCGCCGTGGCGCCGCCGCCGCCGAAACCGCCGCCAAACAACCACCAGTTGTTGTTGTTGCCGCCGGAACCAAGGCTGGTGCCCTGGAAGTCGGTCTCAACGCCGACGACGAACATCGGCGTAACCTGGAAGTTATAGCCGAGCTGACCGCCGCCGATGACACCGCCGGTGCTGTTGTTGCCGTTGTTCCAGCCCCAATTCCAGCCCTGGTTGGACGAGTTGGAGGCGTAGAAGCCACCGCCGAGGTTAAGACCGGCGTAGAACCCGGTCCAGGTCATGATCGGCGGCGGGGGGATGTACGGCGGAGGAGCCTTGTGGGAGGGTAGATCGGCGGCGTTCGCGGCGCCGGCGAAAAGCGCCGTCGCCAGAGCCAGGGCCGAGATCGCTGTCTTCATCTCTCTATCCTTCATTTTCGAGCCAACTCAAATTAATAGGTGCGCGTCAGTCCCGTGACTCTCTCGGACGTTTAAGGACGCTGACCCCCAAGCACGGCGGACTGTGCGCAAATTTCGCGTGGGAAACAACAAACAGAAGGTAAAATCGGGCCCAAAAGACCCAAAAGATTTCGACTGTTGCAGTTGCGCCACAATGAAATTTGAGGCCGATTCCGATGCGTCGTTTCAGCAATTCAGTCTTGAATCCGTCGCTTGCGAAACGAAGCCGGGCCGGCGCCCACTTTCTCGCAATCCGACCGAGCATCGGCGGCGTCCGCCGTCGTGGAGCCGGTCGTTTGAAGTTGAACCGCGGCTGAAAAAAGGCCACTCCCGCGAACTGAGCTATAAAGCTCGCGCCATCGACGCGAGGGAAGAGGGGGGAATATGTTTGATCTTAACGGCAAGACTGCGCTGGTCACGGGCGCGAGCGGCGGAATCGGCGCGGCGATCGCGCGCGCGCTTCACGCCGCCGGCGCGACCGTGGCGCTTTCCGGCACGAGGAAAGAGGCGCTCGAGGCGCTTGCCGGCGAATTGAACGGCCGCACGCACATTCTCCCCTGCAATCTTTCGCAAAAGGACGAGACCGAGAAACTCGTGCCGGCGGCGGAGGCGGCGATGGGCGGTCTGGACATTCTCGTCAATAACGCCGGCATCACCCGCGACATGTTGTTCATGCGCCTCAAGGACGAGGACTGGGACGCCGTCATCAACGTCAATCTGACGTCGGCCTTTCGCCTGTCGCGCGCGGCGCTGCGCGGTATGATGAAAAAGCGCTTCGGCCGAATCATCCAGATCACTTCGGTCGTCGGCGTGACCGGCAATCCCGGGCAGGGCAATTACGCCGCCGCCAAGGCCGGCATGATCGGCATGTCGAAGTCGCTGGCCGCCGAGGTCGCCTCGCGCGGCGTGACGGTCAACTGCGTCGCGCCAGGCTTCATCGAAAGCCCGATGACCGACGCGCTGACGGAGGGGCAGAAGGAGGCGATCCTGCGCATGGTGCCCACGGGAAGGCTCGGGACCGGCGCGGATGTGGCCGCGGCCTGCGTCTATCTCGCCAGCGCCGAGGCGGCCTATGTCACCGGGCAGACCCTGCATGTCAACGGCGGCATGGCGATGATCTAGGAGAGGCGAATCCCTGGAAAAACCCGTCTGCGGCGACCTTTCGCCGCGTCCGCGAGAACGCGGGGGCGCCTCTCGCCATGCCCAGGGAAGTATGCTACCAGACCTCGCCGCTGAGGGGCGGCGTCGCCGCGATTTAAACCCGGTGGAGCAAGCCGCAACGCGTCTCGCACACATCAGGGACAATCGGCGCGCGATTGCAGGTTAAAGAGATGAAGGGCGATCATGGAGCGCGCCAGCAGGCCTGCTCTCAATCGCCATACGGCGCGTAAGGCGCCAAACGCAGACAGGGATCAAAGAAGATGAGCGATGTCGCCGAGCGCGTGAAAAAGATTGTTGTCGAGCATCTCGGCGTCGAAGCCGACAAGGTCGTCGACAAAGCCAATTTCATCGACGATCTGGGAGCCGATTCGCTCGATACCGTCGAACTCGTCATGGCTTTCGAGGAAGAATTCGGCGTCGAGATTCCCGACGACGCCGCCGAGACGATTCTCACTGTGGGCGATGCGGTGAAGTTCCTCGAAAAGGCGAAGGCCGCCTAAGGAACTAAACGATCCAAGCGCGCGGCGAACCCTCTCGCGAGGCTTCGCCGACGCCGCCATTCCGACAACAAGAAAAAGTTCGAGAGTAGAGCCATGCGCAGGGTGGTCGTCACCGGTCTTGGCGTCGTATCTCCTTTGGGCTGCGGCGTTGACGTCAATTGGCGCCGTCTCGCCGCCGGAGAATGCGGCTTCAAACGTATCGACACATTCGAGGCCTCCGACCTCGCATGTCAGATCGCGGCGGTCGTGCCGCGCGGCGACGGCGCGGACGGCACGTTCAATCCTGACGACTGGTTCGATCCCAAAGAGCAGCGCAAGGTCGATGATTTCATCATCTATGGCGCGAGCGCCGCGACGCAGGCGCTAAAAGACTCCGGCTGGGTGGCCGACACCCCGGAGAAGCAGGAATCGACCGGCGTTCTGATCGGCTCTGGCATCGGCGGCCTCGGCGGCATTTATGAAACCTCCGTCACGCTGAGGGAGAAGGGACCGCGCCGCGTGTCGCCGTTCTTCGTCTCGGGCAGAATCATCAATCTCGTGGCAGGCTATGTCTCCATCATGCATGGCCTGAAGGGCCCGAATCATGCGGTGGTGACGGCCTGCGCCACCGGCACGCACGCCATCGGCGACGCGGGGCGCATCATCGCGATGGGCGACGCCGACGTGATGGTCGCCGGCGGCGCCGAATCGCCCGTCAATCGCATTGGCGTCGCTGGCTTCGCCGCCTGCCGCGCGCTGTCGACCGGGTTCAACGATCGTCCTGAAGCCGCCTCCCGGCCCTATGACAAGGACCGCGACGGCTTCGTGCTGGGCGAAGGCGCCGGCTGCGTGGTGCTCGAGGAATATGAGCACGCCAAGGCGCGCGGCGCGAAAATCTACGCCGAACTTATCGGCTACGGCATGTCGGGCGACGCCTATCACATCACCGCCCCGTCGCCCGACGGCGACGGCGCCTATCGCTGCATGAAGGCGGCGCTAAAGCGCGCCGGCGTTTCCGTAAGCGAGATCGATTACGTAAACGCGCATGGCACGTCGACGCCGCTCGGCGACGAGATCGAACTCAAGGCCGTCGAACGCCTTCTCGGCAATGTCGAACCCAAGCTCGCCATGTCGTCGACGAAATCGGCGATCGGCCATCTGCTCGGCGCCGCCGGCGCCGTCGAAGCGATCTATTCGATCCTGGCGATGCAGGCGAATGTCGCGCCGCCGACGCGCAATCTCGACAATCCCTCCGTTGCAACGGCGATCGACCTCGTGCCGCACAAGGCCCGTGAGAAGGAAATCAATATCGCTTTGTCGAATTCGTTCGGCTTTGGCGGCACGAACGCCTCGCTGCTGTTTCGCCGCGCATCCTGAGCATGGCGGCTCATCCGGCGCATTCTCGCTCAGCGCCGAAGCCTGCGAACGGCGCTTTCCTGAATTCGCCATAATGAGGCATAGTGTAAGTCCTCGGCGATAATCGGCGTGAGATCTTCGACGTTTGGTGGGCGTATAGCGATGAGCGAAGCGGAGGAAAAAGGCGCGCCCGGAAAACCAACTGACGCTGCAGCGGCGCCGCCCGGCGAGCCGACCTCGGCCGCCGAGCGCTCTGGCGCGCCGCCAAGGGAAGTTTCGCCGCCCGACGCCGCATTGGTGAAAGAGCCGGCCATGGTCGCGGCTGCGCCGGAACCGCCAAGCTCGCCGCCCACTGCGGCTAAGGCCGAATCGCCACTTTCCCAGCCGCCCGTGGCTCCGACCCCTTCGAGCGCTCCGCCGCCCGCGCAGGCGGCCCCAGCGGTTACGCCAAGCGGCGTTGCGCCTGCCGTCGAAACCGCCAAGCCGTCTCCACCGCCGCCGGCGGGACCATCGCCAACTCCCGCGTCTTGGACAGCGCCGCCGCCGTCACCGGCGGCGAAAACTGAAGCGCCGTCGCTCCAACCGCCCGGCCAGACCTCGGCGAAAAAGCCCGAGGGCGCCTTCCTTGGCGGCATATTCGGGCGGCGCGCCGCGCGGTCCAGCCCTCAGCAGGCAGAAGCGGCGCCTCCGCCCAAAAAGCGTAAGCGCCGCGAGGGAACGCTCTCGGTGGCGAGCGGCTTCCTGAGTTTCGTGCTCGTCGCGCTGGTCGCCAGCGTCTTCGGCGTGATCGCCGCCATGCACAAGCTGAAAGAACCGGGGCCGCTCGCGGCCGACAAGGTCGTCTATATTCCGCCCCGCAGCGACCTGCTTGAGATCATCTCCCAACTCGAGCGCGAAGGCGTCATCGCCAGTTCGACGCTCATGCAGCTCGGGATCGTTCTCGAAGGCAAGCTCGGCAAGCTGAAGCCCGGCGAATATGCCTTCAAGAAAAACATCAGCCTGCGCGACGTGATCAATCAGATCGCCTCTGGTCGCCAGATCATGCACAGCGTGACCATTCCGGAAGGTCTGACTTCCGAACAAATCGTGCAAAAGCTGAAAGAGGCCGAACTGCTGGCGGGCGATGTCGTCGACTTGCCGAAGGAAGGCGCTCTGCTGCCCGAGACCTACAAATATCCGCGCGGTTACCCTCGGGCGCGTCTCCTCACGAAAATGCAGGAGGATCAGCGCAAGACGCTCGATGCGATCTGGGCGAAGCGCTCCCCGGACCTGCCGTTGCGCACGCCCTATGAACTGGTGACGCTGGCGTCGATCGTCGAAAAGGAGACCGGCAAGGAGGAAGAGCGGCCGCGCGTCGCCGCCGTATTCGTCAATCGGCTGCGCAAAGGCATGCGCCTTCAGTCTGATCCCACGATCATCTACGGCCTCGTCGGCGGAAAAGCGACGCTCGGCCGGCCGATCATGCGCGCCGAAATCGAGAAGTGGACGCCTTACAACACCTACGCCATCGACGGTCTGCCGCCGGGACCGATCGCCAATCCTGGCCGCGCAGCGCTTGAAGCCGCCGCGCATCCGGCGCCGACGCGCGATCTTTATTTTGTCGCCGACGGCACGGGCGGTCATGTCTTCTCCGAATCGCTCGACCAGCATTCGCGCAACGTCCAGAACTGGCGGCGTCTGGAGAAGGAAAAGACCGATGGCGCGGTTGATCGCGCCACGCCCGGGCTCCCCGCGCCGGCCGCGCCCAAGCCCGATAAACGCACGCAAGCGCCCATCGGACGCCTCGTCACGCTTGCCGACAGTCACGAAGACTTTCCGCCGAACCGGGCCATGGCGCCGGATGACGGGCCGACTCACCGGCTCGGCAAATTTGCTTACGCCGAAGCCGATTTTTTCCTCGGCGGCCATGGCGACCGCACGCAGGTCCAGGCGGCTGAATTTGCCGCCTTGCGGCGGGCGCGACCCTTTTTTACCGAAGAGTCCGTGCAACTGCGCGCCAAGGCGCTGTTCGACCCGATGCTTCTCGCCGGCCGCCCGGCGCCGCCCCCTGAGGAGGAGGAGCGGCTTAACCCGGATATGACGACGATCGCGCGAGAGAGTCCGGACGTTTCACCTGATGACGGCGGCGAGATCGCCGCCTATCCTGTCTCGCCGGCGCAGCGCGCTGAACAGAGAGCCCGCGCGGCGCGTCTTGGACTTGCGGCAGGCTCCGACGAGCTTCCCGGCGAAGCGCTCGGCGAACGACTTGCCCAGGACGCCGCGCCGCCGGCGGGCGCCACGGCTTTGGCCGCGACCGGTCGGCCCATTCGTCCGCGCGCTTTCGACGCTTCAGAAGGCACGCCGCTCGACCCGCTGCGTGACAAGAGCTGGGATCTCACCTCGGCAAAAACGGTCCCTATGACGAGCGATTTGCGGTAAGGCCGGCGCGGCGATAGTGAGGCGGGGCGCATGTCGGCCTCACGCCGATTCGCCGTCTCGGAGTCGCCGCCGCAAATGAGCATTCACAGCATGACGGGATTCGCCCGGGTTCAGGGCGCCGTCGCCGCCTTTCGCTATGCGTGGGAGCTCAAGAGCGTCAACGCCAAGGGGCTGGACCTGCGTCTGCGCGCCCCGCCCGATTTTGACTTCGTGGAGATCAAGGCGCGGGAGAAAATCGCGGCGCGGCTCGCGCGCGGGGCGGTCTTCGCCAATCTTGTCGCAAAGCGCGAAGACGAAAGTCAGGTCGCCCGTCTCAACCGCGCCGCTCTAGACGCCCTTCTCGCCGCGCTCTCCGAACGCCCGCCGCCCGCCAATATCGGCCCCGCGACGCTCGATGGTCTGCTCGCGGTGCGCGGCGTCGTCGAGATCGTCGAGCCCGAACTGTCAGAAGCCGATCGCGCCGAACTCGACGCGCGTATTCTCGGATCGCTGGACGAAGCGCTTGACGCGCTGATCGCCTCCCGCGCGGCGGAAGGCGGCGCTCTGGCGGCGGTTCTTCATCAGCGGCTCGACCGCATATCGACTCTCGCCGCGCAGGCCGACGCGGCGCCGGCGCGCCAGCCGGAAGCAATTCGCGCGCGGCTGAAGCAGCAGCTCGCGCGCGTCCTGGAGAACGCCGACTGCCTCGATCCGGCGCGACTGCATCAGGAGGCGGCGCTGCTTGCGGTTCGAGCCGACATTCGCGAGGAGCTCGACCGATTGAAGGCGCATGTCGACAGCGCTTCCAAACTTCTCGTCGCGGGCGGGCCGATCGGCCGTCGTCTGGATTTTTTGGCGCAGGAGCTTGGCCGCGAGACCAACACGCTTTGCGCCAAATCGAACGACGCTGCACTCTCGGCGATCGGGCTTGAACTGAAGATCGAGGTCGAGCAGCTGCGCGAGCAGGTCCAAAACATCGAGTGAGCGAGTGGACAGCGAGGCCGCTACTCGCTAACTCGCTACTCAATATTGGCTACTCGCTCTCGAAAAGTCATGCTTCCGACTCCATCCAGCCGCCGCGGCATTGTCCTCATCCTTTCCTCGCCCTCCGGGGCGGGCAAGACGACGCTGACGCGGATGCTGCTGCAGGACCGCGATCTCGACTTGACGCTGTCGATCTCGGTAACGACGCGCACAAGACGTTCGAGCGAAGTCGACGGCATCCATTACAGCTTCATTTCGGAACGCCGCTTCGTCGCGATGCGCGACGCCGGCGAACTCCTGGAATGGGCCGAGGTGCACGGTAATTTCTACGGCACGCCGCGCGGGCCCGTCGAAGACATCCTCGCGCAAGGCCGCGACTGCCTCTTCGACATTGACTATCAGGGCACGCGCCAGGTGCGCGAGAAGATGGGCGCTGACGCCGTCACCGTCTTTATTCTGCCGCCGTCGATGGACGAGCTGCGCGCCCGACTCGAGCGGCGCGCCGAAGATACGCGCGACGCGATGGCGCGACGGCTGGAGAATGCGCGCAAGGAAATCGCGCGCTGGAAAGACTACGACTATGTGATCGTCAACGACGATCTGCAGCGCGCCTTCGACGATCTGATCGCGATCCTGCGCGCCGAACGGCAGCGGCGGCCAAGGCGCGACAAGGAAATCGAGCAATTCGTCGCCAAGCTCTTGAGCGAATAGCTCTTCGCGCGCGGCGCGCTATCTCGTCACCATGGCGCCTATTGCTCTCAAGCGCGTGTACGAACCCGCCGAGCCGGAAGACGGAACCCGCGTGCTCGTCGATCGGCTTTGGCCGCGCGGCTTGCGCAAGGACAAGGCGGACATTGATCTCTGGGCGAAAGACGTTGCGCCAAGCACCGCGCTGCGGCGCTGGTTCGGCCATAGGCCGGAACGCTGGCAAGAATTTGAAAAGCGCTATCGCGCCGAGCTTGCCGCGCCCGAGGCGCAGACGCAGGTCGAGGCGCTTCGCGCCATGACGCGCAAAGGCCGCGTCACATTGCTCTATGCGGCGCACGACGAGTCGATGAACAACGCCGTCGTGCTGCGAGACTATCTGCGCAAGCGTCACTGAGCCGAAAGGGCATTGGCCAAAGCGACGAAATCGGCGACGTCGATTTCTTCCGCGCGTTTGGTTCCTTCTATTCCGGCCGCTGCGAGCAGCGCCGCCGCATCGACGCCAAGCGACTTCAAACTTTGCCGCAACATCTTACGGCGCTGTCCGAACGCGGCTTGCGTGACGCGCGACAATGCGCGCGGATCGCAGTGAAGCGGCGTGGGGTTTGGCGTCAGCTCAATGACGGAAGAGGTCACTTTCGGCGGCGGCGTGAAGGCGGCGGGCGACACATCGAAAAGAATGCGCGCCTGCGCGCGCCAGCCGCACAGCACAGCGAGCCGACCATAATCGGCGCGCTCTTTCGGCGTCGCGACGATGCGCAGCGCAACCTCTTTTTGAAACATCAGCACATAGCGGTCGAAGACCGAGGGCCAGGGTTCGGCTGCGATCCATTTCGTCAGCAACGCCGTCGCGACATTGTAGGGAAGATTGGCGCAAATGCGGGCGGAAGGACGGCTGTCATTCCCGGCAGGCCGAAGGCCTGATCGGGAATCCAGTGCAACAGCGCTATCGGATTTTGCATTGGATTCCGGATCGCCCGCTACGCGGTCGCCCGGAATGACAGGCGCATAACTTCGAACCAGCGCCGCGACATCGATCTCCAGCGCATCGCCTTCGACGATCGTTAGCCGGCCTGGATAATATGCTGCGATCTCTTCGAGCGCCGGCAGACAACGGGGATCGCGTTCGACGGCGATGACTCGCGCGCCTTGCTCGAGCAGCGCACGCGTCAGCCCGCCGGGACCGGGACCGATCTCCACGATGATCGTGTCATCGAAAGGCCCGGCGGCGCGGGCGATGCGCGCGGTGAGATTGAGGTCGAACAGAAAATTCTGTCCGAGCGACTTTTTTGCGTCGAGTCCGTAACGGGCGACGACCTCTCGCAGCGGCGGCAGCGCGTCGATCACTTAACTGATGCGTCCTGCAAGTTTGATCGCCTCGATCAGGCTCGTCGGATCGGCGATTCCTTTGCCGGCGATGTCGAAGGCCGTTCCATGATCGGGCGACGCGCGCACGAAAGGAAGGCCGAGCGTGACATTGACGCCGCGGTCAAAAGCGAGCGTCTTGATCGGAATTAGCGCCTGATCATGCGTCGGACATAGCGCCACGTCATATTTCGCGCGAGCTGATTCGTGGAACATCGTGTCGGCGGGAAAAGGTCCGGACGCTTGGACGCCGCGCGCGCGCAATTCGGCGATCGCCGGCGCGATGGCGTCGATCTCCTCACGGCCAAGCGCGCCCTCTTCGCCCGCATGAGGGTTGAGGCCGGCGAAAGCCAGGCGCGGCTTACTGATGTGAAAACGCGCGCGCAGATCATGGTCCACAATCTCTCCCGTCTTAACGATCAGTTCGCGCGTCAGCTTTTTCGAGACGTCGGCGAGCGGAATGTGGATCGTGATCGGAACGACGGCGAGCTCCTCCGACCACAGCATCATCACCGCGCGGTAATCGCCGCCATAATGGCGATGCGCGAGCTCCGCCAAAAACTCGGTGTGCCCGGGATGTTTGAATCCGGCTTCATAGAGAACCGATTTCGCGATCGGATTGGTGACGACGGCGCGCGCTTCGCCCTTTGCGACGCATTCCACCGCCTGCTCGATGGAGCCAATCGTTGATTGAGCGTCGTGACAATCGGGACGGCCTGGCGCGCCGCCAACAACATGACGCCCCGTATCGACGATAGGCAGCGCGCGCGAGAAGACATCGCGCGCCTGCGCGGCCGTTGTGCTTTCAATCTGGATTTCGAGCGCGAGAGTGGCCGCGACTCGGGCGATAAAAGCGGGATGGCTGAGCAAAAAAAACGGTGGCAGATCGCGTGATTCGCGCATGACATAGGCCATGAGCGCGAGCTCCGGCCCGATGCCTGAAGGGTCGCCTTGAGTCAGGGCAATGGGCGCGAGCGTCACGGCTCTTGGCTGCCCTCACGGCAGTCGCGGGCGCCGAACCCGAAATTGCGCAGGCGCTGCTTGGTCATGAGCGACTGTGCCGCAGACGCGGCATGAAATCAAACCCCCGCTCGCCACGATGCATAGCCGGAACCTATGGATTCAGCCCATAAGCTAGCCTCAAGGCAGTAGAGAGATTTATCTGCCGCCGTCCCAATACTGCGCCGCAAACAAGCATATTTATTTTAATCTCCGACGGCGGACACGCTCGCGGCGCCATTGCGCTTTGCAAAACAAGCTCCGGCTGGTCTTAAGCGCCGGCCGAAGCTTTTCTTGGCGGTCGTGGCTACTGCGCGCCTTCGAGAATGATCTTGCCGCTCGGATCGTGCGCTCCGTCCTCCGTCAACTGACGCGGATAGTGACGCATGACGTCGCGCGGCGTAGCGCTCAAGGCTTCATCGCGCCCGTGCTCGCGCACCGCGTCGCCCCAGACCTCGCGGAAATTATAGTGCCGCTCATACGCAAAGGCCGAGCCGGCTGAAAGCGCGACCCCGAGCGCCGCGGCGGCAAAGACGAGTTTAAAGGACATCGTATTCTCCATCCTGACAATGCGCTCGCGGGCGGGGATGCCCGGGCGCCCTGTGGAGAAAGGATCCTTCATCTGCATGTCATAATAAACTGTATGATACTTAGCCCTTCCGCCGCGCGTGTGCGACGCAGCAATCGACCATCTATCGATAAAACAAATGCGCGCCGCTCAGCGAGCGACGCGCATCACAACGCTGAACGGCGATGAGGCTTAGGCCTTGCCCGACGGGGCATGAGGGACGCCTTCTTTGTCGAGCAAAGCGACAAGTTCGCCACTCTGGAACATTTCCTTGGCGATGTCGCAGCCGCCGATGAATTCATTCTTGACGTAGAGCTGCGGAATGGTCGGCCAATTGGAATAGGCTTTGATGCCCTCGCGTATCGCGCCGTCGGCGAGCACGTTGATGGCTTTGTAAGGCACGCCGAGGTGGTTGAGGATCTGCACCACCTGCATGGAGAAGCCGCACTGCGGCGCCTGCGGCGTTCCCTTCATGAAGAGCACGACGTCGGAGGATTCGATTTCGCTTTTGATGCGGGCGTTAGCGTCGTCGGACATTTTGCTTGCCTTTGTTGCGGCGTTCAAGGCGCCGGTGAGGAGGAGATTATGGCGCCCGCGTAGTCAGCTGCAGCGCATGCAATTCGCCGCCGAGCCGATCGCCGAACGCGGCGTTGACCATCTGATGCTGCTTGACGCGGGTGAGGCCGCGGAAGCTTTCGGAGACGACCGTCGCCGCCCAATGATCATCGTCGTTGACGAGCGCGGTCAGCTCCACCTGCGCGTCGGGTATGGCGGTCTTGATGAGACGCTCGATTTCAGCGGAGGGCATGGGCATTTTATGACACCTGTGTCGGGAAAGCGCCCGAAAGCGCGTTGTCATCTCCGGCCATGAAGGCCGGCAGCGGGGCTTCATGCGCCTTGCGCAGCTCGATCAGCAATATCGGCGCCTCGCCGGGCAGGATCAAGGCGTCGCCCCCGGCGCGGCCGATCGCCAGGACATGCACCCCTGCCGCGGCGCCCTCCCGGACGATCTCGGCGGCGTCCGCGCCCTGTGGAATGGCGACGAGATAGCGGGCCTGGTCTTCTCCAAACAGCGTCGCGTGTCCAGGACCCGAAGGGAGCGCCGCGATTTCGGCTCCCCTGTCGCCTAAGAGCGCCATTTCCGCCAGCGCGACGGCGAGACCGCCATCCGAGAGATCATGCGCCGCGCTGGCGCGCCCGGAAAGAATCAGTCCCCGAACGAAGTCGCCGTTCCGGCGCTCGGCGGCGAGATCGACCGGCGGCGGCGCGCCGTCCGTGCGCCCGCATAGATCGTGCGCATAGGCTGACTGACCAAGCCAGCCTTTCGTCTCGCCGATGAGCAGGATCGCGTCGCCGTCACTCGCAAAGCCGGTCTGCGCCGCCTTGGCGACGTCGGCGATCAGTCCGACGCCGCCGATCGCCGGGGTGGGCAAGATGCCCGCGCCCTGCGTTTCGTTGTAGAGCGAGACGTTTCCCGAAACGATGGGGAAATCCAGCGCACGGGCGGCTTCGCCGATCCCCTGAAGGCATCCGACGAACTGGCCCATATATTCAGGCCGCTCCGGATTGCCGAAATTCAGATTGTCGGTGAGCGCCAGCGGCGTCGCGCCGCGCACGGTGATGTTGCGCCAGCTTTCAGCGACCGCCTGCTTGCCGCCCTCGTAAGGGTCGGCGGCGCAATAGCGCGCAGTGACGTCGGTGGTCAGCGCCAGTCCTTTGGGTCCCTCCTTCACCCTGACCACGGCGGCGTCGCCGCCGGGAGGCCGCACGCTATTGCCGAGAATGAGGTGGTCGTATTGCTCCCAGACCCAGCGCTTCGAGCAGAGATTCGGCGTCGCCAGGAGTTTCAGCAGCGCTTCACGGTTCGACAGGGGCGATTTGATCGACGCCGCATCGAGCGCGGGCTGCTTCGGCGTTTGCGTCCAGGGGCGGTCGTAGACTGGCGCTTCGTCGCCCAGTTCCTTGATCGGCAGATCGACCTTCACCTCGCCCTGGTGCTTGACGACGAAGCGCAGCGTGTCGGTCGTCCTGCCAATGATCGCGAAGTCTAGCCCCCATTTCTTGAAGATCGCCTCGGCTTGTTCTTCGAGTTCGGGCTTGAGAACCATGAGCATGCGCTCCTGGCTCTCCGAGAGCATCATTTCATAGGCGGTCATGCCCTCTTCGCGGCAGGGAACGGCGTCGAGGTCGAGCTCGATGCCGAGATTGCCCTTGGCGCCCATCTCCACCGCCGAAGACGTGAGCCCGGCCGCGCCCATATCCTGGATGGCGATGACCGCGCCCGACGCCATCAACTCCAGACAGGCCTCCAACAGCAGCTTTTCCGAAAAAGGATCGCCGACCTGCACGGTGGGGCGCTTTTCCTCCGCGTCCTCCTCAAAGGACGCCGAAGCCATGGTGGCGCCATGGATGCCGTCGCGGCCGGTCTTAGAGCCAAGATACACGATCGGATTTCCGACGCCGGCGGCGGCCGAGTAGAAGATCGAGTCGGCCCGCGCAATCCCGACCGCCATGGCGTTGACGAGAATGTTGCCGTCGTAAGAGGGATCGAATTCCGTCGAGCCGCCAACGGTGGGCACGCCGAAACTATTGCCGTAGCCGCCAACGCCGGCGACGACGCCCGCGACGAGCCGCCGCGTTTTCGGATGCGAAGGGCGGCCGAAGCGCAGGAGGTTCAAGCAGGCGATCGGCCGCGCCCCCATCGTGAACACGTCGCGCAGAATGCCGCCAACGCCCGTCGCTGCGCCTTGATAAGGTTCGATAAAGGAGGGGTGGTTGTGGCTCTCCATCTTGAAGACGCAGGCGTCGCCATCGCCAATGTCGATGACGCCGGCGTTCTCGCCCGGACCGCGAATCACCCAAGGAGCTTTGGTCGGAAGCTTGCGCAGATGGACGCGCGACGACTTGTAGGAACAGTGTTCGTTCCACATCGCCGAGAATATGCCGAGTTCGGTGAAGCTCGGCGTGCGGCCGATGAGAGTCAGGATGCGCGCATATTCATCGGGCTTGAGGCCATGCGCGGCGCCGAGTTCCGGCGTAACGGCGGGTTCGGTCGCGCTCACTTAACCTCGCATTGACGTGAAAAATCTCAGCTGCGCTTCAAGCGTCTTCGCCGCGCTGCGGCGGCGCAAGGATTACTGCGCGCCGTCTGGCGCGGCAAGCCGCGCCTATGGGTAAAGTCGCATCCAAGACGCTGCGCACGGCAGCGGTTGCAGCAAAGCGATGCTTGCTATCTCACATTAATCTCAAGGGAATGTTGCCCGAGAGCCACAGCAGCCAAGAATGAGCATGCCCCAGCCTAATTTTGCATCAGACTTAGTTGCATTACAAAAATTTTATAGCAACGTGAACGGGACTTCGGCGCCTTCGTCGTCGACCGTCGACCGCAGAATTTAATCCGGGGGTTCCGATGAAGAATTTTGTTCGCGGCGCGCTAGCCGCGCTTTTGGTCGGGAGCGTGGGCGCCGCCGCCCAGGCCGCCGACCTGCCCAGCTATAAGGCTCCGCCGCCGCCGCTTCCGCCCGCGTTCACCTGGACGGGTCTCTACGGGGGCGTCAACATTGGTTACGGCTTCGGGGCCAGCTCCTCGGAAACGGGCGGTCTCGGCTATCTCACCGGAGTTCCGGTCGGCGTCGACCCTCCGGTCAACGTAGTGCCGCTCGGCTCGGCCTGGACCACCGGACAAAATCTGCAAGGCGTCCTGGGCGGCGGACAGCTCGGCTACAATTATCAGTTCAACCCCTGGCTCGTTCTCGGCGCCGAGGCGGACATCCAGGCCGCCGATATTGGGTCCCACGGCAACGCGGTGGTGGGAATCGTCGATGCCGTAGGACCTCATGTGCAGTCGGTCAATTCGACGAAGAAGGTCGATTGGTTCGGCACGGTGCGCGGCCGGGTCGGCTTCACGCTGCCCTCCATGCCCAACCTGATGGTTTACGGCACGGGCGGCTTCGCCTATGGCCAGGTCGTCCATAATGTCGGCTTCGCCGATAATTTCATCGGCACCACGATCTCTTCGGTCGGCCACGGCTACTACGACAACACCAAAGTCGGCTGGGCGGCGGGCGGCGGCCTCGAATGGTCGCCCTCCATGTTCCCGACGTGGTCGCTCAAGGCCGAATATCTCTATGTCGATCTGGGCTCGACGCGCGCGAATTCGGTCCCGCTCAATGGCGGCGTCCCCTCGATCGGCCTCGGCGTCACGACGCCGCTGTTCGCAGGAACGCAGAGCTCGCCGACCCGCTTTCACACGGTTCGCGCTGGCATCAACTGGCACTTCGATCCCTTCGCGGTTGTGGCGCCTTCGAGCGCGGGCGGCGCTCTTCCGTCCGTCAAGGGACCCCCGCCGGCTTTCGTCGACAGCTATCAGCCGTTTCAGGTCCGCCTGAAGGTCGCCGGCGTCATTCCGCTGGACGGCCATGGCACGGTGTACGACTCGGGCGCCGGGACTCTTGCGGCCGGCTTGGGATCCATTGGCGTGCGCTCGGGCCTGACCGGCGCGAATGGCGTGATCGCCGGCGCGAGCACCAACACCTCGACGTCGATCATCCCGATGCTTGATGTGGCCTATTACCTCAACAAGAATTGGGCGATCGAAGCGATTTGCTGCGTCGCGCCGCATCACATCCAGGGCACCGGCACGATCGCCAGCGACTTCGCTCGCGCCTGGCTGTTTCCGCCGTCTGTCATGCTGCAATATCACGTCACCAATTTCGGCGCTTTCCAGCCCTATCTTGGCGTTGGCGTGAACTTCACCACCTTCTGGAACACCCGCGTCAACAACGACGTTTGGGGTATCCCGATGGCGCCTGGCTCCTTCCTTTCCACACTCGGCGTTCCGGCCGTGCTCAGCACGTTCCAATACGCCACGGTTTCTCCTTCCTGGGGCGTGGTCGGACAGGCGGGCTTCGATTACATGCTCAACGATCATTGGGGCGTGAACCTCGACTTCAAATATGTCGGGCTGCATCCGATGGTTCACTCGACCGTCATCTCTTTCGCCCCCCAGGCGCCTGCGGCAGGAGCGATCTTCATTCCTGTCAAGGTGTCGCTGCCGATCAATCCGATCGTCATCTCCGCGGGCCTGACCTATCGCTTCGGCGGCAGCCTCCTGTCGCCGCTGTTCTAAGATT
>NZ_JAMRYX010000148.1 GCF_024448135.1 Methylocystis suflitae
GCGCAATGGCGCGCCTTCGCGCAGTATCTTGCGCGCGCGCAATTGCGCGCCATCGAAGATCAGATTGCGTTGCTCGAATCGCGTGAGGCGGTTGCGTGTGACGCGCCGATCATCGGCGCCGGCGTCGGCCGCAAACTTGCTGCGCGTCTGGCGCATTCGCAAGGCCGAACATTCATCGACTTCGCCGATCTGATCGCGGCGCCGCGGGATGTGGCCGAGAGGGCGGCGAATTGCGCGCCGGCCTCGGCGCTCGCGCTGCTGGAAGTCCGGTAGCGCAAAGCGATCACTGGATTGTGAATGGCGCGATCACATCCATCGAGAAAAGGCCCTGCGTGCGCTTTGGGCCGTTCGGCCCGAAGAAGGGCGCCGCATCATTCACCGCAGCCTCCCATCGCAATTCGGGTCTCAGGATCAAGCCTGAAAAATATGGAAGCCCCGTCAGCTTTTGCGAAAAAGTGACGCCGGCAGTGATCGCCAAATAACTTGTCCCATGTCCCTGCGGCTGCTCGATCATTGATGGAGTAGGGAAACCGTGCTGGGAGTTGACGCTGTCGAAGTAGCCCGGATAGGCGGCGGCGAAGAAATTTTTGGCGTCGCGCCAAAATTCGACGCGCGCGCCGAGTTTGATCGAGTCGTCGATCTTGTACGTCGCATATTGGGCGATCCCATATGCGTTGGCTCCGCGAGGATGTTGCGGGAAGAGAGAAGTATTGAAACCGAAGCCGTTAGGAAGGGCGTTAAGCGCGTCGAAAGAGGATCCGAAAGCCGATACCGGGTACCAGCCGCTCTCTCGAAAATAGCTGATGTCCGATGTGAAGCTCAGATTTTCCGTAACATTCCATGTCGCCGTCAAATTATTGAACAGACGCCAGGCGTTGTTGGGATTGCAGGCGCAACCTGCAGGAACGCCGCCGATGACGCCATCCGGCCAACCCACCAACAAAGGGTCTTTCACATTCGGATTTTCTGGTCCCGAATGCGTAATCGCGAGGATCGAAAGGTCGCCGTCGAGCAGGTTGAGACCAAAGCCGGCATGAATTGAGGGCGAATTATTATTGTCGCCGGGCCAGCCGATTGAGGTGTCTACGCCGGAGACAATGCCGGCGTAGAGATCGAGCCAGTCCGTTGCATGGACGATCGACATGACGCCGGTGTCGACGAAGGGTCCGAAATTCGAGCTATAGGAGCGCGTATAAAAAACATTGTCCTTCGACGTCAGCTTTTCGAAGCCATTATAGCTCATGAATTGTCCGATAGTGACGTCGACGCCGCCCTTGGTCAGAATTGGCAGGTGGGCCTGGAGATTCGCCTCGACGATCGAAAGCTGCGTGCGATCGTGAATGAGGTATTCGGTCTGGCCCAGGAACTGCGTGTAACGAGCGTCTGTGCCGAGCATGCCGATGAAGCCAAGCCCAAAGTCCAGGCCGGTCGCCTTCTGGTCGAGCGGGCGCGCCACATTCAGTATCGCTTGATTGAATTGCGGCCAATTGGCGCGATCCGTTTCGAGATGACCGAAGTTTATCTTATTGTAAGGACGCGCGAAGTTGAGGGCCACGCCTCCCGACAAAAATCCGTCGATCGACAGGCTGTCGAGCCAACTTGGCGTCGACGCCGATGGCTTCGTCGACGCGTCGCCGCAAATGGCCTGCGACGTCGAAAGAACAATGATCGCCGCCATCGCGCAGACGTTTCGGTTCATCGCACGCTTCTTTCATGCGGCATGCCTGCGAATCGCGAAAGAACCAAGGTTCGCTAACGCGACGCGCGCTTTTCCGCTCGCTCATTATATGCGTCAATTTTCTCCATCACCATGTTCCAGGCTTCGCGCTCGGCGTCGCCGGAGGTTTTGTCGATGGCGATCTGCAGATAGGCGAGTTCGCTCTCAATCTTTTCGCGTGGCAGCATGTCGAGCCGCGTCGCGAGAATCGCCGCCTCCAGCACGGCGGCGCGCGCCCGGTTCATGCCAAGAAAGGCGCGATGCGACTCAATCCGCCTGACCCTGCAGAAGAAACGCGGCCGCGATTCGTGCTCCTCGACGCGCGCGACGATGAGTTCGGCGTGCGCCAGCGCGGCGGAAAGGCGCGGCGCCGGCCAGCCCTCGATGTCGGTGAGCGGCCAATTGCGTCGACCGACGACGAGTCCGGCAAAAATTCTGGCGTCGTCGGTGAAGCTCGCCGTCGCTTTTGGATTGTGCGTGAGATTGAACAGGGTCGAGGAGGGACGAAACGGCGCGGCGATCCAGAAGCCGTGCTCCTCGATCAATCCGAGCGGCGCGATATGCGGTCGACCCTCAGGCGACAGCGTCGTGACGACGCATTCATGTATCAGAGGCATCTTTCGCAGGTCCCTGGCCCGCTTTGCGCATGGTGTGACCCATCTCCTTGAAGCGGGTCGCATCCTCTTCGTTACTATCCGTCGCGACCCCGAAGTCGAGCGGCTCGTCCTGACGATAGCGCTTGCCGAGCTTGTAGGCGATCTCGGCCTTCATCAATTCCGCGCCAAGGTAAAAAGCGTGGGCGCCGTCATGTTCGACGGCAAGATGCGGGAAGAGCGCCATCGCGTCGGCTGCGACATGGTGGAGCCCCTTGGCGTAGATGTGCACGCCGTCCTGCGTTGTATCTATGCGGAAATTAGCATCGCGCAGTTCGCGCGCAAGCGCGGCTATCTCTTCCGGCGTTGCAGCATAAGGTTTGCGGTCGTGGATCTGCAGCAGGGCGTCGCTATAGCCTTTTGGCAGCGCGCGGTCGGCGCGCGCCGCAAACATCAACCGCCTCGCGGCGTCGTGTTCCTGCAGCGTCCGCCGCGTATGTGGAGACACCTGCACCGTGAGCAGATGCCGGATATCGAGTTCGGAACATATGCCGAGCATCGCTGCGGTCACGCCGGCGGAGTCGGCGTCGGTCAGCTCGGTGAGATTGCCCGTTCCCATCATGATCTCGGCCTCAGGCTCGCGCGCGCGCAGTTCGACGTAGCGGGCGATCGAGGCGGCAAGGCCGAAGTGAATCGGATCGAGAATCGGATCGAGAATGGCGCTGATTCCGCGCGCGCGGGCGCGGCGCGCGGCGCGCTGCAGCGAGTCGAGATCGCCATGCGGCCGCGGCGTCAGAATCGGAATAATGGGCGAATTGTCGGGAAGGATCGACAGCGTTGCTTCGTCCAAACTCAAGAGGTGGTCGACGCCGGCCTTCGCCGCGCGTTCCAGCTCGGCGACATTGGCCGAGTCGACGCTCACCTTCAGGCCGTGGGCCTTGA
This sequence comes from Methylocystis suflitae, assembly GCF_024448135.1. Classification (GTDB taxonomy): domain Bacteria; phylum Pseudomonadota; class Alphaproteobacteria; order Rhizobiales; family Beijerinckiaceae; genus Methylocystis; species Methylocystis suflitae. Next base: position 3,253 of record NZ_JAMRYX010000148.1, read on the forward strand.
GCGCCGCGATCGTGTCCTCGAGATGATTGAACGGCGTGTCCGGCAAACAGCCGAGATCGATGACGTCGGCGCCGCCGCCGGCGAGTTCGCGCGCCTTGAACGAAATATCAGCGACGCTCATCTTCGATGCGTCGACGATCTCGGCGAAAATCTGCATGTCGTAGCGCGAGAGATCCGGCGCCGCGCCGCCGCGCCCGAGATAGGCGGGAAGATCGGCGATCTCCTCCGGCCCGCGTTCAAAGGCGATGCCGAAATCCTCGGTCAGCACAGCGAGGTCGGCGCGACAGCGTCCCGGCAATATGACGCGGTCAGCCTGCACAGGTCGCGGCAGGCGACGCTGAATGATCTCCTGGGTCATGAGCGCCGCGACCTTCACGCCAATGTCGTGGATACGCCAGTCCTGCGCCGCTTCGCCGAAGCTCGCCACCATGCGCTCCAACCGTGGCAGCGCAAGATGGCCGGTGAGGAACAGCAGGCGCTCGCTCATGCGGAGCTTTCGTTAGGGTTGCGGCTCGACTTCACGACGGCGGCGCTCCACCGCCTCCTGCAGCGCCGCGAGGCTTTCGACGACTTGCGTCGCTTCGAAGGATTTGAGCGCGTCGGTGTTCTGCAAATCGATGCGGCGCGGATAGACCATCACCATGCCCTTGGGCGCGCGCGTCTCGAGTTCGGGCGCGGTGTCGCAAGCGAAGACGATCGTCGGCACGCGGCATTTGCCGGCCTGCGCGAAGACATTGGTCGCAAGGTTGTCGGAAATGCCGGCGACGCATTTCGCGACGGTGTTCGAGGTCGCCGGCGCGAGAACCAGCGTGTGATAAAAATTGTAGTAGAAATTCCCGACCGGCGCGGCGCTCGCGGTGGTGTCCTTAAAGATGCGAACCGTCTCCGGCAGATTGAGATCGTGCTTGTACATGCGCACGACTTCCGCCGCCGCCTTGCTGACGAAAAGATCGACGTGATCGAGCGAGCGGATCATCTCGAGACATTCGGTGAAGAAATGCCCCGATCCGGTGAGCGCCCAACCCCAGCGCGGCGTGACTACTTTCTTTTTTGTCATCAGGCGAACTTCCGCGTTGGAAAATTTGCGATGGCTGCGCCCGGCGGGACGCCGTCGGCTAGAAGCGCGGCGACGCGCGGGAGAGACGAAGGGCCGGCGAGGAAGAGCGGCGTCCCATCGAGATAGTCCGGAAGCGCCGGATCGACAACGCCCTTGCGCACAATCTCGGTGAGTGCGGCGCCATCGCCGACATCGACGCTCTTGATCAGCGCCAGCGCGCAAGCGCCCGTTTTTTTGGCAAGCCAGGCCGCGAGACTGTCGGAGGTGACGTCCCAGGAGGGCGCGATGTCGTCCGCCGCGGCGACCATGGCGCTCGGCCGCCAAAGTGCGATTTGTCCTCGAGCGTGCGCCGCGGCGATTGCGTCACGAGAGGCCGCGAGCTCCAGCGAATCGTCACGGTTCGCGAGCGCCAGCGCATATTGCTCCATCGCCAGAACCGCCATGGCGTGCGCGGTCGCTTCGTCGTAGCGCATCGCCGGCTGCGCGGCGCGCACGGCGTCGGCGAAGGGTCCGCCGCCGGGAACGATCGTCAGCGGCCGCGGGTAGCGCTTCAGCGCCGCAAGCCAATCGGCGAGCGTCGGCGACGCATGCAGGCTGCCGCCCAATTTGACGACGAGGGGCGCGCTACTTGACGGCATCGATGCGCATCGGCGCCGGCTGCAGGCGACGCGCCTCCTCATGGGCGCGCGCGCGGCGGATTTTCACGCCGACGGCGCCCGGCGCGACATCGAGCTTTTCGACCTGGACGGTGACGGTGCGCACGCGTTCATGCAGCAGCACGCTTTCGGCGAGGCGCTCGGCGATCGTTTCGACCAGCTCGATATGGCCGCCGGCGAGGATCATTTTGATCGCGTCCATGATCACGTCGTAGGAGAAGATCGAGCGCATGTCGTCGGAGCCGTTGATGCGGGTGACTTCAGCCTCGACGTTGAAACGCACACGCTGCGTATGGCCGTGTTCGTGGGCGTAGGCGCCGATCTCGACGGGCGCGACATAATCCTTGAGAAACACGCAATCAGTGTCGTTCGCGCCGGCGGGCTCGATATAGCCGCGGCCGAGGAACGACCAGTGGGCGTGAAAATCGGCGTGCGCGCCTCGTGTCGAAGGGATCAAATCGCGGATCAGCGTCGTGGCGTGGGCGTCGATGGCGGCGCGCCGCTCGCCATGCGCGCAGAGCGCGCCGCGAAAGCCAAGCACGTCCGCTCCGGTGACGAGCAGGCGCGGCACGTCCGGCGACTCCAATGCGCCGGCGAGTCCGGAGGCGAGCCCGAGTTCGTGGCAGCGCGCCACGAATTCGGACAACGCGCCGACGCTCATAAAGTCGAGCAGTCGGCCTTTGCCTTTATGCGCGGTGTCCAGCATCGCGCCATGAAAGCCGGCGCCGGCCAGCGGCTCGAGATTGTCGAACTCGGGGCCGAGATCGGCGAAGAGCACGGCGACGAGCCGAGTTTTTGTGGTCAGCGGCGCCAGCGCCTCGATGATCTCGACGGCGTCGGGCGTCGCCGGCAGGGCGAATTTTACATAATCGACGCCTGCCGCGACGACCTCTTCAAAGTCGCGCAGCGCATGCGCGACGTCGTGCGGCAGCTCGACGACGGCGCTGACCGGGCGGCGGCCGTCGACGAACGCGACGATCTCAGCGACGGTGTCCAGGGGTAGGGCGCCCAGCGCGCCGCGTGAGGGCGCCTTGCAGTCAATGATGTCGGCGCCGCGCGAGAGGGCGATCTCCGCCTCTTCGCGGGAAAGAACGCTCGCCAACATCAGGGTCATGAGTTCTTGGCTCCAGTCGTTGCGCAACGCGCGTCTGCGCGCTTGTGGAGCAAATTTTTCCCGAATCCAAGTGGGCTCGCGCGCCTACCCTCCTGCTCGCGCTGGGCGCCGCCGGACCATTGCGTCATTTTTTCGCAACCCCAAGCATGCGAGCATGCTCCCCGAAACAGGAGAAAATCCGTGAAAATCCTCATCGTCCTCACCTCGCACGACAGGCTCGGCGACACAGGCCGAAAGACAGGCTTCTGGCTGGAAGAGCTCGCTGCGCCCTATTACGTCTTTCTCGACGCCGGAGCCGAGATCACGCTTGCCTCGCCCAAGGGCGGCCAGCCGCCGTTGGACCCAAAGAGCAATGAACCCGAATTTCAGACCGATCTCACCCGCCGGTTCCAAGCGGACGAGGCGGCCAAGGCGCTCCTCGCCGACACGGAGCGGCTCGACAGCGTCCGTCAGGACGATTTCGACTCGGTCTTCTATCCGGGCGGCCATGGGCCGATGTGGGACCTCGCCGAGGACCGGGATTCGATCAGGCTGATCGAATCCTTCATCAGCGCCGGCAAACCCATCGCGCTCGTGTGCCACGCGCCGGGCGTGCTGCGCCATGTCGAAGGTCCCGATGGCCGGCCGCTGGTCGCGGGCAAAACGGTGACCGGGTTCACCAATGGCGAGGAGGAGGCGGTTGGTCTCACCCACGTCGTTCCGTTCCTTGTCGAGGACGAGCTTCAGGCGAAGGGCGGGCGCTTCTCGAAGGCGGCGGACTGGGCCCCGTATGTCGTCCGGGACGGCCAGTTGATCACGGGCCAGAACCCGGCTTCCTCCGGTCCGGCGGCCCGCAAGCTTGTGGAGGCGCTTACAAAAGCGTGAGACCCAGCTCTCTCGGCGATGTCGCAGCGCGGGCGAAACGCGGCGCGGCTCATTCCACCACCGAGCCGTTGGCCGCCAGCACCGAGGCGGCGAGATAAAGCGAACCGGCAATGAGCACGCGCGGCGGCGCGTCGAAGCTGCGTGTCGAAAGGATCGCGAGCGCTTCCTCGACGCCGCCCGCTGCGGCGCCGGGCATTCCCTCAGCCCTGGCGAGGCTCGCCACCTCTTCAGGCGGCCAGCTCTTATGCTCGCCCTCGACCGGCACCGCGACGACCTCGCGCGCCAGTCCGACGAAATGCTTGAGCAGCGCGCGAATGTCCTTGGTCGTCTGCGCGCCGCAGATCAGCGCCAGCGGGCGCGGCGCCTTGTCGTGGAACTCCGCCATCGCCTCGGCCAGAACGCGGCCGCCGTCCTCATTATGGCCGCCGTCGAGCCACACCTCGGCGCCGGGCGGGGCGAGATCGACGATGCGCCCGCGTATGAGCCGTTGCAGCCGCGCCGGCCATTCGGCGCGCGTCAGCCCCGCCTCGATCGCCGCGGACGGAATCTCAGGGGCGACAGCGCGCAGGGCGGCGATCGCGCCGGCGGCGTTTTCATGCTGGTGGCGTCCGGCGAGCCGCGGCAGCGGCAGATCGAGCAAACCGCGCTCGTCCTCATAAACGAGGCGCCCGTTTTCGTTGCAGATGTGGAAGTCCCGCCCGGCGATGATCGGCTGCGCGCCGACGCGTCGCGCTTCTCGCTCCAGCGCCCGCGCCACGGGCTCCGACTGGAAGCCGATCACGGCCGGCGCGCCCTTCTTCAATATCCCGGCCTTCTCATGAGCGATCTTTTCGACCGTATCGCCAAGGAACTCGAGATGGTCGAGGGAGATCGAGGTGATGATGGCGCATTTGGGCTGCGAGATGACATTGGTCGCGTCATAGCGCCCGCCGAGGCCCGTCTCCAGCAGCAGCCAGTCGGCCGGCGCTTCGGCGAAGAGCAAAAAGGCCGCCGCCGTCGTGATCTCGAAGAAGGTGATCGGCTGCCCCGCATTCGCCTGTTCGCAGCGTTCGAGCGCCGCGTTCAGACGCTCGTCGTCGACAAGCGTTCCGCCGCCGTCGGCGCCGAGACGAATCCGTTCATTGAAGCGCAGGAGGTGAGGGGACGTATAGACATGCACGCGCTTGCCGGCGGCTTCGAGCATCGCGCGCAGAAAGGCGAGCGTCGAGCCTTTGCCGTTGGTTCCGGCGACGTGAATGACGGGCGGCAGTCTGAGCTCCGGTCGTCCGAGCGCGGCCAGCAGCCGCTCCGTGCGCCCCAGCGACAGATCTATCTTCTTTGGATGAAGGGTGAGCAGTCGCGACAGGATCGCGTCATGCTGATCCATTGCGGCTGCGCCTCGCGATATCAGGCGGCGGCGCGGCGCGGCGGCGACTTGGTCAGGAGACCGCACAGGCGCGCCAGCGTCTCGCGCAGCTCCTGACGCGGCACCACCATATCGACCATGCCGTGATCGCGTAAATATTCGGCGCGCTGGAAGCCTTCGGGAAGCTTCTCGCGGATCGTCTGCTCAATGACGCGGGCGCCAGCGAAGCCGATGATCGCGCCGGGCTCGGCGATCTGGACGTCGCCGAGCATCGCGTAGGACGCGGTGACGCCGCCCGTCGTCGGATTGGTCAGCACGACGATATAGGGCAGGCGCGCCTCGCGCAGGCGCTGCACGGCAATGGTCGTGCGCGGCATCTGCATGAGCGAGAACATGCCCTCCTGCATGCGCGCGCCGCCCGACGCCGTGAAGATCACAAAAGGCGTGCGCTTGGCGAGCGCATATTCGCAGCCGGCGATGATCGCCTCGCCGGCCGCCATGCCAAGCGAGCCGCCCAGGAATTCGAAATCCTGAATGGCGACGGTGACCGGCGAGCCTTCGAGATTTCCGTAGGCAATCGTCACGGCGTCCGCCATGCCGGTTTTGACTCGATATTCCTTCAGCTTGTCGACGTAACGCTTGATGTCGCGAAACTTGAGAGGATCCAAAGGCGCTTCTGGCGTCGGAAGCAGTTCGCATTCGGCGTCGTCAAAAAGACTGGCGAGCCGCGTCTCGACCGGGCAGCGCATGTGGTAGCCCGAGCCGGGCACGACATAGAGATTGGCCTCGATGTCCTTGTGGAAGACGAGTTGGCCGCTCTCGGGACATTTCACCCAGAGATTTTCCGGCGCTTCGCGTTTGATCAGCGCCTTGATCTTCGGCGGGACGACGTTCGAATACCAATTCATGACACGAGCCTCGTCAGCCAACTCAACACGCCGCCCTTAGGCCTGGCGTCGCGCACGCCTTCGGCGATGGACGCGACGAGCCCCGTCACAGCGCCAACGCTCGAAGGTCCGGCGCGGCCCTCGGCGTCGAGCGAGGCCTTAAGCGCTTGGACCAGCGCCGTGCCGACGACGACGCCATCGGCGTTACGGGCAAGCTCGGCGGCGTTCTCCGCATTTTTGACGCCAAATCCGACGGCGATCGGCAGCGCCGTGTGCCGCTTGATGCGCGCAACCGCCTGACTGACGCCGGCGTAGTCGGCAAGCGCCGCGCCGGTGATGCCGGTCAGCGACACATAGTAGACGAAGCCGCTTGTATTTTCGAGCACCTTGGGAAGCCGCTTGTCATCGGTCGTCGGCGTTGCGAGGCGGATGAAGTTCAGCCCGGCGTCGCGCGCGGGGGTGCAGAGTTCCGCATCTTCCTCCGGCGGCAGGTCCACGACGATCAGGCCATCGACGCCGGCGTCCCGAGCGTCGCGCAGGAAAGCGTCGACGCCGTAGACATAGATCGGGTTGTAATAGCCCATCAGCACGATGGGGGTGGCGTTGTCTCCGGCGCGAAAGTCCGCGACGAGCTTCAAGGTCTTCTTGAGCGTGGTCCCCGCCTTGAGCGCCCGCAGGCCCGCCGCTTGGATCGCTGGCCCATCCGCCATCGGATCGGTGAAAGGCATGCCGACCTCGATGACGTCCGCGCCGGCGCCGGGCAGGCCACGCAAAATGTCGAGCGACGTCGCGAGATCCGGGTCGCCGGCCATCACAAAGGTCACGAGGGCGGCGCGCCCTTCCTTCTTGAGGGCGGCGAAGCGATCATCGATGCGGGTGGGCATAAGCGACAGACGTCCTTCGTAAGGCGGCGAAATCTTCAAAAAAGCCCTCTCGACCGGGCTCCGCCAGGCCCTTTTCGGCTCTTACGCGAGCCGCGCGGGCCGCCGTTGCTTAGTGCCTGGGCGCCGTCCCGTCCACTGTTTTCGCGCGCGCTAAATCGTCACTTGCGCGCCCAATTCCACGACGCGGTCGGAGGGGATTGAGAAGAAGTCCGTCGCATTGGCGGCCTGGCGGGTAAGCGCGACATAGAGCTTGTCCTGCCACACCGGCATTTCGGAGGAGGGACTTTCCTTGATCGAACGCCGCCCGAGGAAGAAGCTCGTGGTCATGATGTCGTATTTGAACCCGGCCTTGCGCATGGCGGCGAGTGCGGCCGGAACGCGAGGACTTTCCATAAAGCCATAGTGCAGCGTCGCGCGGTAGAAGTCGTCGCTGAGCTTGTCGATTTCAAAGCGCTTGCCTGGCGCGACGCGCGGCCGGTCTTCGGTCTTCACGCAGATCACCAGCACGCGCTCGTGCAGGACCTTATTGTGCTTGAGATTGTGCATCAGCGCGGTCGGGGCGACGGCCGGATCGCTCGTCAGAAAGATCGCCGTGCCGGGCACGCGCGTCGGCTTCGACTTCTGCAGCATCGCGATGAGTTCCATCATCGGAATGGAGTCGCGATGGGTTTTCTCGGCGAGAAGCCGCGTGCCGCGCGTCCAGGTCCACATGATGATCATGACGCAGCCGCCGAGCGCGAGCGGAACCCAGCCGCCGTCTTTGACCTTCATCAGATTGGCGGCCAGAAAGGCGAGTTCGACGACCAGGAAAGAGGCCGCGAAGAGGATCGACACGAACAGCGGCCAGCCCCATTTGCGCCAAGCGACGATGAACAGCAGCGACGTCGAAAGCACCATGGTGCCAGTGACCGCGATGCCATAGGCGGACGCAAGCGCCGATGAGCTCTTAAAGGCGATGACGAGCAGCAGCACGCCGATGAGCAGCAGCCGGTTGATGCGGCCAATATAGATTTGGCCTTCCTGCGACGCCGACGTATGCGTGACTTCGAGGCGCGGAATGAGTCCGAGCTGAATGGCTTGCCGCGTCAGCGAGAAGGCTCCGGTAATCACCGCTTGCGCGGCGATTGTCGTGGCCAGCGTCGAAAGGACGACAAGCGGCAAAAGCGCCCAGTCCGGCGCCAGCAGAAAGAACGGATTGCCGACGGCTTCTGGGCGCGACAGCACGAGCGCGCCCTGGCCGAGGTAATTGAGCAGCAGCGCCGGCAACACGAATCCGAGCCAGGCCGTGCGGATCGGCCCACGGCCGAAATGGCCCATGTCGGCGTAAAGCGCTTCGACGCCGGTGACCGCGAGGAAAACCGAGCCGAGGACGGCGAAGCCGAGCCAGCCGTGGGCCACCAGAAAGGCGATGCCTTGCCGCGGGTCGAAACTGCGCAATACCTGCGGCGCTTCGGGAATATGCATCGCGCCCAACACGCCGATCGTCAGAAAAAAGACGATCATGATCGGCCCAAAAAAAGCCGCCACCCGCGCCGTTCCGTGACTTTGCACCCAGAATAGCGTGACCAGAATGAAAATGGTGATGGGCAGGACGAATTCGCTGAAGCGGTGAGTGACGAGCTCCAGGCCTTCAATGGCGGACATCACCGAGATGGCCGGCGTAATGATCGCCTCGCCAGCGAAGAGCGCCGCGCCCGCGACGCCGAGCAGAAAGGCGACTCTCGTGCGCCGGCCCATTGCGGTCTGCGCCAGGGCCATCAGCGAAAGTATGCCGCCTTCGCCGCGGTTGTCCGCGCGCATGACGAAGATGATGTATTTGATCGTCACCGTGAAAATCAGCGCAAATATGAGCAGCGAGATGGCGCCAATGACGGATTCCTCCGTCAGCGCGTCATGCTCCACCTGATGGGCGAGCGACTCGCGCAGCGCATACAGCGGGCTGGTGCCAATGTCGCCATAGACGACGCCGATCGAGCCGATGATGAGGCCGACGACCCCGCCCTTCGTACGCTCGTCCCCTAGATGCGCATGAGCTTGCGTCCCATCGCCGCCGGAGGCGGGACCGGCGTCGGATCGCTGCGTCATGGGAAGTTTCCTTCGATGGGACCCGCCGCGCCTTTTATCGACACGCTCGGAAGCGGGCGCTCGCCCGGGACGAGAACGAGGGCGACCAAGGCTTCCTCTCCTTCGGCGTGGGTCCGCCGATACGGTGCGGCGATATACGCGGTTTCGCGCACAAAGAGAAGTCGCGGTTGCGGCGCGATATTGGCGCGCCAGACTTTATAGCGTTCGCGGCGGTCGGAACTTTGACGTAGACGCGACGGCGTCGTGGTCGGCCGGCTGGACACGGCCCGTCCTTTTCATAGCTAATCCCTGACGTCAGCTCTGTAGGAGGCCTCGTGACCTTGCCTTCGAACACCCCAGCCCGGTTCGCCCCAGCGGCGGGCGCGCCCGCGCCAAGCGCCATCGCCACGGACGTCACGGGACTTGAGGCGGGCATGACGACGCTGCCAGGCGGCGCGCCGGCCTATATCGCCCGCCCCCGGACCGGCGGCGATTTCCCGATTATCCTCGTGGCGCAGGAAATCTTTGGCCTGCACGAACATATCCGCGACATTGTGCGGCGGTTCGCGAAGCTCGGGTTTCTCGCCATTGCGCCCGACTTCCTCATTCGCTACGGGGACCCGCAAGAAGCGCCAGACATAGAGGCGATTCGCGCCATCGTCGCCAAGGTTCCCGACGCCGAGACAATGGAGATATTCGATCAGGCGCTCGCTTACGCCGCGACGAAAGGCGGCGACGCCAAACGCGCGGCGATCACCGGGTTTTGCTGGGGCGGGCGCATCGCCTGGCTCTATGCGGCGCATCATCCCCGGCTCCTCGCCTGCATTCCCTGGTACGGGCGGCTTGATGGGCCGCATACGCCGGCGCAGCCACGCTGGCCGATAGACATCGCGGGGGAGCTGAAAACGCCGACGCTGGGGCTTTACGGCGGCGCTGATCCGAGCATTCCCGCCGAACTCATCGAGACCATGCGCGAGCGCCTGAAGCAGGCGCAGGCGCCCGCCGAGATCATCGTCTACCCCGACGCGCCGCATGCGTTCTTTGCCGACTATCGCGACAGCTATCGGCCAGACGTCGCCAGGGACGCGTGGCAAAAGGCGCTGGCCTTCCTGCGCGCGAAGGGCGTCGGGTAACCGCGTTTACCGCGGGACGAGCGCGATGATGCGGGCGGGGCCGCCCGAGCCTTTTTCGATCTTCATCGGCAAGGCGACGAGAATCGCGCCCGTTGGCGGCAGCTGGTCGAGGGCGGTGAGGTTCTCAAGCCCGCCGATATTTGCGGCGCCAATGATCCTGTGCACCAAAAAATCCTGTGACGGCCCGTTGTCGACGCTCGCCGTGTCGACGCCGATGAGATTGGGGCGGCGCTCTTTCGCGAGCCAGGCCGCCGCTTCAGGCCCGAAAGACGGGAAATGGAGATGTGCGGCGTCGCCCGGCGTGTCGTCGCCAAGATAGGCCTTCTTGTCGGGCCAGCGCGCGCTCCATCCGGTGCGCAGCAGCACGATCGCTTTGTCGGGTATGCGGCCATGCGCCGCTTCCCAGGCGGCGATGTCTTCGATCGTCAGCAGATAGTCCGGGTTCGCCGCGGCCTTGGCGGCGACATCAATGACGATCGCAGGGCCGACGAAGCGCTCGACCGGGATCTCGGCGTTTGTCCAGCGGCCTTCGGCGAAGTGCATCGGCGCGTCGAGATGGGTGCCGCCATGCTCGGGCGAACAAAAGGCGTTGGCGAAATAGAAGAAGCCTGCCTTGGTCGGTCCCTTGTGCAGCACTTTGAGCTCGAAACCCGACGGCGAGGTCGGCCAATAGACGGTTTCGGCGTTGAAGGCGTGAGTGAGGTCGACGACCTTGCTCGACGAGAGATCGAGGCTCTGAGCTTGCGCCAATTCGAGACGGGCGGCGGAGAACGTCAAACAGAGAAACAGACCGCCGAACGCCATTCGTTTTTTCATATCGGGACGCTCTCCAGAAACGCGCTCGCGCGCAGCTGATCAAAAATCGCTAGCAATTCCTTTGACTTCCCAGTCGCCGTAGCGCGCCGGGTCAGGTCCGCCGCGGCCGCCAAGTTCTTGCGGCGGGGCCGGAGCTTGGGCCGCTTCGCGGCGACGCGCCGCGGCTTCGGCCAATGCGCGCTGCGCGGCCGGCGGCGGCTGCGTGGGCCGCTCTGTCGAACTTGCTGCGTCTCCTGTCTTCGACACGGTCCGTTCCTGTGTGCATTCATCGCCCGCCGCCGCGCCAATTATGCTATGATTCGGTTCGGTCGCGGAGGGAGAAGCCGTTTGGCGAACAGCGACAGTAGATCAATTTCCGCCCGGACCAAATCGGCGCGTCAAGGGTCCCGGCAAGGGTTCGTGCCCGCCGAAGCGGTGCGGGAGGCCGAAGCGGCGAAGATTCCCGGGTTGCCGGCGCGCCTCGCCGCAGCCAACATCATCGGCGACATCGTGCAAGGCGGACATCGTCTCGATGAGTGTTTCGCCCCGAACGCGGTTCCTTCGCGCCTCTCCGGGCTCGACGCCCGCGACGTGTCGCTCACGCGCTCGATCGTCACGGTTGCGGTGCGTCGGCTCGGCCTGATCCGCCACGCTCTCGCCGAACTCCTCGAAAAGGGGCTGCCGCGTCAGGCCGCGCGGCTTGAGTTCTCGCTGATCGCCGCCGCCGCGCAAATTCTGTTTCTCGACGCGGCCGATCACGCTGCCGTCGATCTCGCGGTGCGCGCGGCGCGCCTTGAACCGAAAACCGCCGGCTTTAGCGGGCTCGTCAACGGCGTGTTGCGCAATCTCGCGCGCCGGCGGCAGGAATTCTTAGACGTCGCCGCAAGCGGCGAGTACGACGCGCCGCCATGGCTGGCGCAGCGTTGGCGCAAACATTATGGGGAAGACGCTGGGCGCGCCATCGCGGCGATGCACATGCTCGAGCCGCCGCTCGACGTATCAGTCAAGGACGACCCTGAGGGCTGGGCGGAGCGGCTGGACGGGGTCGTGTTGCCGACGGGCTCGGTGCGGCTGCGCAGCCACGCGCCGATCAGCGAGCTGCCGGGCTATGAGGATGGCGAGTGGTGGGTGCAGGACGCCGCCGCCGCGCTGCCGGCGCGCCTGCTCGCGCCGAAGCCGGATGAGCGCGTGCTCGACATGTGCGCCGCGCCTGGCGGCAAGACGGCGCAAATGGCGCTTGCCCGCGCGCAGGTGGTCGCTTTGGACCGTTCGGCGGAGCGCCTGAAGCTGCTCGCCGCCAATCTCGCCCGGCTGCAGTTACACGCGGAAGTTGCGGTCGGCGACGCCGCCGCCTATCAGGCGCAGCCTTTCGACGCGATTTTGATCGATGCGCCCTGTTCGGCGACGGGAACGATCCGCCGCCATCCTGACGTGCCCTGGACCAAGAAGCCGGGCGACATCGAAACGCTCGCGAGTTTGCAAACAAAGCTGCTCAATCGCGCGGCGCTCCTGACGCGGGCCGGGGGGCGCATCGTCTATTGCACCTGCTCGCTGGAGCCTGAGGAAGGCGAACAGCAGATCGCCGCGTTTTTGCGCCGCAATCCGGATTTCCGCCGAATGCCGATCGATCCGAGCGAGGGCGTCCCGGAGGCGTTCATCAACCGAGACGGCGATCTGCGCACCTTGCCGCACTACTGGCCGAACGAAGATCCGCGCCTTGCCGGCATCGACGGATTTTTCGCCGCGCGGCTCCTGCGGTCGGCCTAGTTCTAGGCCCGCGCCGCGGTGAGGGGCGTGAACTCCTTCACCACCTGCTCATAGACGAGCCGCTTGAACGGCACGATGAGATCCGGCAGCGCCGAAAGCGCCTCCCAGCGCCAGGCGTCAAATTCAGGTTTGTGCGCGCCGTGGCCCGGCGCGTGAATATCGATTTCGCTTTCGTCGCCGGTGAAGCGCAACGCGAACCAGCGCTGGGTTTGGCCGACATATTTGCCGCTCCAGCGGTTGTTGTTGTTTCTGGGCAGATCATAGCAAAGCCAGTCAGGAGCCTCGCCGAGAAGGGCGACGCTCGACACATTGGTCTCTTCGTAAAGCTCGCGCAGCGCCGCCTCATAGGGCGTCTCGCCCTCGTCGATGCCCCCCTGGGGCATCTGCCAGAGATAGGGCGGGCGGGTCTGGTCGTGGGCGCCCTTAGCGCGCCGGCGCCCGATAAAGGCGAGGCCTTGCGCATTGAGCAACAAGACGCCGACGCAGGGCCGATACAATCCGCGGCCGCTCATCGCCCCGTCTCGCGGCGCGGCCCATGCTGGCGCGCTCCATCGATTGCATCTGTCATCCGCTCTCCCCAAGCGTTCGCATTTTGGCGCGGATACTTCTGCCCGTCCGCGCGCTCGCCGTCGAGCTGCTAGACGCGCCGCGTCAACGCGCCGTCGGCCTCCATCAGCTCCAGCAGCATGCCTTCCCGCAACCCCCGGTCGGCGATGCGCGTCCGCTGCGCCGGAAAAAGCGCGCGAATCGCCTCGAAAATCGCGCAGCCGGCAAGAACGAGATCGGCGCGTTGCGGTCCGATGCAGCCGTTGGCGACGCGTTCATCGAAATCCATGTCTCGCAGCCGCAGGATCGCCCGCGTTGCGTCATCGTCGCTCATCCACAAGCCGTCGACGCGCCAGCGGTCGTAGCGCTCGAGCCCAAGATGGACGCCGGCCAGGGTGGTGACGGTTCCCGAAGTGCCCAAAAGATGGAAGCGCGGACAGCGGCGCTCCGAGGCCATGCGCCCCGCGAAGGGGGCGAGAGTCTCGCGCACCTGCTGCGTCATGGCCGCGAACGTCTCGGCCGAAACGCAGCGGCCGCCGAAATGCTCTGCGAGGGTCACGACGCCGAGTTCGAGCGACGTCCACGCGCGAAAAGCGTAAGCGCCATTTTCGCTGCGCCGCTCGCGCGTCAGCCACACGAGCTCGGTGGACCCGCCGCCGATGTCGAACAGCAGCACGCTTTCCGCAGCCGGATCGGCGAGCGACCCGCAGCCGCGGGCGGCGAAGCGCGCCTCGGTTTCGCGGTCAATGACCTCGAGCTGCAGCCCGGTGCGTTCGCGGACGCGCTCGACGAATTCGTCGCCGTTCGCCGCGCTGCGGCACGCCTGGGTCGCGACTAGGCGGGCGCGGGTGACGCCGCGCGCATCCATCTTTTCGCGGCAGATTTCGAGCGCCGCGATGGTGCGCTCGATCGCTTCCTCGCTGATCCGGCCAGCCTTGCCGAGGCCTTCCCCCAGCCGCACGATGCGCGAGAAGGCGTCGATGATGCGCAAAAAATCATTGTTGCGCCGCCGCGGCCTGTGCTCGGGCCGGGCGATCAGCAGCCGGCAGTTGTTGGTGCCGAGGTCGAGCGCGGCATAGATATGGCGCGAGTCGAGCGCGCCGGAAGCGACGCCGGGGTTTATGTGAAGCTCGGGCGCGGCCTGCGCCGAGGCCGACGCCGTAGACGGTAGACCGGTTTCCCTCACTCGATCCCTTCCGCGGAGCCGCTCCGTCCCGCCTCTGCGCCGCATCGACAGAAGCGGAGCGGCGATCATCGTAACGCCACGAGGCCGGCGTAAATTTCTTACATGCAGGATCGGCGCGCCGCCCGCAAGGGCGTTTACTGCGAGCATAAGGGCGCAACCCGGCGGCGTTGGCGGCCGGAAGGTTGACACTGTCGGCCGCGCTCTCTAAGTCACCAGCCGTTCGCGCGCGCGCTGCGCGGCGCCGTTGGGGGATAGTTCAACGGTAGAACAGCGGACTCTGACTCCGTTAATCTTGGTTCGAATCCAGGTCCCCCAGCCAATCGCTCAAGCATTTCGGACGGGAAGCTGATTTTCAGCCCCGGGATCGTCGATCGGGGCGAGTCGCGCACTGAGGGTTCTCGCTCGCCGGGCGTTCAACAGTGCACCCCATGCGCGCTCACCTTAGAGCTTTGGACGATCAAGGGCGTGGCCGTCAGCGCTGCGTCTGTTTGGCCCCCGAGCGCCAATGAGCGATGTTTCCTTCGACGAGGCCTGGGCCTTTGTCGAAGATCGTCGCCACAATCTCCTTCTTGGCGACGGCTTCAGTATTGTTGTTGAAGCCCGACATCTTCCGCCGCAAGCAATTGCTGCGCAGAAATTTGCGAATCACCAATGAAATCGTTAGCAATCGCATGTGTGCGGGTGAGCAATAATGCAGGCGCTTATCTAGTAAAGGACATCTTATGGCTAGAGGAAAACCGGTGAAGGCCGCGAGCAGGAAGGTGAGCAAGGCTGAGCCTGCCGCCATTCGGCCTATCAAAGAGACATTTACAAAATCGGCTCTCATCAACCGGATAGCCGAGGAAAATGACATTCCTCGCAAGACCGCGGTGGGCGTCTACGCCACGTTGGAGAGTGTTTTTCTCGGGTCAGTTCACCCGCGCGGCGTGGGCGAATTCACCCTGCCGGGCCTTCTGAAAGCGACCCTTCGCAAGGTGCCGGCGCGCAAGGCGGGGACTTTGGTTCGCAATCCTGCGACGGGCGAGATGGTCAAAGCCGCCGCCAAGCCCGCAAGCGTGCGCGTCAAAATCCGGCCGCTCTCCAAACTGAAGTCGGCGGCGACGAAGTAAAGCGCCATCGACCAGGTCGTCGCGTTGTGTTGGCGCGGCGCCTTATGGGGGATAGTTCAACGGTAGAACAGCGGACTCTGACTCCGTTAATCTTGGTTCGAATCCAGGTCCCCCAGCCAAGAATTTCCAAAATTGGTCGCCAAGGCTCGACGCCGAACATTGCCTCGCGCCTTCGACATGCGCCGGCAAAAGATCGGATAAGGCACGAGCTGAACTTTGATGAGCGCGGCGCATAGGCTCTGGGTCTAACCACGGCGACCGAACGCCACGATGTTCAAAAGAGGATTGCGCTCGCTCTTCAGCGCCATTGCCGCTATGTTTTGGCGCGCCAAGCATGGTTTCAGCCGCGACGTTTCCTTCAAGGGGATTTGCTCCGCTCTACGTCGGGCCAGAACCGAGTTCATCGGACTGGCGTTCAGCTCGGAGGCTTCGCGGACGATGCATTACGACGCGGTCTTGGCTGCCCTTGTCGCAGGAGTCGTCACTCTCCTCGCCTTCCTTTTTTGGCCTGCCGTGGCCGATCAGCTCCCGGAATTGGCTCTGGCGGCGATCGTCTATCTTTTAGTGCTGCTCGTCGGGGCCTGGATCTTCAACGCCTGGCGTCGAACACGGCGCAAATAAACGGTTGATGGGGCGAGGTTTATACGGCGAATTATCGAGGGAGGGTCGCCGAGCATCGCTTTTTTACTTGACAGCGGTCAATAAACCTACTCTTAACGGCTCGCCATTTAGATCGCGATCTTTCTCAGGCGAACGGGTTCATGCGCTTCTTCAAAAATCTCCCAAGCATTGCCGCGCCGCTTGTCGGCGTCACAGTTGCGCTCGCCCTGTGCATCGTCGTCTTCGCTTTGTCCTTGGCAGGGATCGATCCAAGCCTCGATTAAGCGGCGTCAGAACGTCAGCAGCTATTCGGTAGCGGTTTCGACGACCTCCACTTCTACTTCTTCCAGCACCGCTTCGATTCTGTCTTCTTCCTCATCGGCCGTTGCGTCTTCCTCCTCATCAGCCGTTGACAAGAGAACATCATCAACGATCGGTTCGATGACCGGCGCGACTGGCGCAGACCTGGCGAAAGTCGCCGAATGGTAAGCCGGTCGCCTTGCCGCCGAACGCAAGACCTCCACGACTTGAAAGGCCGCGGCGCACTTTGGGCAGACGATCGGCGAGCGATTGAGATCGTAAAAGGGCGTTGCACAAGTCAGGCATCGGCGCTTCACGCCAAGTTCAGCTTTGGCCATTGAGTCTATCCTTCGAGGTTCGGACTGCGGGCGCTGGAGCGGCAGGTGTATTGTTATCGCCCGTGGGGACGACTCGGCGCCAAGCGTCTCTCTGCCAATTCAGTGTCTACGGAGTATTAGCACGGCGGAGACGATCGGCTGACAATATTTCGAGATAACGCCGCGATGCCGCAGGAATCGCCTTTAATATTTGGGGATCCGATCATCGGAATACAAGGCGCAGTCGGTCCGCCTACGAGGCCGAAGTCATCGACATGGAAAAATGCAACACCGTTCCCAGCCGGAACAGGTGCAAGAAAACTGGAACAACAACAACACGCCGAGGCCGCCGGTTCAGACTGCGGCGGCCCCGGAGAAGACGATGCGAGTTTGCGATCCTCGCTCCGTCAGGCGGCGCTCGCGCGACTTTTTAAGGCGTGCGCATAAAATTCAGCAGGGTGGCGCTCAGGCTGCCGCCCGTGAACACAATCGTCGCGCCAAGGGCAAGCAACGCGACAAGGTTGAGGGTCAGATCATTCGCCACGCCCGCTATCGCGAGAATCCCGAGCACGATCACGGCCAAACCAGAAAGCGCCTGAATGCCTGCTGAGCCAAAGGCCATCTCGCTCGCAAGAATTTCACTGGCGCCAGCGCCAACTTGACCTCTGCTCCTTAGCGACTCTTGGCTGAGCACATGCAGTTGCCACACGGCATTGCTACTCAGAAGCAGGGCGGACCCGAACGCGATCGCGGCGATCGGCGTTAGCGTTGCAGGCTCAATGCCGAGCAGCGAAAGCACGCCAAGAACGATGCCGGCCGCGCCGACAAGAAAGACGACGGACAGGCTGCTGCCGCCGAACCCCTCGACGTTCATGGCTCTCGAGCCTACCGGAAAGATAATCTGGGCGTATTCCGACAGCATCGCTCCGCCTTGGATCAACAAGGCGGCGCCAAAGACGATCGTGGCGATTGACGCCATCATCGGCGCTTTCACGCCCGACAATCCAACGATGGCGATAACGACGGTGGCCAGACCGCCGATTGCGTCGATCAGACCCCCATACGCCGCAGTTTCGCGAAATGTCGACTCTCGAGAGGTAATGGACATGACAGTGTCTCCAGACTTGCGATATCTTCACACGAGCAAGAGCGCGTGATTCCACATAGCGTTGGATTCACCCCGTCAAGATCTACAGCGCGTTACGCCGCTCGAGCTTAAATGCCGCAAGCCAGGTCGCAGCCCATGCAAGGTCCTTGCGTTTCACACGCGCGGAGTCGGCGGCCGTCGCGCAGTGGAGCGCATAAAGCTGAGAAGGATGGCGTTCAGGCTGCCTCCCTTCAGCACGAGCGCGGAGCCGAGAATGAGCAGCGCGACGAGGTTAAACGTCAGGTCATTCCTCGTTCCGGACGCGGCAAGAACGCCGAGCATGACTGCGGCGAAGCCGCCAAAGATCTGAATGCTGGCGCAATCAAAAGCCATTTGATTTGCGAGAATGTCTCTCGACGACTCCTCGCCCTTTGACGCGCGTCTGACGACATTAAGATGCCACACAGAGACGCTGCTCAAGACCAGCGCACTCCCGAACAGGATTGATGCAATCGGCGTCAGCACTGCCGAGTTGAAGTCCAGCAGCGACAGCACGCCCAGAGCGATGCCGCCGGCTCCAAGCAAAATAACCGCCGAACGGCTGCCGGCGGCAAAACCGTTGATCGAAGACTTGCCTGCGCGCAGAACAGAAAATCTGGCAAGTTCAGACATCATGCCGTTGCCCTGGATCAAGAGCGCGATGCCGAACACAATTGTCGCGATCACGGCCATGATCGGCGCGTTGAGGCCGATGAGTCCGAAAATAGCGAGGATGACGGTGGCGACGCCGCCAACATCATCGATCAAGCCGCCCTGCCTGGCGCGCTCGGGAAAAGTGGATTCGCCGACCGTCATCGACATGTCTGCCTCTCAACATCGATGCCCCCAAAAGACAAGATCTAATTAGCGGCCGTTTGCCGCTAGCAAAGATGCCCGCCGCGCGCCAAACTTTGCTCTCGGCGCTGACCGCGCGCTCCACCTGGCCGACGCTGGAGTTTGGAAGAAAATAAAAGCGCCGAGGGGATTGGCATTGCGGAGCGCAAAACGCGAGGCTTCCGCGTCGGGGCTGAGCTAATGTTTTGGACTGCGCCCGTCGCGATCAAGCTGTCGCTCAATCAGTGACCGCGTTGCAAAGCAATGACGCGGCAGCACGCCGAACGTCCGCCCCAGGTCAAGAGGCGAGCGCGCTCGGCGTGCGCGGCAATTTCGTGGAAGACTCGCGCCGACCCGAAGTCGCGCGCTGACCTATGAGGCGAGGGTCAGTCGAGAGCCTTACCGCCTGCCTGTTCGCAGGCCGCGGCCGTCTCCTTAAAAACCCAGCCCTGGCCCTTGCAAGAGTTCATGCCTTTGCAGGCGTTTTTGGGCGAGTGACAGTCGGCCTTGCCCTTACAGCTATTGACGCCGAGGCAATGCACTTTGCCCGTCGACGCCGCCTTTGCGGGCGGCGCAGCGCCAGCGAGAATGATTGAAATCGCAGCAACAGCGAGCGTTGCTCCCTTGCAACTATCCGTTTTCATTTTTTCGTCTCATCCTGTCCGCATTGCCCCAAGACGATGCCACCATGGTTTACCTATCCTGGATGGTAAAGCAAAAAATGCCAACGTCTTGGCGACAGTATTGCAGGTGGCATGTTGATGCAGATGGTGTGCAACTGCAGTATATTCGTCATACAGGCCGGCGCGGATTGACTCGACACGTGGCTGATGCGGTCGTTGGCGGAGCCGGAAGCCTCGTTTCCGTTGACAAGATCGCCAGAAATCGGTCCGATCAAACGCGATTTGAGCGCAGATGAACCAGTAGACCGAGTCTTGTGCAATGTCCGATCGGACGGTCGAAGCCGACGTTGGAAAAGAAGTCGCATCGCCGTCACGCGTCCTGCGTCGACGCGAATTCACTCGCCAAGTCCTTCTGCAAATTCATCGCACCGTCGGACTTTTCGCCGGGGCGGTGTTCGTTCTCGTCGGGCTCAGCGGCAGCATTCTCGCATTTCGCGAGGACATCGACGAATGGCTGAACGCTTCAATCATGCGCGTTGAAATACCGGCGCCGCCGGTTCGTCGTCCGCTCGATGAAATTCTCGCAGCCGCTATCAAAGCGATGCCTGCCGATGGCCAGGCGGAGAGAGTCACAATGCCGCGCCATTCCGCATCGGCTATGGCGATCACATACATGGTCGAGACCGACGACCTTAATACCGATGTCTACGAGATGTTCGTCGATCCTTACACCGCGAAAGTCAAAGGGCAGCGCCTTTATCTGCATGGAGACAAGACGCTGTCACAGCCCCTTGTCCCAATCATCATGGCCTTCCATTGGACCCTGCTGCTTGGAGTCAACAACGCCTATATACTCGGCTCAATAGCCGTGCTTATTCTTTTCTCTATCCTTGTCGGTTTTTATCTGTGGTGGCCGCGATATGGCGATTGGCGGCTGGGCTTTAAAATCAAATGGGGCGCAAGCCCAGAGAGAGTCGTTTACGACGCGCATAGGAGCGTCGGCGCCTACTTCATCGTTTTCTTGTTAATTACGCTGTTCACCGGAGTCGCTATGATTTTCAAACCGGCGACGCGCTCCGTGGCGGGAATTTTTTCCGAAGTGCGCGCCGATCCGGATTTTGGAAAGTCGACGCCGGCTCCCGGCGGAACGCCAATCGGCCTTGATGAAACCGTCGCAATCGCGGACAAAGTTTTCCCTGCTGGAAGACTTCACTGGATTCTCCTGCCAAGCGCGCCGAGCGGGGTCTATGTCGTCGGCAAGCAGTCAAGCAACGAGCCCAACAGAACCAAAACCTTCCGAAATGTCGGCGTCGATCAGTACAGCGGAAAGGTTCTATACGTGCAAGATCGCGAGGCATTCAGCGCGGGCGAGAAATTTCTCGAATGGCTCTTCCCGCTGCATACCGGCGAGGCTTTTGGCGCGATCGGCCGATCGATCGTTCTGGTGGTCGGGCTGACGCCTTTTGTCCTCTATGTCACGGGCTTTCTGCGATGGCGGCAAAAGCGTCGCGTACGAAGGCGCGCGGCAGATTGACAGTCCGTTCGGTTCGCTGCGCTCATTGCAGTCATCGCCCGACGAAGATCGGCATTTCGATGGTGTCCTCTGCGTTCTTCGCCTCGCCAAAGGCGAGCTTGAGCAGGTATTTCCCCTTGTGAGCGACAGTTGCGTCCAAAGTCACAAAGCCGCTTGAGCGGGGTCGAGACGGCAACGCGTTGATCTGCTTAAGGCCGCCATCAGCATCATATTGATAGAAGGAAAGCGCGACGGATTCGTTTCTTGCTTCCTTTTCCATGAGCGTGACGGAAAAAATGACTTTGCCCGTTCCGGGCACGCGGTCGCAATATTCGGCATATTTGCTCAAATCGTCCGTCGGCCCTCCGGCGCTCTCTTCGGAATCGGGCAGAAAGTATGTGGTGAGATGCGCGGAGTAGAAGTCGCTAACCCCGAGACATTCCGATATCGTGCGATCGCCTGCCTTCTCGGCAGGTTGAAGGACATGCGCCTTCCACAAATCATTCAAATGCTGATTGAAAGCCGGACCCCAGAATGAGTACGAGAACATCGCGATATTGACGCCGGCGATCAGAACGATGCCCGCGAATAGCAACAGGTTCAGGCGAACAGTCGGACGCATCGTTTGTTGTTCCTTGTCCTGCACAAAACGATCACGCTTTGAGAAACATCCTTTAAGGACGCACCTCGAACTCCCAAGCGCCGCTGACGAGATGGCCATCAGCCGAAAGCGCCCTGTAGCGTACGGTGTATTTACCGGGATTCAACCGGTTCACGCTCACCGACACATGGCTCGGATCCGCGCTGTCAATCGCCGCGTCGCGCTTGTCGACCCTTTCGCCCGATGCGCTCACAACCGCCAACGCGGCAAAAGCGTCGCGGATGCCGGCGTCGTACCACACTTCCACTTTTCCGATGTCTTCGGCGCCGACGCCGCCTTGCGCGGGGGAGGTGCGGACAACGATCGCATGCGCCAGAATGATCGCCGGGCGTTGCGGTTCTCGCGGCGGGCGCGACGGACCGGTGAGTTTCATTTCCGGGGCAGGGCTAAGCTGTTGATCGCGACCGGGGGAGTCAGAGACAGTTCCGTACGCCGCGGCGGGTTCAGGCGTCGCGCCGACGGAAAGGATCGCGGCAGCAAAAGATAGCAGGCGCGCATGCCGGTTGGCCGACATCCAGGAAGCGCGTTTTCGACGGGAGACTCTTGCCTGTCCGCTCTTCGTCATGGGGCGAAGTCCGATTCAATAATCATTTCCATAGCTCGCTCGCGCGCAAAAAGCGCGCCGTGGGCAGCCGCGCTGATGGACTTGAGCTTGCTCTTCTCCCTCGATATGCATCTTTTTAGCAAAGTGCATACGCCGCAGGCGCGCGGCGCGTCAAGGGAGTCCGCCCGATGGTGTGGTTGCTGAACGGCGCGGTCGCTGTCGTTGTGGCGTTCTTCTCGAGTGCGCCGGCGGCGCACGCCCATACGGCGAATATTTCCAGCAGCCGAATCGTGCCGACAGGGCACGGTCTTTACCGCGTCGAGGTCGGCTTTCTGGGAAGTGACATCGAGCGCATGTTCGCCGAGAACAAACCGAAGAGCGACGAGATCGATCTCACCGAGCCCGGCGTGATCGAGGGCATGATCGGCAAGTTCATTCAAACGCGCGTCGATCTGCAGAATGCGGAAGGACAGACCTGCGCGAGCACGGTCGTTTCCGTCGGCGATGATCCGACTAATCCTTCTGACTCAAAAGTCGTGCTGCGGATGGACTGCAGCGCGGTTCAAGGGCAGATCTTTTACAACCCGTTCAGACTTCTTGATGCGCAGGGACCGCGCGCCAAACAACTCGTCAGCATCGGGGAGAAAGGCGATGAATCCAATCTGACCGAGGCGCAGCGCCTGGGCCGGGAGCCGGCGCCCGGACAAGTCATGATCTATCCCGGCGACCCGATGATTGATCTCTCCAAGCCGCTGCTGACGCCTTGGGAGCTTGCGCCGAAATTTTTCTCCGCCGGGGTCGAGCACATCGTGACGGGCTATGATCATCTGTGCTTCCTGATCGCCGTGATGCTATGGGCGACGCGCATCTGGCCCGTCGTCAAGATTGTGACGGCTTTCACAGTGTCGCATTCGGTGACGCTGTCGCTCGCGGCGCTCGAACTCGTTAATCTGCCGAGCCATTGGGTGGAGATCGCAATCGCGCTGTCGATCATCTACGTCGCAGTCGAGAACTTCTTCACGCGCAAGGTCGACGGTCGCTGGCGAGACACATTCGCATTCGGCTTCATCCATGGCTTTGGATTCGCGAGCGGTCTGATCGAACTCGGCGTTCCTCAGCGCGCCATCGTGCCGGCGCTGGCGAGCTTCAACATCGGCGTCGAAGTCGGGCAGATCGGCGTCGTGCTCATCGTTCTCCCCTTACTTCTTATGACAGATAAGATTTTCACTCATGGTCGGCGCAGTCCGCTCCTCGTTCAGATCTGCTCAGCGATTATCGCCTGCTTTGGCGCTTATTGGTTTTTTGTGCGCGTTGCCGAGCTGGGCTAGCGAAATTATCCAGGCTCTGTATTCGGGTGAATTGCAGGACCGCTTCGCCCAACTCTGTTTTTAATGTGAAACTGCTCACGAGGCGAACTGTCTGAAAAGCTTAAATGTCTGGCGGGAAAAGTCGGAAAGTCTCCGGGAGTGGCTAAAAGATCGTCAAATAACGCCGATGGACTTTCATTTTTTTAATGTTTAGTTCAAGTGCGCCCGGGCTGGGGCGTTAGGCGTGGGCGATAGGCAGTTCAGCGGAACCGCCTGCCTTGGCGCGCCGTTTGCCGGGCGAAAGCCGCAGGGTCAGGCGGCTCTTCGGAAATCGTTTATCGGAGGAAATCTTATGAGGAAGCTGATATTTGCGCTTGCCGCGGCGGGAGCGCTCGCGCCTTCGCTGTCCAACGCGCAGGTCAAGATCGATATGACCCGCATCACCTGCGGCGAATTGTTGGCGATGCCGGCCGACGACCAAGCAGACTTCGGCGCCTTTATGGGCGGGTGGTTCGCGCAGAAGAGCGGCCGAACCTTTATCGACCTGAACTTGTTCCGGAAAAATTCCGCCAGCGTGAAGAGCTGGTGCGCTTCCAATCCGAATGAGTCGGTCATGGCGGGTCTGCAGCGCGCTTTCGAGCAGAAGTAACGGGAACGGGGAACCACATGAATCGTAAACTTATTTTCGCAGGCGCTCTCGCCGCGGTCGCCTTCGCCGTTCCGGCCAACGCGCAGGTCACGATCGAGATGTCGGAAATCACCTGCAAGCAGTTCGCCGAATATGACGCGGACACCCAGGACTTCGTCGCTAACTGGATGAGGGGCTATTTCAGCTCCAAGAACAACATCACCGTGATCGATTCGCGCTACGTGAAACGCAATACGGATAAAATCACGCGTTACTGCAAGAAGAAGCCCAATTCTTCCCTCATGGATGCGATCCAGAAGAACGCCCGCTGACCCGAACGGAGCGCACGGCCAGGAGTCGGCCGTGCGCTTTGCACATTTCTTTATGAATTTCATTGCTCACAGCTCCAGCGCGGCAGTCTGCCGCTTCCGGCTCTCTTTGCAGCACAGAACGTGATGCGCCGGCGCCCCGGAACCGACGCCGCTCTTTAGGGTTAAGGTAGGGGCCGGCCCGCCGCTGCAGGCTCGTGCGTGAGCGCGCGACTGCGGAGCTCACGAACGACACACGGCGAAGTGCGGACGGAGGAAGCCTTCGATGAACGACGCTCCTGCGCCACCGGATTCGCGCCAGCGCTGCCGATTGTTCCACACCGCTGCACCCCTCGGGCCGGCGAGCCATTCGCCGCCGCCGCGTCGATGATCTGCGCATGATGCTTCCGAGCGCAAGAGAACTCGACCAGCTCACTGCGCCTGGCGCCTTTCTGTGGGCGACCGGCGTTGAAGACACGTTCATCACCGCTCCGCATCCGAGAACCGGGCGCATGCTCGACGAATATGAGCTGACGGATCATTACGGGCGGTGGGAGGCGGATATCGCGCTGATGGCGCGGTTGGGGGTTCCTTGCGCGCGCTATGGCGTGCCCTGGCATCGCGTGCAACCTGAGCCCAGGGTCTGGGATTTCAGCTTCGTCGACGCCGCGCTCGAGCGCATGCTCGAACTTAACATCGATCCGATCGTCGATCTCGTACATTACGGTTTGCCGCAGTGGATGGAGCAGGCCTTTCTCAACGCGGACTATCCAAGCCGCGTCGCGGAGTTCGCGGCGCGACTCGCCGAACGCTTCCGGGGGAGGATCAGATGGTACACGCCGCTGAATGAGCCTCGGATCACCGCATGGTATTGTGGACGTTTGGGCTGGTGGCCGCCCTACGGACGTAGTTGGTCGAGTTTCGTTGCGGTGATGCTGTCGATCTGTCGCGGCATCGTTGAAACGACCCGCGCGCTGCACGAAGTCGACCCCGATATCATCGCCTTTCATGTCGACGCCACCGATGTTTTCGAGTCGAGCGACCCGGCGTTGGCCGAGGAGGCGGCGCGGCGTCAAGCGATTGTGTTCCTTGCGCTCGATCTCATCAGCGGGCGCGTCGATGCGTGTCATCCGCTGTGGACCTGGCTTCTCGGGCAGGGCGCCGCGGAACCCGCGCTGAACGCCTTTCGCGAGCGCCCGCTTGAACTCTCTGTCATTGGCGTGAACCTTTACCCGATCTTCACGCTCAAGCGGATGTCGCGCGACCGTTTCGGGCGGCTGCGCATTCGAATGCCTAACGCTTCGGGGGCGCTCGTGACGAAGATCGGCGAGATGTATTTTGAACGTTACGGCGCGCCTCTCATGATCTCGGAAACCGCGACCAAGGGTTCGGTGAAACAGCGGCAGGCCTGGCTCACCGACTCGGTCGATGCGGTGAAGACGCTGCGCGCGAAGGGCGTTCCGATGGTGGGCTATACATGGTGGCCGATGTTCGCGCTCGTTACTTGGGCCTATCGTCAGGGGCTGCGGCCCCTCCACGATCATCTTTTGCAAATGGGGCTATGGAATCTCGATCCTGATCCATTGGGGCGGCTGGACCGTGTTGAGACGCCCCTTGTCGACGCCTTTCGTCGACTGACGTCCGGTGGCGCGGATGCGGTAGGTCCGCTCGCGCCAACGCCACGGCTGCCGTAGCGCAGTCTCCACGAGCAATCGAGGAGTGAAGGCATGTTTCAGAGCTTCTTTCTCGCGGGTTTTGAAGGATCGACAGGCTTCAACCGGCATGGCGAGTGGTTCGATCAGGTCGTCGCGACAGGTCACGACGCCAACGTCGACGCGGACTATGCCGATATCGCGCGACTGGGCTTGCACGCCGCGCGTGAGACCGTTCGTTGGCCGCTCGTCGACTGCCGCAGTCGATACGATTTCTCTTCGCTCGAACCATTCATCGAGGCTGCAAACCGCCACGGCGTTGGGGTGATATGGGATCTCTTTCACTACGGCTTTCCTCAGGACGTCGATCTTTGGGCCGAGGCGTTCCCGCGGCGTTTCGCCGACTACTGCTATGCGGTGGCGCGTTTCGTGGCTGGGCGCATGGATAGTCCGTGCGTCTTCACGCCGATCAACGAGCCTTCGTTCATGGCCTATGCTGGCGGCGAGAAGGCGCTGTTCGCGCCATATGGGTCGGGACGCGGCTGGGAGCTGAAGGTCGCGCTCGCGCGCGGCGCAATTGCGGGCATCAACGCGATACGCGCCGCCTGTCCCGACGCGCGCATTGTGAATGTCGATCCCTTATGCCGCGTCGTCTGTCCCAAGGACAGGCCGGACCTTGCGCCTCAGGCGCATGATTTCAATAACAGGCTTGTTTTTCAAAGCTGGGACATGTTGTGCGGCAGGCTGCTGCCCGAACTCGGCGGCAGTCCTGAACATTTGGACGTGGTGGGAATCAATTACTACTGGACCAATCAGTGGGAGTTGAACGACACGCCGAACGATGACGGAAACCTGCCGCCGCTTGACGACGATGATCCGCGCCGCGCGCCGCTCCCGGAGCTCATTCTCTCCGTCTGGAAGCGTTACGGCCGCGAGGTCATGATCACGGAGACCAGCCACGTCGGGGACAATCGTGGACCGTGGCTGTGCGAAGTGGTCAGCGCCTGCCACGCGCTCTTGTTGCAGAACGTCCCGTTACGCGGCGCTTGTCTTTATCCGATCTTGGGAATGCCAGAGTGGCATGATCGTGATCTGTGGACGCCCATGGGCCTGTGGGATCCGCTCTGTCACCGCGATCCCGGCGCCGGCCGGCTTCTGTGCGAGCCGATGGCTGAGGCGCTTCAAGGCGCAGCGCCGCTCCAAGCGCTTCATCAGGCGAAGAAGGCTGAACATCGCGGCGAGCCGCGGATCGATTTGCTGACGAGCAAAGCGAAGCGCTACGCGACCTTGAGATGAATGCCGCCCTGCATGCAAGGCGTCACTCCGCCGCTTCAGCACGTCGTCGCGCTTTTGAGAAAACACCACCTGAAGAGATGAGCGCGTCATGCGCGCCGCGCTCGACAATTTGTCCTTTGCTCATGACGAAGATGCAATCACAATCGACAACCGACTCCAGCCGATGCGTCACGAGAATAATCGTGCGCGATCCTTTCAGCCGGTGCAGCGTACCGATCAGCCGCCGCTCTTGTTCAGGATCGAGCGCGCTCGTTGGCTCGTCGAGGACAAGGAACGGCGCGTCGGACAGCAGCGCGCGCGCGATGGCGATCCGCTGCCGCTGACCGCCCGAGAGATTCGCGCCGCCTTCGGCGAGCACGGTCTCATAACCATGAGGCAGAGGGTGAATGAATTCGGCGGCGCCCGCGTCCTCGGCCGCTCGTTCGATCTCCGCTCGCGTTGCATTCTGCCGCCCATAGGCGAGATTTTCCGCGATGGTCGCCGGGAGCACGAGGCTGTCTTGCGCGACGAGCGCGAAATGCGCTCTTAGCGACTCGAGCCGTACATCCCTGAAGTCGACGCCATCCAGGCGGAGCGCCCCGCTCGTTGGATCGTAGAACCGAAGCATGAGACTTAAGAGCGTGCTTTTGCCGGTGCCGCTCGCGCCGACGAAGGCCACCATCTGGCGCGGCCGTATCGTCGCCGAAACGTCGGTGAGAATTTGCTTGCCGCCGCCATAGTCAAAACTCACGCGCTCGAGCGTCAGAGTTCGCGGCTTACTGGAAATCCAACGCGCCGTCGGCGTATCGACAACGGCTTCCGGTTCGTCGAGCACACGAAAAACCCGTCGAGAAGCGGCCTCGAAGATGCGCACTTTGGCGAAGAACTCGCTGAGCCATTTCAGCGGGTCCCAAAGCTTGCGTAAGTAGTCGATGAAAATGAGCAGCGTCCCGACGGTCATCCCGTCGGCGACGGGCGCGAGAAACTGGTCTCGGTAAACGAGCCAGCCTCCATAGCCGAGGATGATCGCGCCGCCCACGGAGAGGATGCCGTCGCGCGCGAGAGGATAGAGCTGTTCCTGCCAGTTCAAGCTCAGCAGCGCCTCGACGCTTCTGCCGACCGCGCCGGAGAAGCGTCTGAATTCGAAAGCCTCGCGACGAAACGCCTGCGCCAAAGGTATGCGCGCCATCGCCTGCTGAATATGCGCGGTCAGATCGGCGTCGATCTGCTTCGAGTCAAGCGCGCGTTTGTGGATTTTGACGCCAAAGCGCCAGTTGCTCCATATCATGAAGGGGGCGACGGTAAATGCCGCCAGCGTCAAACTGACGTTTCGAGAGAAAAGAATAATGGTCATCACAGTGAGCGTGACGGCCGCAACCGAGGTTCCAATCACGACATCGACGATGCCCCAGGGGCCGAAGGCGTCTGTCGTCAGACGATAGATCGAATCGCCCTGCGGTCGGCTGCGGTGATACGTGAGGCCAAGATTTTGAAGCTTGGTGAAAAGATCAAACCGCACCCGCGTCGTGCCGCGATAATTGAGGTAATAATTGATCATCATGCGGCCCATCCAGGCCGTATATCCGACGAGTTGCAGTCCCAGTCCGATCGCGACCAGCCCTGCGATCTGCCCGGGCTTGTCCTTCGGCAATACGGCGAGGAAGTAGCTGTGTATCCAGTTGCCTTTCGGCTCGCTGGAAAGCACGGAGTCGACAAGCACCGCCAGTGGCCACGCCTCCAGGAGGCCGACGCTGACGGAGACCGCGATCATCGCGACAAGCGCCGCGATCCGCACCCGATCTGGTAGGAAGTATGTCAGCGCCCGGCGATAAACCGCGACGTCTGTCATGTCTTGCGTAGAATGCATGGCGCTATAACGCGCCAGCTCGCCTAAAGGTCTTCCCAGCCCACGGGTTCGAGCTTGGAGATCGCAGGCGCCGGGCCGGCGCTTCGCGCCGCAGCCTCGATCAGACCGCCAAGCAAAGCCGCGGCGGTTGGATCTTCTCCCGGAGGATCACGGAACAGTTTGAAGGTCGCGATCACGATGCGGCCTGTGCCGTAATTGCGTCCGACCGCAATTGCAGCCGGACGATGAATCCATCCGACGACCAGCGCCGCGTGAACGCGCGCCTGAAAGTCAAGGAGATTGCAGCCGGAGATGACATGCGTCGGGATCACACAATCAAACGCGTGATCGAGCAAAGGCCCGCCGGGAATTGCGGCGAAGGGACCCTGCCGTCGAAGCCAGGCGAAGGAGGACGCCCAGTCGCCGCGCCAGAGCGTGCCGTCGCGCGCCACGACCTTGACATTTTGCCAATGCGGAAAAAATGGCGTGAGCGATCCAGGTGTTTCGGTCAAGAGAACAGCTCGGCCGCCGGCGCGCACATAGGCCGCGAGTGCGGTCGAAGCTTGCGTCTCTACAACGACGTCCGCCGTCTCGGCCCCTTCCGCCAGTCCATAGCCAAGCGCCTGCAACCGATCCCGAATGTCGCCGTGTGACGACCACAGCGAAAGAACCGGCGGTCGAAGCTTCGCATGCACGGCGATATCGACGTCATTGCTCGCGAGGAGTCGTCCATCGAGAGAGCGCAACCGCAGGCTGAGACGGCGCAGGCAGGAGTGCTCGACGACCGGCAGTTTCACCGAAATCATGCCGAGGTCAGCCACAGCGCCGGGCGCGATGGAGGGGGTCTCCATCATCGTCGGCTCGGCGAGCATTATGTCGAGAGCCGCCGGCTCCAGCGGGTCTGGTCCACCATGCGCCACGCAGAGCGAGAGGCGAACGGCGTCGCCCGACCAATAGGCGGGTCGATCGAGTGTGGGCAGAACAACCGTATCCGCATTGATCGAGTGGAACAGATTGTGAAAAACGCGCGGGTTCGAGCGCATGTCGAGAAGGCCGTTCGCCTCCCAGTGACAATCGGTAAGCTCGGTGATCACGTAGCCGGCGATCTGAGGCTTTCGGCGCATGGCCTCGATCTGATATTTCAGCGCCCGAAACTGTTGCCACTGCGTCGCTTCGACGAAGCTTTCGAAAGTTCCGAATACGCGATCGAGACTCCAGTCTTGAAATCGGTTGCGAACGCCATGTGCATACATGACGCCTTCGCTCCAGTCGTGGCCGGTCTCGAACCACCAGGCCTCGGCGCCGGCCGCGTCTCTCAATTTCTCGGGGTCAGGCAGTCCCCAGTTGCCAAATTCCGAGCATAGCAGCGGCTCTTGTCCCGTAATGACGGCGTCGCCCTCGGGGCTGAAGAGCCATTCGGCCCGTCCGGCGAGTTCCTCGACGAATTGATCCCAGTCCTCCCGACTATCGGGAATGGCGGCATAGAAATGGAAATCCGCGAGATCGGTCTGCACGTGAAAGCTTGGCGCCAGAGGGGAGTTGTCGACGACAAGCCGGGATGGATCGTAGGCTTTCAGCCACAGGTACAGCTTCTTCAGCCATGCGCGGTGATAGGGGTCATGGACAAGGTCGACGCCCCAGTTCTCGTTGATCAGCGTCCAGCAAAAGATCGACGGATGGTTTCCGTCGCGATCGATGAGGCCCTTCAGCGTGAGCTCCTTGCGCTCTCGCGAGAGTTCGGTCGAATCCCCCGCATTCGGCAGCTCCGCCCAAATCAGCAGACCGATGCGATCGGCAACCTCATAGTAGCGCGGATCCGGCACTTTAATGTGACAGCGCAGGGCGTTCAGCCCGAGCTGCTTCGCCTTGTAAAATCTGTCCTCGAGAAATTCGACAGAGGGCAGGGTGCAGATCGTGTCGGGATAATAGTCCTGGTCGAGAGCAGCGCGCAGATAGAACGGCTTGCCGTTGAGATACAATTTTCCGTCGCGGGTTTCGACGCTACGAAAGCCGAATGTCGTTTCGATTTTGTCGACGATGACGTCTTTGCGCATCATCGAGACTTGCAGACGATAGAGATAGGGGCTGTCAGGCGACCAGCAGTGCGGCGCAGGCACAAACGAATACAGCAGGGCGTTTTCAACCCCGGCCGCCAGTTTGGCGCATGACCGCGCCACGACGTTGTCTTCTGCGTCGACGACCGCAATCGTCACGTCGGCGGCGTCGGTGAGCGGACTCTCGAAGCGCACATGCGCCGAGATCTCTCCGCTCGTCTGCGATGAACGCACCCGCACCGTCGTTACGTGATCCGCGATCCGCCGTTCGAGATACACGGACTGCCAAATGCCAGAGAGGGGGCCGTACCAGCTCTGCTTGCCGAACGGCATTTCGGCGAATGGCGTCGAGGGGAATTCGAACGGATCGTCGGTGGGGCTCTCCACCTTTACCTTTATCTCGGCCTTTCCGTTGACGATGCGATCTGTGATGTCGAAATGAAACGGCAGGAAGCCGCCCACATGGCTGCCGACGAATGCGCCGTTAACAAACACATGGGTGATATGGAACACCGCGCCGAAGTGCAGAAAGACCCGCTGTTCCAGCCATTCTTCCGGAATCTCGACGTCTCGGCGATAGACAGCGACGCCGCCGCGCATGCGCAGATCGGCGAACTGGGCTTGCCAGGGGCTCGGGACAAGAATCGTCCTGCTCTCGGCCGGCTTGGCGCCATAGCCGAGATATTTAAAGTCCCACAACCCGTCTAGAGATATGCGCGTTGCGCTCACCAAACCTCACCTCGACCACGAGCGCCGGCGCCGAAGCATCGATGCGTTGATCGATATAACAATGAGCGATCCACGTACGAATTTCTACACGGCGAAAGCCAAAACCCGCAGTATTTTTATTCACGACGCAAGCTTAGCCGGACTGCACAGCGCCGCAAAGCTTAGCTCGCATTTGAATGTGGGCTATTCAGCGGCGACTGACGCAGTAGCGAAGGCCGCGCTGTTGCGCGCCGGGATCTCCTTATTGATCCGCCGGAATGTCGCGAGCGCCTGTCCGACCACCTGATCCATATTGTAGTAGCGATAGGTCGCGAGCCGGCCGACAAACCACACATTCCGCTGCGCGATCGCAAGCTTTTCGTAGCGCTTGTAAATTTCCGCATTTTCCGCGCGCGGCACGGGATAATAGGGATCGCCTGCGTCGCTGGGGAACTCATAGGTCAAGCTTGTCTTGGGATGTTCCTGACCGGTGAGATGCTTATATTCCGTCACCCGCGTATAGGCTTCAGTCTGCGGATAATTGACGACGGCCACGGGTTGATGCTGGCGCTTATCGAGCGTGACATGTTCGAAGCGCAGAGACCGATAGGGCAGCTTGCCGAAGCGGAAGTTGAAATATTCGTCGATCGGCCCGGTGAAGATCAGTCGCCGATAGAAAACTTCGTTGCGCAGCTCCTCGAAATCGGTCTGCAGCATGACATTGATGTTGGGGTGGTCCAACATTCGTTCGAACATGCGCGTATAGCCGTAAAGCGGCATGAACTGGTATTCATCGCCGAAATAGCGGTCGTCGTGATTGAGGCGCGTGGGCACCCGCGCCGTAACGGACTTGTCCAGCTGCGACGGCTCCACGCCCCACTGCTTTTTGGTGTAGCCGCGAA
Organism: Methylocystis suflitae; assembly: GCF_024448135.1. Lineage (GTDB taxonomy): Bacteria > Pseudomonadota > Alphaproteobacteria > Rhizobiales > Beijerinckiaceae > Methylocystis > Methylocystis suflitae. Next base: position 35,858 of record NZ_JAMRYX010000148.1, read on the forward strand.
AGAATTTCTCGTAGAGTTCTCGCCCTACCGTGCTGACGACGACATCCTCGGACGTTTTGATCTCCTCGCAATGTTCCGCGCGGCTCGCGAACCACTCCGCAAGTTGGTCGGAATTTAAGGAGAGACCATAGAGCCGATTCACCGTGTCCAAATTGATTGGGATCGGCACGAGCATGCCGTCCACATTCGCCAATACACGGTGCTCGTAAGGGCGCCAACGCGTGAATTGAGAAAGATGCTCGAAGACCGCTTCGGAATTCGTATGAAAGATATGCGGGCCGTACTGATGGATAAGCACGCCGGCGTCGTCGTAGCGGTCATAGGCGTTCCCGCCGATGTGCGGCCGACGATCGATCAGAAGGACACGCTCGTCGCGCTGCGACGCGAGCCGCTCGGCCAGCACGCTTCCCGCGAAGCCTGCCCCGACGATAAGCCAGTCAAACAAGTTGCCCCTCCCGCGCTGCTTTGGAATCGGCGCCGACGCTCGCGATGTGCAGCATCATTCTTGCCCAGGTCTTGTCCCACGACATTTCCGCAAGATGCGCATCGACCGCACTGAGCCAGCGCGCCTTCGGCCGCGATAGCAGCAGATCGATCTTGGCGACGAACTCTTCCGCGTTCGATGCGATTTCCACATGCCCGGCCGCGCCGTAGGGGTTAACGACATCGGCGATGGGCGTTGAAACGACCGGCACGCCTGCAGCAAGAAACTCGGGCGTTTTCGTCGGGCTGATAAAACGCGTCGCTTCATTCAACGCGAATGGCATGATTCCGACGTCCCATCCCGAAAGATAGTTCGGAAGCTCCTGGTACTGCTTGCAGCCCAGCCAATGGATGTTTTCGGCGCGCGGCAGAGATTGCGGGCTGATCTTGGCGGTGGGGCCGATCATCACCAATTGCCACTGCGGCCGCAGCGCGGAGATGCCGGCGACGATATCCATATCCATGCGTTCATCGATCACGCCAAAGAATCCGATGCGGGGATGCGGAATCGCCCTTTGATCATCGGGGTCAACGTTGCGCTCTCGCGCGCTCTTGAAGTGAGCGGTGTCGACGCTGCTCGGAAAAACGTGAATGTTGTCGTGTCGTTTACGTTTGGATTCGTACAGGCTCTGTCCGCCGACGAACATGAGATCGCATTTGGCCATCAGCTCTCGTTCGAGTTCGAGAATCCCTTGCGGCGCTCCAGCGAACGCGGAAAGCTCATCCATATTGTCATAGACGCGCAGGTTGGGAGAGAGATGCCGGGTAAACTGAAGCGCCATGGGCGTATAATACCAACCGACCCATTGTGAAGGCCGCACCTCTGCGAGCAATTCGTTCACGACGCGATGTTGCGCGTCAGTGATGTCGTTTGTTGAGAGGCCTTCTGGAAGAACTGGCGTCACGACAACAACGCCGCAGGCTTCATCCCTTTGGATTTTTACGCCTGCGTCATCTTGCGAAAAGACCGGCTCTTCGACGTAAAAGACCTCGAGATTTCTAGCTGCTCGACTAAGGAGATGTTGTGGTCGCTGATAAACGAAGTTCCAACGAAGATGAGAGAAGCAAAACAGATGACCTGGAACTGACATCATGTCCCACCTCAAGCCTTGCCGATTTCGTTGCTTTTCGAGTGCCCCGAACAAACTCGCGTTCAGCAACTTTGTTCCGGCATTATGAACAATTGGACAGGTTGGCGGGGGGACGGCGGGGGGCGGGGCCGCGCCTGTCGATCTTCGGCAAGGCCATTAAATCTGCCGGAACAGCGCCTGCGACCGGCGCGTTTAGGCAGACGTTACAAGCGGCGACTGACGCGAGCTTCCTGGCGGTCAGTTATGTGGGAATGGGCGTTAGGCTGGCTCGCTCCAGTCGCAACAATGACCGCCGCGTTGATGACGGCCGCGAACGCCGGCGCGCGCGTCACGGGCTGGGGCTTCGTCGTGTTTGCCATCGGCTCCGTCGCCTGGAGCTTGACCGCGACCTACACTGATCAGCACAATCTCCTGCTCACCAGTCTTTTCCTTACGGTGGTCAATCTGATTGGGGTGTGGCGCTGGTTGGGCAGGCAGGCGCGGCATGAGGACGGAAGTAGCAAGGCCGTGCGCAAGAGCAGCCAGGCGGGCAACGCGCCCAAGCTTTTTTCCGCCTCGGGCGCCGTTGGCGCGAACGTCATAGACGCGAACGGCGACAAACTCGGCGTCATCGTCGATTTGATGCTGAAACGCGATCAGCGCGAACTCGCCTATGTGGTCATCGCGCAATATGGACTGGGCGGCGTCGGCGAGACGCTACGCGCCGTCGATCCGACGCGCATAGAGTTCACCGGCGGTTTCGCGCGCAGTAAAATGTCAACGGGGGAACTCGACGCTCTACCGGCGCTTCAAGCTGACGATTGGCCCAGCGCCTTGCCGCCTCAGGGGCGGCGACCGAACGCCGGCGCATCCGGCGCATTGGATCGAAACTGAATATGGCCGACGCTCATGCGCCGGCCATCATTCATCCGCCAAACCTCAGTCGCGCGGATAGCTGCCGCCCGAATTCCACAGCGCGCCCAGCATGAATCCCGCAGCCACCGCCATGAGCACAGTCGTCGTTGGCTGATTGCGCGCCGACGTCTCAATGGCCTGCCGAAAGTTGCCGAGCACATCGCCGGCGCGTCCGACAACTTCGCTGCCCTTCTCCTGCACCGTTGTCATCGCCGATCCGGCTTGCTCCATTGTCTGATTGATGCGTTGCCCGACTCTGTCGGCCGCCGCCATTGCTTTGTCGCCCATGACCGCTGCAGTTTCGCTGATCGGGCGGTCCGATTGTCGGATGCGCTCCAGTTCTGGCGTCGCCATTCTTGCCTCCATCCTCGAAATAGTTCGAGCCTCGCCCTAACCCGCTGACGTCGTCGTTGTTCCAATCGCGAAAAAGCCAGGACATCGTTTGTTGAGCCTTGAGCGTCGCTGTCCGCATGCCTTGCAGCGGAACTTTTACGGCGGCTTGATTTGAATGATTTACGCTTTATTTCCAAAAACGTGCTCGCGTTTAGCTGGCGCGTCATACGCATTGCGCGTCGCATGTCAGCGAGTCGGTGAGGAAAATCTCGGGATGGCGAACACGACGATGTGGCGCGTAGACGACGTCGGCGATTATGCGATCGAAGACTTAGACCTCTCCACACAGGCGCGCCGGAATTGCGGGACGAGCGAGCTCTACGGCGAAGCGATCCGACGCGGGGAGGGAGTCGCGTCCTCGACGGGCGGTCTGGTCGTGGAAACCGGCGCTCACACCGGGCGATCGCCGAATGATAAGTTTATCGTCTGCAACGCATTGACCGAACCGACGATCTGGTGGGACAACAATCTCTCGATGACGCCAGAGCAATTTATTCGGCTGCGTCAAGACATGCTGGCGCACGCGCGTCGAATGAAGCTCTTCGCTCAGGATCTTTATGCCTGCGCAGCGCCGGCGCATCGGTTAAATATTCGCGTTTTGACGGAATACGCTTGGCACTCGCTCTTTGCGCGGCATCTCTTCACGCCGGTTGAGCGCGCGAGCAATTTCGAACCGCAACTAACGGTTCTGGACTTGCCTTCGTTCCAGGCTGACCCCTCACGCCACGGTTGCCGTTCCAGCACGGTGATCGCTATGGACTTGTCGAGTAGCGTCGTGCTCATCGGCGGCACCCAATATGCGGGAGAGATCAAGAAGTCGATCTTCACCTATCTCAACTATGTTCTGCCCGCGAAAGGCGTGCTGCCGATGCATTGCGCCGTCAATGACGGCGAGGGCGGATCGGCGGTGTTCTTCGGGCTTTCTGGGACAGGCAAGACGACGCTTTCCGCTGATCCGACGCGCAGCCTGATTGGCGATGACGAGCATGGGTGGGACGAGAGCGGTCTCTTCAACTTCGAAGGCGGCTGCTACGCCAAGGCAATCCGGCTCGCGCAACACTCTGAGCCGGACATTTATGCCGCCTCTCATCGTCGGGGCGCAATCCTCGAGAACGTGTCGTACGATCACGGCGCCGGTCGGTTCGACTTCGACGATGATTCGAAAACCGAAAACACCCGGATCGCTTATCCGCTCGACTTCATCTCCAATGCATCGAAGACGCGTCGCGCCAGCCATCCCCGGAACATCGTGATGCTGACGTGTGACGCATTTGGCGTGCTGCCGCCGATCGCGCGTCTCACGCCCGCGCAGGCGATGTATCATTTTCTGTCCGGCTACACCGCCAAAGTCGCGGGGACCGAGCGTGGCGTCAAAGAACCCCAGGCGACGTTCTCGGCCTGCTTTGGCGCGCCCTTCATGCCACGCCGTCCGACGGAATACGCCGACCTGCTGCGGGAATTTATCTGCTCCAGTCAAGCGAACTGCTGGCTGGTGAACACCGGTTGGTCGGGCGGACCCTATGGGATCGGACGTCGAATGCCGATCGCGGCGACCCGCGCCTTGCTCCAGGGCGCTCTCGACGGCTCCCTCGCGCAAGCCCACTTCCGGATGGATCCATCCTTTGGTCTGTGCGTGCCGACGTCCGCCCTGGGCGTCGACTCGAAAATGCTGGATCCTGTTCAGACGTGGTCCTCGCGCGACGATTTTAACCAGATGGCGAAAAGGCTGATCGGCATGTTCGAGGCGAACTTCAGCCGGTTTGTCCCCTTCGTCGACCAGCAGGTGCTCGACGCCCAGCCGGGCGTCGCCCGATAGCCAGCAAGCGCCTCGCGCCAAACGGGGCCGCGCAAGCGCGCGCCAACTTGAAACTTCGCTGATCGGAGAAATATAGGCTCTATCGTGGTGCGCCGTCGGAGGAAGCGCATGCGCCATTGGACGCCTACTTTCGACTTCGATCTCGGCGACGTCGCCGATCGTGTGCGCAGCGCGACCGAAGCCTTCGCGACGGCGGAAATCGCCCCGCAGGCGCAGCGGATCGATGCCCAAAACGCTTTTCCCCCTGACCTTTGGCCCAAGCTCGGCGCGCTCGGCGCGCTCGGTCTGACCGTGCATGAGCAATATGGCGGCGCGGGCATGGGGTATCTGGAACATGTGCTGGCGATGGAGGAAATCAGCCGCGCCTCAGCGTCGGTCGGATTGTCCTATGGCGCCCATTCCAATCTCTGCGTCAATCAGATCCATCGTAACGGCTCGGACGAACAGAAGCGGCGGTATCTGCCGAACCTCGTCTCTGGTCGGCATGTCGGCGCGCTTGCGATGTCGGAGCCTGGCGCCGGATCAGACGTCACGGACATGAGGCTTAGCGCGGTGAAGCGCGGAGATCGGTATGTTCTGAATGGAAGCAAGATGTGGGTGACGAATGGTCCCGACGCCGATGTCGTGATCGTTTACGCCAAAACGGATCCCGGCGCCGGCCCGCATGGCATAACCGCCTTCATCGTCGAGCGCGTCTTTGCCGGATTTTCATCAAGCGCGAAGCTCGACAAGCTTGGCATGCGCGGCTCCAACACCTGCGAACTCATATTCGAGGACTGCGAGGTTCCCGAAGAAAACGTGCTCGGTCTCCCCGAGCGCGGCGTCAATGTGCTGATGAGCGGCCTGGACTACGAGCGCGCGGTGCTCGCGGGCGGTCCGCTTGGAATCATGCAAGCCTGCATGGATGTCGTGCTTCCCTATGTGCATGAGCGCAAGCAATTTGGACAGCCGATCGGCGAGTTCGAGCTCATGCAGGGCAAGCTCGCCGACATGTACACGGCGGTTACGGCCACGCGCGCCTATGTCTATGCGCTCGCCAAGGCGTGCGATCGCGGCCGCGTGACGAGGAAAGACGCCGCGAGCGCGATACTTTTCGCCGCTGAACGCGCGACATGGATGGCGCTTGAATCCATTCAGTGCCTCGGCGGCAACGGCTATATGAACGAATATCCGACGGGAAGATTATTGCGCGACGCCAAGCTTTACGAGATCGGCGCAGGAACAAGCGAAATCCGCCGCATGTTGATCGGGCGCGAACTCTTTCAGGAGACTGCCTGACTTTGGATTAGAGATATGCCCCGCATCGATAGCCTTGTTAATCCGAAAGACGCCGATTACAGAAATAATCAACAAGCGATGGCCGATCGCGTCGCCGAGCTGAAGCGGATTGCGGCGGATATTCGAGCAGGTGGCGGCGCGCAGGCGCGTAAGCGGCACCTCGCGCGCGGTAAAATGCTCGCGCGTCAGCGCATCGACGCGCTTGTTGATCCCTTCTCGCCCTTTCTCGAAATCGCGCCATTTGCCGCCCACGGCATGTATGACGGGTATGTCGCAGCGGCCGGGGTCGTCGCCGGGATAGGGCGGGTGCGCGGCCGCGAATGTATGATCGTGGCCAATGACGCGACGGTCAAAGGCGGCGTCTATTTTCCTCTGACCGTGAAGAAGCATCTTCGCGCGCAAGAGATCGCCGCTCAGAACAACTTGCCCTGTCTCTATCTCGTCGACTCAGGCGGCGCCAATCTGACGAGCCAGGAGGATGTCTTTCCGGATCGGGATCATTTCGGCCGGATCTTTTACAATCAGGCCGCGATGTCCTCGCGCGGCATTGCGCAGATCGCCGTCGTCATGGGTTCGTGTACAGCCGGAGGCGCCTATGTTCCGGCGATGAGCGATGAAACGATTATCGTGCGCAACGAAGGCGCGATATTCTTGGCAGGCCCGCCTCTCGTCAAAGCGGCGACGGGCGAGGTTGTTACCGCTGAGGAGCTCGGCGGCGCCGACGTTCACTGCCGCCGCTCAGGCGTTGCGGATCATTGCGCTGAAAATGACGCGCATGCCTTGCAAATCGCGCGGGATATCGTCGGCAATCTCGGACCTTGCGGCGCCATCACGGTTCCGGTGAGAGAGCCTGCCGAGCCTTGCTACGATCCGGCTGAGATCTACGGTCTGCTGCCGCAGGATCCCCGCAAGCAGTTCGACATACGGGAGGTGATCGCGCGCCTCGTCGACGCCAGCGAATTCGAAGAATTCCGCAAGCTCTATGGCCCGACGCTGGTGACAGGTTTCGCTCATATCTACGGCTATCCTGTCGGGATCGTGGCCAACAATGGCGTCTTGTTTCCTGAGAGCGCGCAAAAGGGCGCGCATTTCATCGAGCTTTGCGCGCGACGAAAAATACCGCTGCTCTTTTTGCACAATACGACGGGCTTCATGGTCGGGGCGAAGTACGAAAGCGCCGGCGTCGCCAAGGAAGGGGCGAAGATGGTGACGGCCGTCGCGACGGCCGCGGTGCCGAAGCTCTCGATCATCGTCGGCGGCAGTTTTGGCGCCGGCAACTACGCCATGTGTGGACGCGCCTATTCGCCGCGATTTTTGTGGATGTGGCCGAGCGCGCGCCTCGGCGTCATGGGCGGGGAGCAGGCAGGGAGCGTGCTGACACGCGTCAAGCGCGAGGCCATGGAAAAGCAGCAGAAGGCCTTCTCGGAAGAAGAGGAAGCAGACTTCGCGCGCGCGATTCGTGAACAATATGAGCGCCAGAGCCTGCCGCTCTATTCCAGCGCCCGACTCTGGGACGACGGCGTCATCGACCCGCTCGACACGAGACGGATGGTCGGTTTGGCGCTATCCTTCGCGCTGAAGGCGCCGATCGAAGAAACGCGCTTTGGCCTGTTTCGCATGTGAGTCATGTTCTATGACGACTTTGCTGCAATCGGTTGACGCAAATGGCGTCGCGACTTTGACGCTGAACCGTCCAGACAAGCGCAACGCGCTCGACCATGAGCTCATTGGCGCTTTGAAGGAAGCGCTCGAAGGACTGGATGCGCGAGCCGACGTCCGCATCATTACGCTAGAGGGCGCGGGAGACTATTTTTGCGCCGGCGGCGACATCAGCTCGATGATCCGCGTCGCGCAGCGTTCATCGAGCGCCAATGAACAGGACGCTTTGGCGCTCGCCCGAATGCTGCACGCTCTGGACACCGCGTCGAAGCCAACGATCGCCTTGGCCAAGGGCGTCGTCGTCGGCGGTGGCGTCGGTCTGCTCGCGTGTTGCGATATCGTGGTCGCCGCAGACGACGCGTCATTCTCGCTCAATGAGGTGCGGCTGGGACTGCTACCGGCGATCGTCGCGCCTTTTCTCATCCGGGCCATAGGCCTGCGGCAGCTGCGCCGATATGCTTTGACGGCGGAACGATTTTCCGCCGCCGAGGCGCAGAAATTGGGTCTCGTCCACCGTGTGGCGCCAAGGTTGGAGGTCAATTTGGCGCATGCGGCGATTGTCGCGGACGTGTTGCGCGGCGCGCCAGGCGCGCAAGCGGATGTGAAGAGTTTCTTCGCGGAATGCCACGGCCACGGCGTGGACGCTGAACTCTTGCGCGAGGCCGCGCATCGTCTCGCCGCAAGACGATCGAGCGCGGAGGCGCAGGAAGGTCTTTCGGCCTTTCTTGAAAAACGAGCGCCACACTGGATCGCGGCCGATTGAGATGATGCGCAAGCTCCTCATCGCGAACCGCGGCGAGATCGCTTGCCGAATCATGCGAACCGCGAAAAGATTGGGCGTCACGTCAGTCGCCGTCTACTCCGAAGTCGACGCGCACGCGCTGCATGTCGAACTGGCGGATGAAGCCTATCTTCTCGGTCCTGCGCCGGCGCGCGACAGCTATCTGTCGATCGGAAAGATCATCGAAATTGCGCATCGTTCCGGTTCGGACGCCATACATCCAGGCTACGGTTTCCTGGCGGAGAACGCGGACTTCGCCGAAGCCTGCGCGGCGAATGGATTGATCTTCGTCGGGCCTCCGCCCCACGCAATGCGGCTTCTTGGCTCCAAGAGCGAGGCCAAGGCCGCGATGGTGCGGGCGGGGGTGCCTGTGGCGCCGGGTTCATCCGGGGGGGAAGACTCTGAATTGTTCGAAGCGGCGCGCGCCATCGGCCTTCCAGTGCTCGTGAAGGCGTCCGCCGGCGGCGGCGGAAGAGGCATGCGCATCGTGCGCGCGCCGGAAGAATTATTATCGGCGATCGAAAGCGCGCGGCGAGAAGCGGGCGCCGCCTTCGGCGATGACACGCTGTTCATCGAGAAATATTTCTCCGGTTATAAGCACGTCGAAATCCAGATATTCGCGGATTCGCTCGGCGGCGTCGTATCTTTCCTTGAGCGCGACTGTTCGATGCAGCGCCGCCACCAAAAGATCATTGAAGAGACGCCTGCGCCCGGTCTAACGCCTTGGTTGCGAGAGCAGATGAGCGACGCGGCGATCCGCGCCGCACATGCGGCGGGCTACACCGGCGCCGGCACGGTCGAATTTCTCGTCGGAGAAGACCACTTCTATTTTCTCGAGATGAACACGCGGCTTCAGGTCGAACATCCCGTCACTGAGATGGTCTCGAAGCAGGACCTCGTCGAATGGCAGCTGCGCGTCGCCTGTGGCGGGCCGCTCCCCTTGACGCAGAAAGATCTGAGGATGAGCGGCTGCGCCATCGAAGCGCGGATTTGCGCGGAAGATCCCGCTCGCGGGTTTATGCCTTCGGTCGGCGAGATCGTCCATTTTCGTGGGCCGCGGAAGGGGCCATTCTTGCGTATCGACTCGGGCGTTCGCGCCGGCGATCGCGTCACGCCTTACTATGATTCGCTTCTGGCGAAACTCATCGTCTACGGCGACAGCCGCGAGCAGGCGTTGCGTTGCTTGCAGGCGGGGCTGGAAGAGGTCGAGGTCGTTGGCGTCGCCACAAACCTCGATCTGCTGCGGGCGATCTCCAAGAGCGACCGGATGGCGGGCGGAGATTACGACACGGAATACGTCGGGAACAATATCGCTATGCTGACTAGCCCCGCGGCTCCGAGCATGGATTCGGATCGCGTCCTTCTTGCGGCCGCGAGCGTGGTCTTCCTGGCCAACGCTCGGCGCGCGGCGCTTGAAGCGAGCAAAGCGGTCGGCGACGATTGGTCGCCCTGGGCCGGAACGGACGCGTGGCGGCTCTATGAGCGCGCCGGTCATGAGCTCAGGGTTACGCAAGCGGGCCGGACGCTTGAGGCGCAGATCATGCGTCCGCAGGACGGGGGCTTCCTGCTGAGCGTTGGCGACGCCGTCACGGCGGTGGAAGTTCAAAGCGTCGGCGACCGCCTCTCGCTGCTTGTGGACGGGGTTAAGCACGAGGTCTCAACAGTCGCCCTGGATGACGGCGTCGTCGTCATTCTCGGCGGTAGGAACCATGTCATCACCTGGGTGGAAGCGGCGAGCTCCCCGCAAAGCGAAGGACCATTGAACGAGCGCGTGCTGGCGCCGATGCCGGCGACCGTCACACGAGTCGCCGTAAAGGCGGGCGACGCCGTCAGCAAGGGCGAGACCCTCTTGGTTCTGGAGGCGATGAAAATGGAGATCGCTCTTGCCGCGCCGCATGACGGCGTGGTGGAGAGCGTCGCCTGCGAAGTGGGCGACATGGCGATCGAGGGCGCCGAACTCGTCACGGTCCTGCGAAAGGACGTGGCATGAACCTTCCTGCGCGCGTCAGCATCGTTGAAGTGGGTCCTCGCGACGGCCTGCAGAATGAGAAATTGACGTTGTCGCCGCAGATCCGGGCCGAACTTATCGGCCGTCTTGCGGCCGCGGGGCTTTCGCGCATCGAAGCGGGAAGTTTCGTTTCGCCAGCGGCCGTGCCGCAAATGGCGCATACGGACGAGACCCTTGCGCTGGCGCCAAAGCACAATGTCCGGCTGAGCGTCCTCGTTCCCAATCTTCGCGGGCTCGCGGCGGCGCTCGCGGCCGGGGCGGACGAGATTGCAGTCTTCGCTGCGGCGTCGGAGACGTTTTCAAAGCGAAATATCAATTGCTCGATCGAGGAAAGTCTCGCGCGATATGCGGAAGTCGTCGTAGAAGCACAGCGCCATGGGGTCATCGCCCGGGGCTATATTTCATGCGTCTTGGGCTGTCCGTACGAAGGAGATGTCGATAGCAACCGAGTCGCATCAGTCGCCGGCGCGCTCCTCGATATGGGCTGCTTCGAAGTCTCGCTCGGCGATACGATCGGCGTTGGCGCGCCGCTGCAAGCCCGTCGATTGGTCGAACGGGTGGCGCGTGTCGCGCCGCTCGAAAAAATCGCGGTGCATTTTCACGATACATACGGACAGGCGCTCGCCAATATTTTCGCTTGCCTCGAAGTCGGCGTCAGCGTCGTTGACAGTTCGGTCGCCGGCCTTGGCGGATGCCCTTTCGCGCCGGGCGCCGCGGGAAATGTCGCGACCGAGGACGTCGTTTATATGCTTCAGCGAATGGACGTCGAAACCGGCGTGTCGCTCGATCGCCTTTTGGAGGCGGGGGCCTTCGCCTGCAGCGAGTTGAAGCGCGCGCCGGCGAGCCGCGTGGCGCAGGCCTATGCCGCAAGGTGCAGCAATCCGATCGAAGCCCCTTCGCGACGCTGACTTGCCAAAAAGCTTCGCCGCGACAGATTAACGTCAACAATTGCGGTGAATGGCCGAATGTCGTCCTATTTCGAATTGAGCGCCGAGCAAGAAGCCATTCGTGAAATGGCGCGAGACTTCGGGCGCGATCGGCTTGCGGCGTTTGCTCTCGATTGGGACCGCGAGCATGTCTTCCCGGTAGACACGCTGCGCGACGCGGCGGCGCTCGGCATGGCCGCGATCTTTGTGCGAGAGGCTTCAGGCGGCGCCGGGCTGACGCGCTTTGACGGCGTGCTGATCTTCGAGGCGCTCGCGATGGGCTGTCCAACGATCGCCGCCTATCTCTCGATTCACAATATGTGCGCGGGCCTGATCGACGCTTTCGGAACCGAGCGCCAGATCGACGCATGGCTGCCAAAGCTCGCGACGATGGAGGTTCTCTCGAGCTACTGCCTGACGGAATCGGGCAGCGGTTCGGACGCCGCGGCGCTACGCACGCAGGCGCGGCGCAGCGGCGATCACTATGTCTTGAATGGCGCGAAACAGTTTATCTCGGGCGCCGGCGCGGGCGGCGCCGACCATCTTTATGTGGTCATGGCGCGCACCGGCGAGCCGGGGCCGCGGGGCATATCGGCCTTCGTCGTCGAAGGTGGCGCGCCGGGCCTAAGTTTCGGCGCGCTTGAGCGAAAAATGGGATGGAACGCCCAGCCGACGCGGGCCGTCATCTTCGATGACTGCCGCGTGCCGGCCGAAAATCTCATCGGACGCGAGGGCGACGGATTCAAGATCGCCATGGCGGCGCTCGACGGCGGGCGGCTCAACATCGCGGCCTGTTCGCTTGGCGGCGCCCAGTCGGCCTTCGACCACACGCTGCGTTACATGCGCAGCCGCAAGGCGTTCGGGCGCGCGCTTGACGAATTCCAGGCGCTGCAATTTCGGCTCGCGGATATGGCTACGCAGCTTGAAGTCTCGCGCACATTCCTTTGGCGCGCGGCGGCGGCGCTTGACGCTAAGGCGCCCGGCGCCACGACGCTATGCGCGATGGCCAAGCGCGTCGTGACCGACGCCGGCTTCGCGGTCGCCAATGAGGCGCTGCAATTGCATGGCGGCTATGGATATTTAAGCGAATATGGAGTCGAAAAGATCGTTCGCGATCTGCGCGTTCATCAGATTCTCGAAGGAACGAATGAAATCATGCGCGTCATCATCGCGCGCTCATTACTGAAGTGAGCTGATGGATCTCATCGCTTCGCGCGAGGGCCGTCTCGGACGCATCCTCCTCAACAGACCACAGGTGCTCAACACGCTGACGCTGCCGATGGTGCGTGAGTTCCGGCGCGCGCTTGACGACTTCGGGACCGATCCCGCCGTCAGCGCCGTGCTCGTCACGGGCGCCGGCGATCGCGGTTTGTGCGCCGGCGGCGACGTGAGGATTCTCTACGAACTGGAGCCCTCGCAAAAGCGGCTGTTCGCCGACTTTTGGCGTGAGGAATATGAGCTGAACGCCCGCATCGCCTCCTTTCCCAAACCCTATGTCGCGATCATGGATGGCGTCGTGATGGGCGGCGGCGTGGGCATATCTGCGCATGGCAATCGGAGAGTGGTCACGGAGCGAAGCCGCGTCGCGATGCCGGAGGTCGGCATCGGATTCTTTCCTGATGTGGGCGCGACTTGGCTTCTTTCGAGAGCGCGTGAAATCGGCGCCTATCTGGCGCTTTCCGCGACGTCGGTGGCGGCCGCCGACGCGATAGAGGCCGGTCTTGCGGATGTTCTCATTCACGCGGAGGACATTCTGCCGCTGATCGGCGGGCTCTCGACGATAGGAGCCGCCGAAGACGTCGAGGTTGCACTGCGGCGCTTCGCCCGCCACCCAGGGAGCGGCCGGCTCTCGCTGCATAGGCCATTGCTCGCTGCAGCGACGGCGCATGAGAACGTCGCAGACGTGGTCGCCGCCTTCGAGCGCGAGGGGTCGGAATTCTCCTTGCGCGCGGCGGAGGACATCAGGGCGAAGTCGCCGACGGCGCTGAAAGTGACGCGCGCATTGCTGCTGCGCGCCGCGCGCGCGGCTGACGTCGAGACGTGTCTGACGAATGAATTCAAGGCGGCGTGCCGCATGCTGGCGACCCACGATCTTTATGAAGGCATCCGCGCCGCGATCATCGACAAGGACCGGCGCCCGAGATGGTCGCCGGATAAGCTTGACGCTGTGAGCGACGAAACCGTCGAAGACATTCTCGCGGGCGAAGGGACGCCGCTCCCAGCGTTCAAAAGCTGGGATCAGACGCCATATCCTGCTTGGAGGGGCTAGCCGCCAGCCGATGAGGAGATTGTCATGAGCGCTGCCGCACCGGTCGCCATCGTCGGCGCCGCGCGCACCCCAATCGGCGCGTTTCTGGGAGAGTTGAAGGACGTCTCCGCGCCGCAGCTGGGCGCGCACGCCATCGAGGCGGCCGTGACCCGCGCCGGCCTGGGGCCGAACGACATAGATGAAGTCGTCATGGGCTGTGTCCTCTCCGCTGGCCTTGGGCAGGCCCCGGCGCGGCAGGCGGCGCTCGGCGCCGGGCTGCCGGAGACGACGGGCGCCGTCACCATCAATAAAATGTGCGGCTCTGGAATGAAGGCGGTGATGCTCGCGAGCGACCAACTCGCCGTTGGCGGCGCGCGGGTCGCGGTCGCGGGCGGTATGGAGAGCATGAGCAACGCGCCTTATCTGCTCGATCGCGCGCGCACCGGTTACCGGATGGGACACCGCAAGGTCCTCGATCACATGTTTCTGGATGGTCTCGAGGACGCCTACGAAAAGGGTCGGCTGATGGGCTCCTTCGCGGAGGATTGCGCGACGGAGTATCAATTTACCCGCGAGATGCAGGACCAATATGCGTCGACGTCGCTGGCGCGCGCGCAACGCGCAACGAGCGACCAATCTTTCGCGCAGGAGATCGCGCCCATAACGCTCGGCAAAGGCGCCAATGCGCGCGCCATCGCCAGCGACGAGCTGCCCGGCAAGGCCAAGGCGGAGGATATCGCCCGCCTCAAACCCGCCTTCAGGGAGGACGGCACGATCACCGCCGCCAACGCCAGCGCGATATCGGACGGCGCGGCGGCGCTCGCCCTGATGCGCCTCGACGAAGCCGAGCGCGCCGGCGCGACGCCGCTCGCCGTCATTCGCGGCTATGTCACGGTCGCGGGCGCTCCGAGCCGCTTTTCCGTCATGCCGATCGAAGCGATCCGCAGACTGATGGACCGGGTGGGCTGGGGGGTGAAAGACGTCGACCTCTTTGAGATCAATGAGGCATTCGCCGTCGTCGCTATGGCGGCGATGCGTGAACTCGATTTGCCGCATGAGAAGGTCAATGTCCGTGGCGGCGCCTGCGCCCTTGGCCATCCGATCGGCGCGTCGGGCGCACGAATCATCGTCACGCTTCTCGCCGCTCTGGAGGCTAAGGGTCTAAGAAGGGGCGTGGCGGCGCTCTGCATCGGCGGCGGAGAAGCGACCGCGATGGCGATCGAGCGGCTGGGCTAGCGCCAGCGCCTCAGTGACGTCCGCAGCCGGTCGGTCGAAGGTATCGCCGGCGTTCACGATTCGCGCCCTGCGTCAATTTGCATTGGAGCATGTCGACATTGTCCGCGCGCAGCCCGTCGAGGCGCGCGGAATCAATCAAACCCACAGCTGGGGGCCATTTTCCCGCGCTGCGGCGCCGGGAAATCGCCAAAAAAAATGCTGCGGAGCCGTGACCTCGCGTATCGCCGCGCTACTTCGCTCATCAGGAGCGGGGCGATGGGAAACATTGAAATGGGCTTCGATCTCCATATGGATCTTGTTCAGCTGTTGTCGCCGAGCGGCGAGATCAGCAAGGCGGCCAGCAAATCGGCGAAGGACATCGAGCGACTGGTCAGATTCTATCGCGCGATGACGCGAACCAGGATCTTCGACAACAAGGCGATCAGTCTTCAACGCACCGGTCAGCTGGGAACGTTCGCTTCGGCGCTCGGCCAGGAAGCGATTGGCGTCGGGGCGGCCGCGGCGATGGAAGAACGCGACGTGCTCGTGCCGTCCTATCGAGATCATGCGGCGCAATTCTATCGCGGCATGGCGATGTCCGAATGTCTGCTCTATTGGGGCGGCGACGAGCGCGGCAGCGACTTCAAAAATGCGCGCGGCGACTTTCCAAACTGCGTCCCCGTCGCCACGCAGGCCCCCCAGGCGGTCGGCGCGGCTTACGCGTTGATGGCGCGGAAGGAGGATCGCGTCGTCGTCACGTTCATTGGCGACGGCGGCACCTCCAATGGCGCCTTTTACGAAGCGTTGAACATGGCGGGAGTCTGGAAGACGCCTGTTGTTTTTATCATCAACAATAACGGCTGGGCGATATCGACGCCGCGCGAACTGGAGAGCGCGGCGGAGACTCTCGCGCAAAAGGGTGTCGCCGCCGGCGTTGAGGGGCGCCAGGTCGATGGCAATGACGTCATTGCGGTTCATGAAGTGGTACGCCGGGCGATCGACAAGGCGCGATCTGGCGGCGGACCGACGCTGATCGAAGCGCTCACCTATCGGCTCGGCGATCACACCACCGCCGACGACGCATCGCGCTATCGCGATCCCGAAGTCGTGCGCGCGCAGTGGACGCGCGAGCCGATCTCTCGGCTGCGCGCCTATCTTGTGAGCGAAGGCGCCTGGTCGAAAGAGCAAGAGGCGGAGCTTCACAAAGAATGTGCGGAAGAGGTCGATCGCGAGGTTGCGGCCTATTTGAACGCCTCGCCGCTGAACTGCGACGCCATGTTCGAGCATCTCTACGCAAAGCTCCCGGATACCCTGCAGTGGCAGCGCGAAGAAGCGCGCCGATTCGCCCAGCGCAGCGCAAACGGCAACGGAAACGGTCATGGCTGAAATCACTCTTGTCGAAGCGGTCAATCTCGCGCTCGCGCGCGCAATGAGCGAAGACAAGGATGTCCTCCTGCTGGGCGAGGACATCGGCGTCAATGGCGGCGTGTTTCGCGCCACGAACGGCCTGCAGGCGCGCTTCGGACGTGAGCGGGTCATCGACACGCCCTTGGCCGAAGGCGGAATCGCCGGCGTTGCGGTCGGCATGGCGGCGATGGGGCTGAAGCCCGTCGCCGAAATCCAGTTTTCCGGTTTCATCTATCCGGCGATCGACCAAATCATCAATCACGCGTCTCGCATGCGCAATCGCACGCGCGGGCGGCTGGCATGTCCAATGGTTCTTCGCTCGCCCTGCGGCGCCGGCATTCACGCGCCCGAGCATCATTCCGAAAGTCCGGAGGCGATGTTCGCCCACATGCCGGGGCTTCGCGTCGTCGCGCCCTCATCCCCCGCCCGAGCCTACGGGCTGCTTCTGGCGTCTGTGCGCGATCCCGATCCGGTGATCTTTCTCGAGCCCACGCGCCTCTATCGGCTCTTCCGCCAGGAGGTCGAGGACGACGGCGTGGAGTTGCCGCTCGACGCCTGCTTCATCCTGCGCGAAGGCGCCGACGCGACGGTCGTCACCTGGGGCGCGATGGTGCCCGAAACGCTTGCCGCCGCCGAAAAGCTCGAAGAAGAGGGCGTGATGATCGAAGTGATCGACGTCGCGACCTTGAAGCCGCTCGACGTGGAAACGATCCTGCGCTCCGTCGAAAAGACCGGACGCTGCGTCATCGTTCACGAGGCGCCGCGCACGGCGGGCTTTGGCGCCGAGGTCGCCGCCGAAATCGCTGAGCGCGCCCTTTATTCGCTGTTGGCGCCCATCAAGCGGGTCACCGGCTACGACGTGGTCGTGCCGCTGGCGAAGTTGGAGAAGCAATATATTCCGAGCGTGGACCGCATCATCGACGGCGTTCGGCAAGTGATGGAGGCGTCATGAACATCTTTCGTCTTCCCGATCTCGGAGAGGGTTTGCAGGAGGCCGAACTCGTCGAATGGCGCGTCGCCGCCGGCGAGGACGTTAAAGTCGATCAGCCGCTCGTGGCCGTTGAAACCGCCAAGGCGGTCGTCGAAATTCCATCGCCTCAGGGAGGCCGCATCGAGCGGCTGTTCGCCTCCGCGGGCGACGTGATCCGCATCGGCGCGCCGCTGGTGGGTTTCGAGGGCACGGGAGAGGACACCGGGTCAGTGGTCGGCGCCGTTCAGCAGGGTTCCGGGATCGTCCGCGACCAGCCGATCTCAGTCGGCCACGTCGGCGGAGCGGTGCGGGCGACGCCTGCCGTAAGAGCGCTGGCGCGCAAGCTGAACGTCGATCTCGCCATGGTGACGCCCTCCGGCGCGGACGGGGTGATTACGACGCAGGACATCGAGCGCGTCGCGCGCATTCTCAGCGAGACGGAAGCCGCCGAGCCGCTGCGGGGCATGCGCCGCGCCATGGCCCACAATATGGCGCAGGCGCAGGCGGAAGTCGCGGCGGCCACGATCGTTGACGACGCCGATATCAATGCCTGGAGTCCTGGAAGCGATACGACTGTCCGCCTGATCCGCGCGCTTGCCCAGGCCTGCAAGGCGGAGCCCGCGCTCAACGCCTGGTTCGAGCCTCACGCTTTTGCGCGCCGCGTGATGAAGAAGATCGACCTTGGCGTCGCCGTGGATCTGTCGGAAGAGGGCCTGTTCGTGCCTGTCTTGCGGGACGTGGGCAATCGCCACGCGCAGGACTTGCGCAAGGGCCTCGACCGTATGCGGCAGGACGCGGCGGCGCGGCGAATCCCGCCCGAGGAACTGCGCGGCGCGACCATCACGCTTTCGAATTTCGGCATGATCGCCGGGCGCTACGCCGCTCCGATCGTGCTGCCGCCCACGGTCGCGATCCTGGGCGCCGGCCGGATCAGAGACGAGGTTGTCGCTGTCGATGGCGCGCCCGCCGTGCATCGGATTTTGCCTCTGAGCCTGACCTTCGATCACCGCGTCGTCACCGGCGGCGAAGCAGGCCGCTTCCTGGGGGCTGTGATCGCCGATCTGACGCTCGCGTCCTAAAATCTCATTCGGCGTCCGGCTGCGCCTCTGGACGCGCTTCGATGAAAGCAGGGTGCGCGGCGCAAGCCGCCTCCACGGCAAGGATGCGCGGGCAGGCCGCGAGTGAAACGTCGAAGCGTCGCGCGTTATAGACCTGCGGAATGAGGCATATGTCGGCAAGCGACGGCTCGGCGCCAAAGGCGAAAGGGGCAGGCGGCGCGATAAGCGCCTCGACCGCGCTCAGCCCTTCGGCAATCCAGCGCCTGCGCCAGGTGGCGATCTGATCGTCCTTGGCGCCGAACTGTCGCTGCAGCGCCTCTATCACCCGCAAATTGGCGAGCGGATGAATCTCGCAGGCGATCGTCAACGCCGCCGCCCGCGCCTGCGCCGCCAGAACGGCGTCTCTTGGCAAGAGCAGCGGCTCAGGCTTCAGCGCGTCAAGATAACCGATGATCGCCAACGACTGGGTAATGAGTCGACCGTCGTCAAGTTCAAGGGTCGGCACGATGGCCAGCGGGCTTTTGGCGCGATAGCCGGGATCACGCTGTTCGCCGTGCAATAGATGGACGCGGCGGCGTTCCACGACGAGCCCTTTGAGCGCGATGGCGATCCGCACGCGATAGGCGGCCGACGAGCGGTAATAGTCGTAAAGGATCATGGGCCTTTAACCGGATCGGGAACGCAATATTTAAATAGCAGGTCAGCCAAAGCTGTATATAGGCCCTTACCCATGGACCCGACGCCTGGCGGCGCTGAAACGCCCGCCGAAAACCCGATGGGAACAGACGGATTCGAATTTGTCGAATTCGCTCACCCCGATCCCGCGCAACTCGCCTCGCTGTTCGAGAAGATGGGCTTCGTCGCCGTTGCGCGTCATCGCTCCAAGGATGTGACGCTGTATCGGCAGGGGGAAGTGAATTATGTGCTGAATGCGGAGCCTCAAAGCTTCGCCGCCGAATTCCAGAAAGCGCACGGGCCGTCGGTGTGCTGCATCGGCTTCCGCGTCATCGACGCCGCAAAAGCGATGCGCCGCGCCGTCTCGCTGGGCGCCAAGCCTGTCGCCTGCGGCGTTGGCCCGATGGAGCTGAACATTCCCGCCATCGAGGGCGTCGGAGGTTCACTCATCTATCTTGTCGACCGATATGGCGATCAGGGTTCGATTTGGGACATCGACTTTCGATGGATCGGAGAGCGCGATCCGAATCCCCCAGGCGTGGGACTGACCAACATCGACCATCTGACGCACAATGTTCGGCGCGGCCGCATGGACGCGCTCGCGGCATGGTATGAGCGGATCTTCAATTTCCGTGAAATTCGTTACTTCGACATAGAAGGCAAGATGACAGGTTTGCGCTCTCGCGCCATGACGAGCCCCTGCGGCAAGATTCGCATCCCGATCAATGAAAGCTCCGACGAAAAGAGCCAGATCGAGGAATTTCTGGACGCATATAAAGGGGAAGGCATTCAGCATATCGCCTGCGCGTGCCGGGATATTTATGAGACCGTTGTCGCGATGCGCAACAACGGGCTCGATTTCATGCCGGCGCCGCCGGACGCCTATTACGAAGCCCTCGAGCAAAGGCTGCCGGGGCACGGAGAGCCGACGCAGCGGCTCAAGGAGCTCGGCATTCTGATCGACGGACTCACGGCGGGCGCCCGACGTCTGTTGCTGCAGATTTTCTCCAAGACGGTCATTGGCCCCATCTTCTTCGAATTCATCCAGCGCAAGGGCGATGAAGGCTTCGGCGAAGGGAATTTCCGGGCGCTATTTGAATCGATCGAAGAGGATCAGATCCGCCGCGGCGTTTTGAACCGGGCGGCAGGCTAGGCAATGTCCCCCACGCGCTATTTGCATGGCTTCGGCAATGCGTTCGAGAGCGAAGCCCTGCCCGGCGCGTTGCCGATGGGGCAGAACTCGCCGCAGCGGTGCCCTTACGGCCTTTACGCCGAACAATTGTCCGGCTCCGCCTTCACCGCGCCGAACCACCTCAACCGGCGCTCCTGGCTCTACCGCATACGACCCTCCGTCCTGCACGTCCGCAATCCCAAGGACATCGAACAGAGCCACTGGAAAACCGCGCCCTGCCGCGATGTTGGCGCGCCGCTCGGGCAGCTGCGCTGGAGCGCAAGCGACGTCGCCGACGACGCAGGCTCCTTTATCGAAGGAATCCGCACGATCGTGATGGCCGGCGATTGCAGCTTGAGAGTCGGCATGGCGGCGCATCTCTATCTCGCCGGACAGTCGATGTCCGACGACTATTTCTACGACGCCGACGGCGAGTTGCTGATTGTCCCGCAGCTCGGCGACCTGCGCATCTTCACCGAGTTCGGCCTCCTCGAATGCTCTCCCGGCGAGATATGCGTCGTTCCGCGCGGCGTGAAATTTCGGGTTGAGCTATCGGGCGGCCCGGCTCGCGGCTATGTCTGTGAGAATTACGGCGCGCCGTTCACATTGCCTTATCGCGGCGTCATCGGCGCGAATGGACTCGCCGATCCGCGCGACTTCTTTGCGCCGACCGCCGCATTCGAAGACAAGGAAAAGCCCTGCCGTCTGAGCGTCAAATGGGGCGGGCGCTTCTATCGCTGTGACCTCGATCATTCGCCGCTCGACGTGGTCGCCTGGCATGGAAATTACGCGCCCTATAAATATGATCTGCGCAAATTCTGTCCTGTCGGCGCCTTGCTGTTCGATCATCCCGATCCATCAATATTTACGGTGCTGACCTCTCCTTCAGACGAAACCGGCGTGGGCAACGTCGATTTCGCGATTTTCCCCCCGCGGTGGCAAGTCGCGGAACATACGTTCCGGCCTCCCTGGTATCATTTGAACATTATGAGCGAATTCATGGGTTTGATTTACGGACGCTACGACGCGAAGCCGTCCGGCTTTGAGCCCGGCGGCATGTCGCTTCACAACGCGATGCTGCCGCATGGCCCGGACGCGGAAGCTTTCGAACAGGCCTCTCAAGCCGACCTTGGCCCGGCGAAGATCGACGACGCTCTCGCCTTTATGTTCGAGTCTCGACTGCCGCTGCATCCGACCGCTTTCGCCATGTCGCTTGAAACCCTGCAGCAGGATTATGCTGAGTGCTGGTCGGGGCTGCGCCGTTATTTCACCGGCAATGGCCCGTGAAGCTCGCATCCCTGAAGAGCCGGCGGGACGGCGCCCTCATCCTCGTCTCGCGCGATCTCACGCGGGCTGTCGCGGCGGGCTTCGTCGCGCCCACGCTGCAGTCGGCGCTTGAAGATTGGCAAACCGTCGCGCCGGAGCTGCGGGCGCTGGCGGCGCGGCTCGAATGCGGACTTCGCGAGAGCTTTCCCTTTCGCGAGCAGGATTGCGCCTCGCCGCTGCCCCGCGCCTATCAGTGGGCGGACGGCTCGGCGTATGTCAATCACGTCGCGCTCGTTCGCAAGTCGCGCGGCGCGGAAATGCCGGAGAGCTTCTGGAGCGACCCGCTGATGTATCAGGGAGGCTCCGACGTCTTCCTTGGCCCGCGTGACGCCATTCCCATGCTGGATGAAGGGCACGACCTCGATCTCGAAGCCGAAGTCGCCATTGTCACGGATGATGTGCCGATGGGCGTGACGCCGGAGGACGCGCGCGATCACATCAAGCTCGTCATGCTGGTCAATGACATAACCCTACGCGGACTGGTCCCTCCAGAGCTGGCGAAAGGTTTTGGCTTTTTCCAGTCCAAGCCCGCTTCCGCCTTTTCTCCGGTCGCCGTCACGCCCGATGAGCTTGGCGACGCTTGGGATGGCGGGCGGCTCTCGCTGCCGCTTTTGTCCTTCGTCAATGGCGCGCCGCTCGGCCGGCCGGACGCCGGAAAGGACATGACCTTCGACTTTCCGCGTCTCATCGCGCATGCGGCGCGCACGCGCGCGCTTAGCGCCGGAACGATCATCGGTTCCGGCACCATTTCCAACCGGGACGCCGACGGCGGTCCTGGCAGACCGATTGCGCAGGGCGGAGATGGCTACTCCTGCATCGCCGAGCAGCGCGTGGTCGAGAAGCTCATTGAGGGCGCGCCGCGCACGCCATTCCTGAAGGCTGGCGATGTGGTGCGCATCGAGATGCGCGCCGCCGATGGGCGCTCGATTTTCGGCGCCATCGAGCAATGCGTCGTCAACTCCGAGTCTTAGGGTCAACAGGGCGATCGGGTGAAGGGCTTCCTCATCCTGAGGAGCGTGCGCAGCACGCGTCTCGAAGGACGAGGATGAGGGTGAGGAAAACACCCTTCACGCAATTCCGGCGTAGGATTAAGCGCTGCGTTTAGCGCGAAAGTAATGGAAATCGCCGCGCGAGATGATGCGGTCTCCGGGCGCGAGTTCATGCGCGGCGAAGTCCGAAGCGTTGCGCAGTCGATCATAGATCGGACCAAAATCCTGATAACCGTCGGCGAGAAGTTTCTCGAAGCTTTCGATGACGAAATATGTCTGCTGGAAATCGCTGATGATGTAATTCGTTCGCATGACGCGTTCGAGGTCGAAAGCGACGCGGTTCGGCGACGAATCTTCCAGCGAAAAGATCGTCTCCGAAGGCGAGGACATTATTCCGGCCCCGAAAATGCGCAGCCCTTTGGGCGTTTCGATCAGGCCGAACTCGATCGTGTACCAGTATAGCCGCGCGAGATTATGGAGCTGCCCGCGCGCGAGCGCGCGTCGGCCGCCCTCGCCATAGGCTTGGAGAAAGCGCGCATAGGTCGGATTGGCGAGGAGCGGCACATGCCCGAAAACATCATGGAAAACGTCCGGCTCCTGCAGATATTCAAGCTCCGACTCCGGGCGAATGAATGCGCCGGCCGGAAAGCGCCGATTGGCGAGATGATCGAAGAAGGCGTCATCAGGAATCAGCCCGGCCACTGGCACGACGCTCCAGCCGGTCATCGCCCCCAACCGGCGGCTCAGGTCGGCGAAATCCGGAATGCCGGAGCGCGACAGTTCGAGCTGTTGCTTCGCCTCCAGGAATTCGTCGCAGGCCCGTCCGGGCAGGAGCTTCGCCTGGCGGGCGAACAGCCTGTTCCAGCGATCGTGCTCCTCGTCGCTGTAGGAGGCCCAATTCTGATCTATCGTCCAGTCCGCCTGTCGCGGCGCCTGCGCGTATCTATTCTTGCTTTCGCTCGTGAGCTGCAGTCCCATCGCCGGCGTCCGTCGTGGAAGGCGTCTCTCTCCAACATATAGGCGCGCGATCCCGTCTTGCGAGATGACATCGGCCGGACGCGCCTTAGATGAGCGAACATGGAAGAGCTATCGCATTTTATCGGCGGACGCCGGGTTAAGGGAAAGTCCGGCCGTTTCAGTGAGGCCTATGAGCCGATGACGGGCGCGGCGATCTCGCGCGTGCCGCTCGCCAGCCGCGACGAGGTGCGCGAGGCGATCGCCGACGCCGCCGCGGCGCAGCGAGAATGGGCGGCGGTCAATCCGCAGCGCAGAGCCCGCGTGCTGATGAAATTCGTCGATATCGTCGGGCGCGAGAAGGACAGGCTTGCGGCGATTCTCGCGCGCGAGCACGGCAAGACGCTCGCCGATGCACAGGGCGAGATCCAGCGCGGGGTCGAGGTCGCCGAATTTTGCATCGGCGTTCCGCATCTGATGAAGGGCGAATTTACCGATTCCGCGGCGGCCGGCCTCGACGTCTATTCGATGCGCCAGCCGCTCGGCGTCGTCGCCGGCATCACCCCTTTCAATTTTCCGGTGATGATTCCGATGTGGAAATTCGCCCCGGCCATCGCCTGCGGCAATTCCTTCATTCTGAAGCCCTCCGAACGCGATCCCGGCGCGCCTTTGTTTCTGGCCGAACTGATGCTCGAAGCCGGCCTGCCGCCGGGCGTGCTTAATGTCGTCAACGGCGACAAGGAAGCGGTCGACGCGCTGCTCGAAGACCCTGACGTCAAGGCCATCGGCTTCGTTGGTTCGACGCCGGTCGCCGAATATGTCTACTCGCATGGCGCCGCTCACGGGAAACGCATGCAGTGCTTCGGCGGCGCAAAAAACCACATGGTGATCATGCCTGACGCCGACATGGATCAGGCGGTCGACGCCCTGGTCGGCGCCGCCTATGGGTCGGGCGGCGAGCGGTGCATGGCGATCTCGGTCGCCGTGCCGGTCGGGGAAGCAACGGCCGACGCGCTGGTCGCTCGGCTTGAGCCGCGGGTCGAAAATCTGCGCGTCGGCCCTTCGACCGATCCTTCAGCCGATTTCGGCCCGATGATCACGCGCGCGCATCTGGAGCGGGTCAAGGATTACGTCGCGCTTGGCGTCGGGGAGGGCGCCAAACTCCGCGTCGACGGACGCGGTTTCAAAATGCAAGGCTATGAGAACGGCTTCTACATGGGCGGATGTCTGTTCGACGAGGTGCGGCCGGAGATGCGCATCTACAAGGAGGAAATCTTCGGGCCGGTGCTCAGCGTGGTGCGCGCGCGTGGTTTCGACGAGGCGCTATCGCTAGCCAATGATCACGAATATGGCAATGGCGTCGCGATCTATACCCGCGATGGCGACGCCGCGCGCGAATTCGCCTCCCGCGTCGAAGTGGGTATGGTCGGCGTCAATGTGCCGATCCCGACGCCGCTGGCCTATTACACCTTCGGCGGCTGGAAGCGTTCGATGTTCGGCGATCTCAATCAGCATGGGCCGGACGCCATCCGCTTCTATACAAAGACGAAGACGGTCGCATCGCGCTGGCCGGGCGGCGTCAGGACCGGCGCGAGTTTCGTCATGCCGACGTTGTCATAGCCATGATGCGCGCAGCCTTTATCGGTCTCGGCAATATGGGCCGTCCGATGGCGGCGGCGCTGGCGCGCGCCGGCGTGGAGGCGCGAGGATTTGATCTAAACGCGTCGCTCGTAGAAGCCGCCGCCCAGGAGGGGGTCGTCGCGACGAATTCCCTGCGCGATGCGATCGAAGGCGCTGACGTTGCGATCACCATGCTGCAAAAGGGCGATCAGACGCTTGCCGTCTGGCGCGAAATCGCGCCTCAAGCGCGTGGCAAACTCCTCATCGATTGCTCCACGATTGACGTCGAAAGCGCGCGCGCCGCGCATCGGCTAGCGCAGGAGAGCGGCGCGCGCTCGGTCGACGCGCCGGTGTCCGGCGGCGTCGCCGGCGCGAAAGCGGCGACGCTCACCTTTATGTGCGGTGGCGAGCAGGAGGCGTTCGCGGCGGCGATGCCAATTCTCGAGCACATGGGCGCGCATGTGCTTCATTGTGGCGGCGCCGGCATGGGGCAGGCGGCGAAAATCTGCAACAATCTCATGCTCGGCGTCACGATGATCGCGACGGCCGAGGCTTTCGTGCTCGCCGAAAAGCTCGGCCTCTCGCACAGGGCGCTGTTCGACGCGGCGTCGATCTCCTCTGGTCAATCCTGGTCGCTCACCACCTATTGCCCCGTGCCGGAGATGACGCCTGCTTCGCCTGCGAACAATGACTATAGGCCGGGCTTCATGACCGCCCTGATGCTGAAAGATTTGCGACTCGCGCAGGAAGCCGCCGCGCAGGCCGGCGCGGCCTCGCCGCTAGGGGCCGCGGCGACGCAGCTCTATGCGCTGCATCAGGCTGCGGGCCAGGGCGGCGCCGATTTTTCGAGCATCATCAGACTCATTCGCGGCGAATAGACAATTTCAAACAATCTTGATGTTGAAACAAACACGACATAGCGTGCGCCGGCAGGCGCTTAAAACAGGTCAGCCGCACATTCTCTCCACGTCTTTATAGGAGGCGACGCGTGTCGAATCATTTTACCGGCCTCAGTCTCGGTCCGCCGCTTGGCGATCAAAGGTTGGATCTATGCGATCTCTACGCCTTCCAGTCTCCAAGCGATCCGACTCGGTCGGCGATCATCCTCAACGCCAATCCCTCTTGCGATGAATTTCATCCCGACGCGATCTACCGGC
The DNA here is from genome assembly GCF_024448135.1 of Methylocystis suflitae. Lineage (GTDB taxonomy): Bacteria > Pseudomonadota > Alphaproteobacteria > Rhizobiales > Beijerinckiaceae > Methylocystis > Methylocystis suflitae. Next base: position 61,977 of record NZ_JAMRYX010000148.1, read on the forward strand.
TCAACATCGACAATGACGGCGATTGCCTGACGGACATTGCGATCAGCTATGTGTTCTCGCCCAAGCAAAACGGCAGGCAGACTTTCGACGTTTATCTCGCGCGCGGGGCGCAGTCGCATTCTCCCGAAGCCGTGGGCGAGAAGATCGTCTCCGGCGCGGAAGTCTCCTTCGGCGCCAAGCCGAATATCGTGCGGGCAGGGGACTTCACCTTCTTTACAGGCGTTCGCAGCGACGCGTTCTTTTTCGATTACGACGGCATTCTGGCGCTGTACGACACGTCCGGCGGCAGAAATTTCACGGCGCCGCATCTGGGCGGCAAGTCTCCCTGGACCGGCAAGGATTCAAACACCGAAGCCAATGTGCTTTCGACGGTCGTCGAAATGCCGACGAGCGCTCTTGGCGGCAATCCGGGGGTCAGAATCTGGGGGCGGTGCAGCGTGCGTAGCGACGGCAAGCTGATTCATGCCGATCGCGCCGGCCATCCGTCGGTCAGCAGCTTCTTCAATACCGATGAAACAAAGGAAGAATATAACGCTAGCGAACCCGTGAACGACCGCGAGCGCTGGCTCGAGCTGTTCATCCACCTGATGGGCCATACCGGGGACTACACGAGGGATGAAGCGATCACGGCGATCGACGCGCATGGCATCCTGCCCGATATGCTGAGCTTCGATCCCACCAAGCCCGCGGGCTATCCCAATGGCCGCACCTTCGCCGACGACGTCATCAATTTTCGGCTGTCCTTTCTCTCGAAGGGCGACATCCCGCCGGATGGGCTGCAGCCGCATACCGACACTCTGAAAGAGTTCCCCTATCTCGGGACGCCGCACTCG
>NZ_JAMRYX010000149.1 GCF_024448135.1 Methylocystis suflitae
GCGCATTCGACGCTCGTCGTCGGCGACCGCTCCAGCGCCCGCATCGCGCCGCAGAGCGCGCCGCGCCGGCGCGCCGGGCGCGTTCTTGGCGGCCCGCGCAACACCGAGGTCGAGCGCCGCCGTCTCGACGGCGAGACGACTCTCCTGTTGTCGCATGATGGCTATGCGCGCGATTTTGGCCTTGTCCACCAGCGCGAACTGACCCTTCCGGCCGATGGCTCAGCGCTCCTCGGCGTCGATCGGCTCATCGCTGCGGAGCGCGGCGGAAGTCATGCGCAAGCGGGCGATTTCGCGCTGCGCTTTCACATTCATCCGCGCGTGCGCATCGCGCCGAACGCCGACGGCGCAATCGAGCTCACGCTCGCCGATGGCGAAATCCTCATCTTTGAAGCGCAAGACCTGACGCCCGAAATCGAAGACAGTATTTTCTTCGCCGCGCCCGGCGGCGCGCGCAAATGCGCCCAAATCATTGTGCGAGGGGCGGCGGCTCCGGGGGCCGAGATCGTTTGGAGTTTCCGGCGGCGCGCAGGCGCGCAGGTTCCTCCCGGCGGCAAGGTATGATAAGCGCGGCGCCAGTTAGGAGTATGCAATGCCCGTCGATTTGCGCCACGTCGCGCGCGCGCTGATTTCCGTTTCCGACAAAGCAGGCCTTGTCGAGTTCGCACGCGTTTTGGCGACGCATGGGGTGGAGCTTGTCTCCACCGGCGGCACGCGCAAAGCGCTCGCAGAGGCGGGTCTCGCGGTTCGCGACGTGGCCGATCTCACGCAGTTTCCGGAGATGATGGACGGAAGGCTGAAGACTCTGCATCCCAAGGTGCACGGCGGCCTTCTGGCGATCCGCGAGAATCCCGAACATGAAGCGGCGATGCTCGCGCATGACATCCGGCCGATCGATCTGCTCGTCGTCAATCTCTATCCCTTCGAGTCGGCGCTTGCGAAAGGCGCGCCGTTCGAAGAATGCGTCGAAAACATCGACATCGGCGGGCCGGCGATGATCCGCGCCGCGTCGAAGAATCACGACGACGTCGCGGTCGTCGTCGATCCCGATGATTACGTCATGCTCATCGAGGAGCTCGCGGCGACGAAGGGCGCAACGCGGCTCGCGACGCGCAGGCGGCTCGCGCAGAAGGCGTTCGCGCGCACCGCCGCCTATGACGCCGCGATCTCCAATTGGCTCGCGCAGCAGATCGGCGAAGCCTCGCCGCCGCTACGCGCCTTCGGCGGACGACTCGCCGAGCCGATGCGTTACGGCGAAAATCCGCATCAATCTGCGGGCTTCTATCTTACCGGCGAGAAGCGGCCGGGCGTCGCCACGGCGCGCCAGATTCAGGGCAAGCAGCTTTCGTATAACAACGTCAATGATACCGACGCAGCTTTCGAGTGCGTGGCGGAATTTGATCCGACGCGGACCGCCGCCGTCGTCATCGTCAAACACGCCAATCCTTGCGGCGTCGCCGAAGGCGCGACTCTTGTCGACGCCTACGCCAAGGCGCTGCGCTGCGATCCGACGTCCGCCTTCGGCGGCATCGTCGCGCTCAATCGCAAGCTCGACGCCGACGCGGCGCGCGAGATCGTCAAGATTTTCACCGAGGTGATCATCGCGCCAGACGCCGACGAAGAGTCGATTTCGATCATTGGCGCCAAGAAGAATCTGCGCCTGCTGTTGACTGGCGGCGTTCCAGATGCGCGCGCGGCGGGCTTGACCTATCGCTCCGTTTCGGGCGGCTTTCTTGCGCAATCGCGCGACAACGCCGTCGTCGATGAGATGAACCTGCAGGTTGTGACGAAGCGCCAGCCGACGGCCGAGGAGCTTGACGATCTCAAATTCGCTTTCCGCGTCGTGAAACACGTCAAGTCGAACGCTATCGTCTACGCGAAGGGAGCCGCCACGGTTGGAATCGGCGCTGGACAAATGTCGCGCGTCGACTCATCGCGCACCGCCGCGCATAAGGCGCAGGAGGCCGCGCGCGTGGCGGGGTTGACGACAAGTCTCGCGAAAGGCGCCGTCGTCGCCTCCGACGCTTTCTTTCCCTTCGCCGACGGATTGCTGGCGGCGGCGGAGGCAGGCGCGACGGCCGTCATCCAGCCCGGCGGCTCCATGAATGATAAGGACGTGATCGCCGCGGCGGACGCGCAGGGCCTCGCCATGGTTTTCACTGGCGTGCGCCACTTCAAACACTAGCGATCGACACTAGCCATGCGCCGGGCGATCCAGCTAGAATGGCCGCTTGACGCGAAACGGAGTTCAAAAATGCGTAAATCTTTGAAACTGGCGTTGGGCCTCGCGTTCATTTGCGCGGTCACCTCGAGCGACGCTCTGGCGAAATCGAAACAAAGCGCGCCTGTCGCGACGGGTCGAGTCACCGCGACGCAGGGCGAGGATTTTCAGATTCCTCTGCCGCATAATCTGACGACCGGCAAAGACTGGCTCGACGACGGCGCGGCCCCGGACGCGGCGAAGGGAAATCTGCAGCCCAATCGTTACGCCAACGACAATTACTTCCTGGAGCAGCAGGATTTCTCGCTGCAAGATCCGCAGCGCTACAATGAAATCGGCCAGTATTTCGATTACGGCTGGTGAGCGGCGCGCGCCTGACATGAAAAGGCCGGCCTGGGCCGGCCCCTTCCTGACGATGGGATCTTGGCCGCGTCAGCACATCGGCACGGCGCGGTAGCCGATGACATAGCCACGGCGGCTATAGATCGGCTCGCGAACGTAATCGCAATCCGGCTCGCTCGCGGCCGCCGCCGCCACTGCGCCCAATGCGAGCGCGCCGCCGACGGCGTAAGGCGCCCAGCCATAGCCGTGATGGTGCCACTTGGACCAGGCCAATGCCGGCGTGGCGCTCGCGATCGCCCCCAACATGACGCTGGCGGCGAGGCTCGTAGAGACGATCTTTTTCAATGTGGACATGAGGTTCTCCTCGGCGTTCTCACTCGTCACTTGGCGAGTAGACGCACTCTAGCGAGAGCCTCCCACGATGTTCGTGCGTCGGCGCACAGGACGCATGCGCATGTTCTTTGGCGGCGCGCCTCTACGCCTCGCTCTGCGCGAGGAGTTTTTGCTGATGATCGGTCGTCAGCGCGTCGATGATCTCGTCGAACTCGCCTTCCATCACGCGGTCGAGCTTATACAGCGTGAGATTGATGCGATGATCGGTGACGCGTCCTTGCGGAAAATTATAGGTGCGGATTCGCTCGGAGCGATCGCCTGAGCCGACCTGCTGTTTGCGATCGTCCGAACGTTCCTTGTCGAGGCGCTGGCGTTCGGCGTCATAGAGACGCGAGCGAAGAACGTTCATCGCCTTGGCTCTGTTGCGATGTTGAGAGCGCTCCTCCTGCATCATCACCACGATGCCGGATGGAATATGGGTGATGCGGATGGCCGACTCGGTCTTGTTGACGTGCTGGCCGCCGGCGCCTTGTGCGCGCATCGTATCGATCTGCAAATCCTTCTCGTCGATGTCGACGTCAACGTCCTCGGCCTGCGGCAGCACCGCGACCGTCGCGGCCGACGTGTGGATGCGGCCCTGCGTCTCGGTTTCCGGGACGCGCTGGACGCGATGCACGCCCGACTCGAATTTCAGCCGGCCATAGACTCCGCGACCGATGATCTCGGCGACGATTTCCTTGAATCCGCCAAGCTGGCCGGGGCTTTCGGACACGATCTCAATGCGCCAGCCCTTGAGCGCCGCATATCTTTGATAGGCGCGGAAGAGATCGCCGCAAAAAAGCGCCGCCTCGTCGCCGCCCGTGCCGGCGCGCACTTCCAGAATGACGCCTTTCTCGTCTGCTTCGTCCTTCGGCAGAAGCGCCAGTTTCAGCGCGCTTTCCGCTGCAGCGAGTCGTTCGTGCGCGGCCTCCGTCTCGCTTTCAGCCAGCGCGCGCATTTCGGCGTCGAGCGAGGCGTCGGCGATCATGGCGGAAAGATCGTCGCATTCCTTCTGCGCCTCGCGATAGGCGCGAATCCTGTCGACGACCGCGTCGAGCGCCGCGCGTTCGCGCGAGAGCGTGGCGAACGCCTGCCCATCGGCGCCGACCGCGAGCTTGTCGCCGATCTCGTCGTAGCGGCGCAGAATGAGGTCGAGCTTGTCTTGAGCGAACATGGGGAGGGGGTTTCTCGAGCAATGGTGACGACGACGGCGTGACGAAAGGAGGCTCGCTACAAGGGCACGCCGCGCGCGATCGCATAATCGCGCAATTGCTCGCGCACCGAAGCGCTGCCGTCGTCGGACGCGAGCAGCGAGGCGAGATACACCTGCGCCTCTTCGAGATTGAGATTGAGGATCATTGACTTGACCGGACCGATGGCAGAGGCCGCCATCGACAGCGAGCGGTAGCCGATGCCGAGCAGCGCCAGCGCCTCGAGCGGGCGGCCGCCCATCTCGCCGCAGAGCGTCACCGGCGCGTTGTGCCGCGCGCCGGCCGTGACGATGCGCTCGAGCGCGCGCAGCACCGGCCGCGAGAGATTGTCGTAGCGCTTCGAAACGCGCGTGTTGTCGCGGTCGGCCGCATACATGTATTGCACCAGATCGTTCGATCCGACCGACAGAAAATCCGCGCGTTCGGCGATAAGATCGATTTCCCACAGGAGCGACGGCACTTCCACCATCGCGCCGAGCTCCAGGCGCGTCGGCGGCGGGTGGCGATGATGCGTGATGTGCTCGAGCTCCCGCAGCGCAATCGCCTTCGCGGCGTCAAATTCCGCGACATTGGCGATCATCGGAAACATGATGCGCAAATTGCGATGGGCGCCCGCCTTCAGCATCGCGCGCAGCTGCATGCGCAAAAGCCCCGGCCTGTCGAGGCCGATGCGGATGGCGCGCCAGCCGAGAGCAGGGTTCTCCTCTTCGATCTTCGCCATATAGGGAAGGATTTTGTCGGAGCCGATGTCGAGCGTGCGAAATGTGATCGGCTTCTCCGGCGCGGCGTCGAGCACGGCTTTGTAGAAGCGATATTGCTCGTCCATGCGCGGAAAGCGCGGCGCGAGCATGAATTGCAACTCGGTGCGGAAGAGTCCGATCGAATTTGCGCCGGTTTCACGCAGATGCGGCATGTCGATCGCGAGGCCGGCGTTCATGTGCAGCGCGATTTCGACGCCGTCCTTGGTGACCGCCGGCACGTCGCGCAGCTTGGCGTATTGCTCCTGACGCCGCGCCCGCAGCCGCGCCTTTTCAGCATAAGCGCTCTGCACGTCGGGCTGCGGCCGGACATGCACTTCGCCGGTCGTGCCGTCGACGATGATCGGATCGCCGGTTTCGACGATGTCGATCAGGCCGGCGACAAGCCCAACGGTGGCGACGCCTAGCGCGCGCGCGACGATGGCGACGTGGCTCGTTGGCCCGCCTTCCTCCAGCACGAGGCCGCGCAGCCGCTTGCGGTCATAGTCGAGAAGCGCCGCCGGCCCCATGTTGCGCGCCACGATGATCGCGTTTTCCGGCACGCTGTCGCGATCGGCGACGTAGCTCTGACCCGTCAGCTGATGCAGCAGCCGGTTGGCGATATCGTCGAGATCGTGCAGGCGGTCGCGCAGATAGGGATCGGTCTGGCGCTGCATGCGCGCGCGCGCGTCGTTCTGGACGCGCTCGACCGCCGCCTCCGCCGTCAGCCCGGTCATCACCGCTTCGCGCAGGCGGCGCACCCAGCCGCGGTCATAGGCGACCATGCGCACGGTTTCGAGCACGTCGCGCGGCTCGCCGGCGGCGATGCGGTCGCTATGCGCGACGAGCTCGTCGATCGACTGGCGCATCGCGTCGATCGCATGTTCGAGCCTCGCGAGTTCAGCGGGCATGTCCTCGGCGACGAGCTGCTTGATGACGACGCGCGGCTCGTGCAGCAGCACATGGCCGAGGCCGACGCCTTCCGCCATCGGCGCGCCTCTCAGCGACGCCGGGCGATACAGCGCGAGATCGCGCGGGTCTTCGATCGCCTGCAATTCGCCCGAGGCGATGAGCTCGGCGAGCAGCATCGCCGTCGTCTGCAGCGCCTCGATCTCTTCTTCCGAATAAACGCGGCGCACCTTGTTCTGCACGACAAGCACGCCGAGCGTGTTGCCGCCGCGCAGGATCGGCACGCCAAGGAAGGAGTGATAGGCGTCTTCGCCCGTCTCAGGCTTATAGGAGAAGGAGGGATGCTCCTGCGCCTCGGAGAGGGCGAGAGGCTCGGCGCTCTTGGCGATCAGGCCGACAAGTCCTTCGCCCGCGTGCATCGTGGTGAGATGCACGGCCTCGCGGTTTAGGCCCTCCGTGGCGTAAAGCTCCAAGCGCTGGTCGGCGCGCAGCACATAAACGGAACAAACCTCGGCGACCATATTCGCGGCGATCTGCACCACGATCTTGTCGAGCCGCGCCTGCGCGCTCACCGGTTCCGCGCTGATCTCGCGGAGGCGGCGCAGCAGAAGGCGAGGGCCGCCGAGAGCGCTTCGCATCCAATCCGTTCCCGTTTTCCCAGAACTTCGCGGGTGGGCACACCGCAAAAAAACCGCCATGCGTCTGCAGATTGCGACGGTGGCCTTCAAGCAGCGTATATTGGCGCCGTCCGCGCTCCGCAAGCGCGGCCAAGAAGCGCAGCGACGCAAGGAACATACCGTTATTGCAAAGCTTGGCGAATCGGCTTGCCGACAGGGCTCGAAGCCTCTACCACTTTCCGATCAGAGTCTGGCGATGACAGCCCGCTCACGCGCTTGGCGCCCGCCATCGGCCGCGCCAGACGCGTTCTCCGAGCCTGCGGCATCGAGAAGAGAGTTCGTGCGTCTGAAAAAATACCTGATTGCGCTCTTTTTGTTCATCCTCTCCGCTCAGGCCGTCGCCATGGAGTCGGTGCGGGTGCCGCAAGGCGCGCGGGCGATCGATCTCACCAATGTCGTTGAGAAACATTCCTCGCAGGGCGACCGCCTGCAGGTCTCGACCGCGCCCGGCTCAGACGGCATCGTCCGCCGTATCGAGGTCGGCGCCAAGGAGGCCGGCAGCCAGCCCAACTGGATCGTTTTCGCGCTCACCAACGACACGGATGAGCAGATCGAGCGCCTGATCGTCGCCCCGCATTACCGGCTGCAGGGCTCGGGAGTCATCTGGCCCGATCTCGGCTCGACGCGCATCACGGCGATCACGGCCAGCCAGGGCTTTCCGCCCGAGGCCGAAGACGCCTCCGACGCCGACGTTTTCCGGCTGACGCTCGACCCCGGGACCACGGTCACCTATGTCGCGGAGCTGCGCACGCCGAACCTGCCGCAGCTCTATTTGTGGGAGCCAGCCGCCTATAAGGACAAGGTGACGAGCCTGACGCTCTACAAGGGCATCGTCATCGGCATCGCCGGCCTGCTCGCGCTGTTTCTGACCATTGTCTTCGTGGTGAAAGGCGCCGTCATCTTCCCGGCGGCGGCGGCGCTCGCCTGGGCGGTGCTGGCCTATGTGTGCATCGATTTCGGCTTTTGGGACAAGATTTTCGGCTTTGACGCCAACGCCAACCGAATCTGGCGCGCCGGCGCCGAGACGGTTCTCTCGGCGACGCTCGTCGTCTTCCTTTTCGCCTATCTGAACCTCAACCGCTGGCATGTGCGCGCCTGGCACGTCGCCGCCCTGTGGCTGCTGATCCTGCTGGACCTCGTCGGCCTTGCGGTATTCGACGCGCCCGTCGCCGCGGGCGTCGCGCGCATCTCGCTGGCGACGGCCGCCGTCATCGGTTTCGTGCTGATTCTCTATCTCGCCACGCACGGCTTCGATCGGGCCATCATGCTGATCCCGACGTGGTTCCTGCTGGCCGTGTGGGTGGCGACGGCGGGATTTGCGGTGGCCGGCTGGGTCACCAACGACCTGGTGTCTCCGGCGCTCGTCGGCGGCCTGGTGCTCATCGTGATGCTGATCGGGTTCACGGTGATGCAAAACGCCTTTGCCGCCGGCGGGCTGTCGCACGGCGCCATCAGCGACGTCGAGCGCAAGGCCCTCGCGCTCACCGGCGCGAATGAGATCGTGTTCGATTGGGACGTTCCGTCGGACCACATCTACGTCAGCCCGGAAGCGGAAGCGGCGCTCGGGCTCGACCGCGGCGGGCTCGAGGGCGCCGCCTCCTCATGGCTCGATCTGCTGCATCCCTTCGAGCAGGACCGCTATCGCGCCTGCCTCGACGCCATTCTGGAGCAGCGGCGCGGCCGCATCAATCAGGACTTCCGCCTGCGCGCAGCTGACGGCCATTACCTCTGCTACCGGCTGCGGGCGCGGCCTGTCGTCGGCCCCGACGGCGAGGTGATCCGCGTCGTCGGCACGCTCAATGACGTGACCGACGAGCGCAACGCCCAGGAGCGGTTGCTGCACGACGCCGTGCGCGACAATCTCACGGGCCTGCCGAACCGGGAACTCTTCTTCGACCGGCTGGAGGCCGCCCTGATTCTCGCGCGCATGGAAAAGGACGTGCGCCCGACGATCCTCGTCATCGACATCGACCGCTTCAAGCAGATCAACGAGCAGGTCGGCATGGCCATGGGCGACAGCATTCTGCTCACAGTGGCGCATCGCCTGACGAGGCTGTTGCAGCCTCAAGACACGCTGGCGCGACTTTCCGGCGATACATTCGCGATCATCCTGGTCTCGGAATCGCACGCCGACCACGTCATCTCCATCGCCGATTCGGTGCGCCGCGCGCTGTCTATTCCGGTGCGCTTCACCGATCGCGAGATCGCGCTGTTCGCCTCGATCGGCATCGCGCTCTATGACCAGCAGACGCATCCCGGCGCCGGCGACATGCTGGAAGACGCCCAAATCGCCATGCGCCACGCCAAGCGCTCGGGCGGCAACCGCATCGAAGTGTTCCGCCCGGCCATGCGCGCGCAGCGCTCCGACCGGCTGACGCTCGAAGCCGATCTGCGGCGAGCGTTGGAGCGCAGCGAGATCAAGGTTTTCTTCCAGCCGATCGTCAGGCTCGAAGATCGCACCATCGCCGGTTTCGAGGCCTTGCTGCGCTGGGACCATCTGCGCCTGGGTCGGCTCGAGCCTTCCGAATTCCTTCCCATCGCCGAGCAGACGGGGCTGATCGTCGACCTCGGACTTTTGGCGCTGGAGCGCACGGCGCGCGAACTCGCGGCCTGGCAACGCGCGCTTGCGGTCGATCCGCCGATTTTCGCCACCGTCAATGTTTCGTCGCGCCAGCTCTTACGCCACGACCTCCTGCGCGACGTCAAAAGCGTGTTGATGCGCAATGACATCGCCAAAGGCAGCCTCAAACTCGAACTGACCGAGAGTCTGGTGATGGAGAATCCCGAATATGCCGCGCAGATGCTGGCGCGCATCAAGGAGCTCGGCGCGGGGCTGTCGCTCGACGATTTCGGCGCCGGCTATTCGTCGCTGGCCTATTTGCAGCGCTTCCCCTTCGACACGATCAAGATCGACCGTTCCTTCATCAAGCAGTCCGGCAAGGGCGCGCGCCCCGTCATTCTGCGCTCGATCATCGCGCTGGCGCAGGATCTCGGCATGGACGTCGTCGCCGAGGGCGCGGAGACCGAGCAGGATGCGATCGAGCTTTATCAGCTCGGCTGCGGCTTCGCGCAGGGCTATGCCTTTGGGCGCCCGATCAGCGCGCGGGATGCGCGCCGCCTCGTCGGAGCCGCGCCGGAAGCGGCGTAGGTCGACGCGATGGCGGAGAAACTCGAATTCTGGTTCGAATTCGCAAGCACATATTCTTACGTCGCCGCGGAAGAGATCGAGAAAATGGCCGCCGCCGCTCGCATCGAGGTGGTGTGGCGACCCTTTCTTCTTGGGCCGATCTTCGCCGAGCAGGGCTGGCGGGATTCACCCTTTAATCTCTATCCGGCAAAAGGCGCCTATATGTGGCGCGACATCGAACGTCTCTGCCAGAGCAAGGGCATTGCGTGGCGCAGGCCTAGCGCCTTTCCGCGCAACGGCCTTTTGGCCGCGCGGGTCGCAACCGCGTTGGATGGGACGGATAAGCTTGCTGCTTTCGTTCGGGCCGTCTATCGCGCCAATTTTTTCGATGACCTCGACATCTCGGAACACTCCGTCCTGAAGGATATTTTACGGGGTCTCTCGCTCGATGAGGAGGCGACTCTTAACCGCGCCAATGACGAGTCCGTAAAGCGATTGCTCAGAGCGCGTACGGATGAGGCCAGGAGTCGGGGCGTGTTCGGCGCGCCGAGCTTTTTTGCAAAAGAGGAACTATTCTGGGGTAGCGATCGATTAGAATTCGCTCTTTCAGCCCTGAAAGAATAGAGCGCCGCCTGGCGCGCCCAATCGACCGGATGGTCCAGCATATGGCCAACTCGCCTCCCGAGCCTTCCCTTTCCGAAGCGCGCGCCGAACATGCGCGGCTGCAGGAAGAGATCGCCGCGCATGATCGCCGATATTACCAGGAGGACGCGCCGACGATCTCCGACGCCGACTATGACGCGCTGCGCCGTCGCTACGAAGAGTTGGAAAGAGCTTTCCCCGAGCTCGCCACGGCGCAGTCGCTGACGAAGACAGTCGGCGCGAAGCCCTCTGAAAAATTCGCCAAAGTGAAGCACGCCGTGCCGATGCTTTCGCTCGGCAATGTTTTCTCCGACGAAGAGGTCGAGGAGTTCGTCGCGCGCGTGCGCCGCTTCCTGGGTCTGCGCGACGGCGCGCTGCGCTTCACCTTTGAGCCGAAGATCGACGGGCTGTCCTGTTCGCTGCGCTACGAGAAAGGCCATCTCGTGCAGGCGGCGACGCGCGGCGACGGCTATGAGGGCGAAGACGTCACCGCCAATGTGCGAACGATCGGCGAGATTCCGCAACGGTTGCGCGGCGATCATTCCGACGTTTTTGAAGTGCGCGGCGAAGTCTATATGACGCATAAGGATTTTGCGGCGCTCAACATGCGGCAAAAGGACTCTGGCAAGACTCTCTTCGCCAATCCGCGCAACGCCGCCGCTGGTTCTCTGCGGCAGCTCGATTCGAAGATCACAGCATCCCGGCCGCTGCATTTCTTCGCCTATGGTTGGGGCGAGACGTCCGCGCTGCCCGCGAATACGCAGCTGGGCGTGCTTGAGGCGCTGCGTGGTTACGGGCTGCCCGTCAATCCGCTGACGACGCTCTGCGAGAGCGCGGAAGACATGCTCGCGCATTACCGTTCGATCGAAACGCAACGCGCGACGCTCGGCTATGACATCGACGGCGTCGTCTACAAGGTGAATGACATCGCGCTGCAGGAGCGGCTCGGGTTCGTCTCGCGCGCCCCGCGCTGGGCGGTGGCGCATAAGTTTCCGGCCGAACGCGCGAGGACAATTTTGCGCGACATCGAGATTCAGGTCGGACGCACGGGCGCGCTGACGCCGGTCGCAAGGCTCGAACCGGTGACGGTCGGCGGCGTCGTCGTGCAGAACTCGACGCTGCACAACGAAGATGAGATCGCGCGCAAGGATATTCGCATCGGCGACACCGTCGTCGTGCAGCGGGCGGGCGACGTCATTCCGCAGATCGTCGAGGTGGTGACGGAGAAGCGGCCGCACGGTGCGAAGCCCTATCAATTTCCGCATGTCTGCCCGCGCTGCGGCTCGGCGGCGCTGCGCGAGATCGACGAAAAGACAGGCGAAGCCGATGTCGTGCGCCGGTGCACGGGTTCGCTCGTCTGTCCGGCACAGGCGATCGAGCGGTTGAAACATTTCGCCTCGCGCAACGCCATGGACATTGAAGGTCTTGGCGACAAGCAGATAGAGCTGTTCTTTCAGGAGGGCCTCATCCGCACGCCCTCCGACATTTTCACGCTGGAGGAACGCGACCGCGCGAGCCTCACCAAAATCAAAAACCGCGAGGGCTATGGCGAGACCTCGGTGCGCAACCTCTTTGCCGCGATCGAGGCGCGCCGAAGCGTTCCAATCAATCGCTTCATCTTTGCGCTTGGCATGCGCCATGTTGGCGAGACTAATGCGCGCCGGCTGGCGCGCCATTTCGGCGATTTCGAGTCGCTGCGCGATACCGCGCGCGATGCGGCGCCGGGCAGCGAGGCGCGCGCCCGCATCGATTCGATCGATGGCGTCGGACCCGTCGTCGCCGAGGCGTTGCACGATTTTTTCGCCGAGCCGCACAATGAGCGCGAGCTCGACGCGCTGCTGAAACACGTCACGCTGGAGCCGATGCCGGCGGTTGCGTCCACATCGCCCGTCGCCGGCAAGACGGTGGTGTTCACAGGCGCGCTGGAGCTGCTCACGCGCGATGAAGCCAAGGCGCAGGCCGAGCGTTTTGGCGCGCATGTCGCGGCGTCGGTGTCGAAGAAAACCGATCTCGTCGTCGCCGGTCCCGGCGCGGGCTCGAAGCTCAAGAAGGCTGCGGAGCTGGGGATCGAGGTGATTGCCGAAGACGAGTGGTTCAAGCGGACCGGGCAGGGGTGAGGGTCGTTCACCCTCTCCCAAAGGGAGAGGGTCGGTCCGAAGGACCGGGGTGAGGGGTAATCCCCTTCAGCAGTTATACGAAATCCGTTTGAAGGGCTCGGGTGTCATTCTCGACGCTCGCGAAGCGAGCGATCGGGAATCCAGAGCAAGACAGCTTTTCTGGATTCCCGGTCAGGCCTGCGGCCTGCCGGGAATGACACGGCCCAAGAGAACGGATCAGCCGGATTCAGCATTACCCCTCACCCGGCTGCTTCGCAGCCACCCTCTACCCATGGGAGAGGGTAAGATCGCGCCCTCACACCGCCCTTGTTCCAGGCGTCTCGTCTTTCCGATAGGCGGTGCCGAACACATAGTCCCACCAGATCGCGTGAACGCCGAAGCCTTTCTCGGCGTCGCGGAAATGATGCAGCATGTGCAGGCGCTTCACCAAGCGGCCGAAGTCGGACTTCGGCTGACCGTGATGCGTCCAGTAGTGCACGCAATCATAGATCACGTACCCCATGATGAAGCCGGCCAGCGCTGGCCAGGCGAATGTCGCGCCGAAGAGCACGCGGGCGCAGACGAGCGCGATCAGCATGATCGGCGCCGAGAGCAGCGGCGGCATGACGAGCCGCAGCGGGTCATTGGGATAGATGTGATGCACGCCGTGGATGAGGAACTGGAAGCGCGGCCCAAGCCCGAAAGGCAGCGCGAACACGGTGTGGAAGAGGTAGCGGTGGCCGAAATATTCGGTCAGCGTCCAGCCGAGATAGCCGATGACGAGGCCAAGCACGACCAGCGTCACGCTGTTGAGCGTCAGGGAATAGATCAGCAGGCCGAGAATGATCGGGCAATAGAAGATCACCGGCGTCAAATGGTGCACGCGCGACAGCTTGTCGAGGAGATCGCTCTCGAAGAGGCGGGGCGAAGCGTCGAGCGCTTCTGTTCTTGCGTCCTGCGTCATGACCTACTCCGCCGGCGCTATGGCGGGAGCCTCGCGCCCGGCCGCCTGCATCACATTTTCCGACCGTGTTCCCAGCGAATAGGTCGGATCGAAGATGAAGGTGACGAGCAGCGCCAGCCAAGAACGATGGCAACGCAGATCGTCATAGAACTCGGGCGCCATCGCCTTCAGCTCCGGCAAACGGTTCCACGGGATTTCGTGAAAGTCGTGATGCTCGTTGTGGTAGCCGATGTTGAGCGCGAGCGTATTGAGCGGCCCGTAATAGTCGAACGTCCCCTGGTCGGGGCCGAAGGCGAAATGCTCCTGCAGCCAGCGCGCGCTCAAGGGATGCAGGCCGCCGACCGAGAACCAGAAGGAAAAGAACAGATAGAGCAGGGCGTTCCATCCGAACGCCCAGAGCACGAAAAGATCGAAGAGGGCGATGACGGCGATATTGATATAGGTCCAGGTTCCCCAGATCGGCACCGTGCCTTTCAGACGCGACAGTCGCGCAAGCTGGATCGCGGGGAAGAAGAAGAGCCACGCGGCTTTGCGCCAGGCGCTATTGCCAACCCATTCGACTTCCCAGCGGCTCGGAATGTCGGCGTCATAATCATAGGCCGACAGATGCGAATGATGCTTGATGTGATAGCAGCGAAAGCCCATCGCCGTCGGAAAGGCATTGGGAAGATCGGCGAGGATCGCCGTCCATTTATTGGCGAGCGGGTTCTCGAAGACGCAATTGTGGATCGCGTCGTGGATGATGACAAAATTAGCGTGATTGGCGAAGGCGCCGATGCAGATCGCCATTAACAGCGACAGCCACCAATAGGAGAGGCCGAGCGAACCTAAAATCGCGGCGATGACGAGCTGACCGACGAAAATCGCCGCCGTGATCTTGAAAGTCACGGGGTCCTTTCCGAAGAGCTGGCGCACTTGCGGATATTTTTCGAGGATCAGCTTGCGCCGTTCGACATGCGAGCGGTCGGCGCCATTGGCGGTGACGGATATGCCGTTCATGACGTTGCATCCTGTAGCTGAGTTGCCGTGACGCCGTCGCGCATACGCATCGCCTCGCCACCGCCGACCGTGAGGCGCTTTTCATAGATGCGGTGAATCTTGTCGACCTTGCCGCCGAACATTTCGATCGGCCGGCGCATGTCGGCGTTGCTTTCCAACACCCAGCCCGCTTCGAGATGCGGAATGCGGATTTTTGCGTGGCGCCGCCGCATCTCTTCGACCAGCGACAAGAAGATCGCGCCGCCGGTCGCGCTTTTTTGCAGCGTCTTTCGCGTGCCAAGCAGCAACAGCCGCGCCGATTTGAACTGATGCGAGCGGAACCGCTTAAACGCGCGCGCCCAGCCGAAGGGGAACAGACGGCCGTTGAGATCGGCCAAAATCTCATTGAGATTGGGAAGCGCGATCGCAAAGGATTGCGGAACGCCGTCAAGCTCGACGACGATGCCGAAATCCGCCGGCACAAGATATTGCAGCGCATCGGCGTCGGAGTCGAATTCTTCCTTGGTGAAGGGCACGAAGCCCCAATTTCCGCTCCAGCCGTCGTTGAACAGCTCGGCCATCAGCGCGGTCTCGCCCTGCTTCAAGGCCTTCATGTTCAAAGGCCGAAGTTTCAAGCGATCGCGCCATTCGCGCCGCGTTGAAATGCGCGCCGGCTTGTCGCTCTCGTCGCTCGAAATTTCGAAGCGGTAGGACAAGAGGTCCTGCGCCTTCTCATACCCCAGCGCCTCGAGATGGCGCGAGAGATAGGGCGGATGCCAGGGCATGAAAAACATCGGCGTGGCGTCGAAGCCATCGACGAGCAGCCCGCATTCCCTGTTGATCGAGGGCGTGAAAGGACCGTTGATCCGCTCCGCGCCCTTGGCGCGCAGCCAGTCCTCGGCGGCCTGGGTCAGCGCGCGCACGACCTCGATGTCGTCGATGGCGTCGAGCGCGCCGAACTGCGCGTTGGAGGCGCCGACCGGCGTGACGCCGGGCTTATAGATTTGCGCCATGACGCGGCCGACCCACTGGCCGTCGCGGCGGGCGAGAAATTTCTTCTCTTCGACGAGCTTGTAATGCGGATTGAGCATATGCGCGAAGACTGTCCAACACTGGACGTCGAGCGGCGGCGCGTAGCCCTCCGCGCCGGCATAGAGCAATCGCGGCAGCCTGCAGAAGGTCGCAAAGCGCAAAGGGCCGTCGACCGGAAGAATCTCGATCCGCGCCATAAGATAAGTCCTAGCGGCCCAAGGGCCGTAATCGAAAGCGTCATAGTGACGCGGGAGAAGGAAGTTAGCCGCCCGCCATCGCCGCGGCGACGATCTGATGCGCCTCTTCCGTCACCGGCGGCATGTCGCGCAGCGTCTGGATGACGCCGCGAATTTCCGCTTCGCTGTGGCCCGCGGAGAAGAAGAAGCGCAGCCGCGGCCCGTCTTTCGGCACGCCGATGCGCACCACCGGCGGCACGTAATAGCCGTTCTCCAACAAATGCTGCGACGCCCACATCGTCTCGACGTCGCTCGAGAACAGGATCGGCACGACCCCGCGGCCGATCGCCGGCCCGGTCGAGAAGCCCGCTTCATGCGCGACCGTGCGGAAGAGTTCGGCGTTCGCGGCGAGTTTGGCGATGCGCCAGGTCTCTTCCTGCATCAGCCGCAGCGCCGTGCGCGCGGCGGCGAGAATGACGGGCGACAGGCCGACGCTGTAGACGAAGCCCGGCAGCGTGTAGCGGAACCAGTCGATGACCTGCTTCTTGCCGCAGACATAGCCGCCGCAGGACGCGAGCGTTTTCGACATGGTGCCGACGATGAGGTCGATGCGCGCGGGATCGACGCCCTGATGTTCGGCGAGGCCGCGGCCCGTCGCGCCGAGCACGCCGAGAGAATGCGCCTCGTCGACAAGCAGCCAGACCTGAAATTTTTCCTTGATGGCGAGGAGCCGCGGCAGGTCGGCGGTGTCGCCGTCCATGCTGTAGACGCCTTCCACCACGATCAAAACGTTGCGGTATTCCTCGCGGTGACGCGCGAGCAGATGTTCGAGATGATCTAAATCGTTGTGGCGGAATTTGACGACCTGCGCCGGCGCGCCGTCGGCGCCCGCGACGATGCTGTTATGCGCGAGTTCGTCGATGAAGATCGCGTCGCGCTTGCCGCTCATCAGCCAGGCGATCGTCGTGACATTGGAGAGATAGCCGGAGACGAGCGTCAGCGCGCTCTCCATGCCCAGGAATTCGGCGATCTCCGCTTCGAAGGGCTTGTGCGTCGTGCGCTCGCCGCCGACAAGCCGGGAGGCCAGGGCGCCAACGCCCAGCCCGTCGACCTCGCGCTTTGCTTCCTCGCGGATCCGCGGGTGATTCGCGAGCCCGAGGTAGTCGTAATTGGCGAAGCTGACGAAATGCTTGCCCTGCGCCTCGAACTCGGCGCGCAGCCTGTCGATCTGGGCGAAGAACGGATCGCTGAACTCCAGCAAGGCGTTGCCAGCAAAACGGAATCGCCTTGCCGCGTAATCCTCTAAGCTCTTATGCTTCGTCACTTATTGGGCAATCCCTGAATAACGGGCGCGCCGCGCGCTATTGGCGAGAACTTGGGCCGCTGAGCGCCCAAGAAAGGGTCTGCGCTGCTTAGCATTCCCGTCCCGTCTGCGCCAGCGGCGCGGCGGGAGAACGCCGCAGCGCTTGAGGCGCGAGCGGACGGGGCCCTCGCCAGGGCGCTCTCTGTCGTCCCGTCTGGCGGAGTCGATCGCAAAGCTCTATGCGGAGCGCATGTCGATCGATGTGTCCCAGCCCGTTCAGCCGCCCGTCGATGGCGCTTTGCGACTTTGCGTCGACGATCTCGGCGTTTTGCGCGGCGGCAGGCGCGTCCTCGATCGCGTGAGCTTTTCGCTCTCCGCCGGGCAGGCGCTGATCGTGACGGGTCCCAACGGCGCCGGAAAGTCGACGCTGCTGCGGGCCTTGGCGGGACTCCTGCCGCGCGCGGAAGGCTCGATCGCCCTCGAAGGCGGGCCGCCAGACGTCGAACTGCCGCAGCAGGCGCATTATCTTGCGCATAACGACGGACTGAAGTCGGCGCTGACGATCGAAGAGAACCTCGATTTCTGGTCGCGCTATCTCGCTCAAGGGCCGGACGGGCGAAGCCACACAATCGACGCCGCCCTCGCGATCGTCGGCCTTGGGCATGTCGCTGGCGCGCCATTCGGCGTGCTCTCCGCCGGCCAGAAGCGGCGCGCGGCGCTGGCGCGTCTCCTCGTCGCCTTCCGACCCCTCTGGCTGCTCGACGAGCCGCTGACCGCGCTCGACCGCGCCTCGCGCGAGAAATTCGCCGTCGCGATGCGCGATCATTGCGGCAACGGCGGAATGATCGTCGCCGCGACGCATGAGCCGCTGGGGCTCCAAGAGGCGAAGGAATTGGCCCTGGGGAGCGCAGGATAATGCTGCGTTTCAGTTTGCGGCTTCTTGCC
>NZ_JAMRYX010000150.1 GCF_024448135.1 Methylocystis suflitae
GCGCCGCCCTTGAGGCGATGAGCGCCGCGCGCGAAGACATGGCGCGCAGCGAGGCGCAGCTGGAGGCCGCGCGCCAGCGCGTCGCCGACGTCGAGCGCGCCATCGCGCATGATCTCGAATCGACGCCGCAAGCGCTCGCCCAACTCGCCGAGGTCAAAGACGGCGACGATCTGCCGGAGATCGCCGACATCGAACGGCGGCTGGAGAATTTACGCGCCGACCGCGAACGGCTCGGCGCCGTCAATCTGCGCGCCGAGGACGAACTCACCGAGGTCGAGACGCAGCGCGAAAAGATGATCGCCGAGCGCGACGATCTTTCGGAAGCGATCAAGAAACTGCGCGCCGCGATCGCCAGTCTCAACAAGGAGGGGCGCGAGCGCATGCTCGCGGCCTTCGACAAGGTCAACGCGCATTTCAAGGAGCTGTTCACCATCCTTTTTGACGGCGGCGCGGCCGAACTGCAGCTTGTCGAAAGCGACGATCCGCTCGAGGCCGGCCTCGACATTCTCGCCCGTCCGCCCGGCAAGAAGCCGACGACGATGACGCTGCTCTCGGGCGGCGAGCAGGCGCTGACCGCGATGTCGCTCATTTTCGCGGTGTTCCTGACCAATCCGTCGCCGATCTGCGTGCTCGACGAGGTCGACGCGCCGCTCGACGACAGCAATGTCGAGCGCTTCTGCGATCTTTTGGAAGAGATGCGCAAGAAGACCGACACGCGCTTCGTCACCATCACCCATAATCCGATCACCATGGCGCGCATGGACCGGCTCTTCGGCGTGACGCAAGCCGAGCGCGGCATCTCGCAGCTCGTCTCGGTCGATCTTGAACAGGCGGAGAAATTCGCGCTGGCGAGTTGATGGTGAGTATAGAAAAAAATTTAGCTCCAAAGAAGTTGCGGCATCCGAAACGAGAGGTCGTGCAAGTTGGCCGCCGGCGCAAACCAGCATTTCCTTCCAAGATTTCTTCAAAAGCCGTTCGGCTCCTTGCCGAAGAGGAAAGATATCTGGGTCTTTAGAAAAAGCGCTGCTCCTTGTCTGCGTCCTATCAAGAAGGTGGGGTCAGAGAACTACTTTTATTCCATGGTTGAAGAAACTGGCTCACCTACACTTGACGATCGCATCACCGATATAGAAACAGCGCTTTCAAGGAAACTTAACGAGATTAGATCTCTGCCTTTCGCCGCGAGCGTTGCATCTGTCGTTGCCGCCGAAGTGGTGTTTCACCTAACTCAGCGAATGGCTCACTTTCGTTCGCTTCTTGGGGAAGCGGGGACGCAAATTTCGAAAACTCTGAGCGAGCTAGTGAGTGACGATCAGTGGGTTGGGAACGCGATCTGGACACGAGTTGCTCAAAGGCTTGATGAACATCTCACGCTGTCTTCAGAAGACGGCCGAGAGAGAGTGTCATCTGAACTGTTGAAGCAGATCGTGTTCCCGCACCTTCAGGAACATTTGGACAAGGCAGTCGCCGTAACGCGGACATTGGCGCATGGATTGGGCGAGTTTCTGGAAGATTCACCAGGAATGATTAGGGAGGCCCATAACGATGCAATCGGAGATTTCAAGCCGACGCCGCGGCAGCAGTTTCTTGAAAACTTGAATTGGGTTGTTCAATCTGCCCCAAATCATCAAGCGATCCTGCCTGATTGCGTGGCGTTTGCCATTCTGCGCGATGGCTCGTCCGAACCTTACATGATTTCCGATCAAGGCCAGACCGACGCAGTCATAATGCCTGTTTCTCCGTCGAAATTACTCGTTGGGTACACGCCGAGATTTGTCTTTTGTGCAGAGTATGACTTCAATGCAGCAGCGGCTCGTGCCAGTTACAATTTCTTTTTGGCGTCGACCAACGACCCGGCTTGCGGCCGAATCCAGCCGCTCATCGGCGAATGTACTGCGATTATAAGAGCTGCGGGCCGCGAGGCGTTTACATCAGCGTATAGCCGCTATTCGTCCACGAAGTAACGGCTCATGCTTTTTTAATGCTGGTGCTCGGTTGCCGCCGAGCCACCCTAAATGTCCCCGGACGAGATGCGCCTGGTTTTGGGCCGGAGCGCATTGGTCGCGCAATCGGGCGAAGCTGACATGACCAGAAGCGAATTCGTTCTACGCTCGGCGATCTTCATCGCGCTCGCCCTCGCGCCGTTTCTCATCTGGCTGCTCTTCAATGTCATCATCCTTGCGACCGGCGCGGTGCTTGTCGCAACGCTCATTCACCTCGTTGCAACGCCGTTCCTGAAGATCCGCCTGCCGCGCGGTGTGGCGCTCACGCTTTCGGGCCTGCTGATCGCCTCGATCATCGGCGGGACTTTCTATCTCTTCGGCCGTACGATGGCTGGCGAGTTTCACGACGTGTTGCGCCGCGCCGAGCAGACGGCGGACGCGATCTCGCTCGAAATCACCCGATCAGGACTCTCCGACTATCTGCCGTCCTCCTTCGGCGAAAATATTTCGCTGTCCGGTCTGATCGGACGTTCGTTCACCGTCAGCATCGAGGCCGTTCTTGGCGGGCTCGTGGCTTTTTTCGCCGGCGTGTTCATCGCGAGCGAGCCGGCGCTCTACAGCGAAGGCTTCACGCTGCTGTTTGCGCCGCGCTGGCGCAATAGAGCTCGCGAAACGCTCGGTCACGTCTCCACCGCGCTGCGCCGCTGGCTGCTCGGTCAGATGATTGAAATGGTCACGATGGGCGTCATGGCCGGCGTGGCGGTCTGGCTCATCGGCCTGCCATCGCCCTTCGCGCTTGGCGCCATATCGGGGCTCTCGGAATTCATCCCCTATATCGGGCCGATTCTGGCGATCTTTCCTTCAGTGGCGGTCGCGGCGACGATCGGACCCTATACGATGCTTTGGACGATCCTCGCCTACCTCGCCATTCATCAGCTCGACGGCAATATGATCATGCCGCTCATCCAGCGGCAATTGGTGCGGGTGCCGCCGGCGCTGATGCTCATTTCGATCGCGCTGTTCGGCACGCTGTTCGGTCTCGGCGCGACGATCTTCGCCGCGCCGCTGACGGTCGTCATCTATGTCGCGGTGATCAAGCTCTATGTGCGGGATACGCTGGGCGAGTCGACGACGCTTCCGGGAGAGAAGGCGCAAACACCCTCCCCTTGAGGGGGAGGGTCGCGCCGAAGGCGCGGGGTGGGGTGAAGCCCTTCTTCAATGACTCCTTATGGCGCGCGCCATTCAGTTCGCGTTTGTTTTATGCATTTATCCGTAAGTCACCCCACCCCGAAACGCTTCGCGTTTCGACCCTCCCCCTCAAGGGGAGGGTGGGCGCGACACGACGAACGCCGTCGTTCTGCCGTAGCAATTGACCTGCAAAAAAGCTCATGGATTGGCGCGCGCCGGTAATGGATTATTGCGAAAGGCAGAGTTCGGCCTTCTGGGCGGAGCCGGCGAACGCCTTGAGCAATGTCGCTTTTGTGATCGCCGCCGCCAGCGCCTTTCTTCTTTGGCGACGGCGGGGCGGGGCGGATTATCCTGCGCTCGCGCTCATCATCGTCACGGCGTCGGTGGGCGTCGGGAGCTTCGTTTTCCATACGATCGCGACGCGCGGCGCCATGCTGCTCGACGTCGTTCCGATCGCGATCTTCATCTATGGCTATTTTCTGCTGGCGCTTCGCCGGTACTTTCGTCTGTCGATGGTTCCGGCGATGGCGATCACGCTTGGCTTCGCCGCCGGCTCGTCTTTCGCGACGACCGTGGACGCGCTGAATGGTTCGGTCGGCTATCTGCCGGCGCTCGCGGCGCTGGCCATTTTCGCCGCGCTGCTTTGGACGTCGCCCGGACAGCGCGGTACGGCTCACGCGCTTGCCGCCGCCGCGCTGCTTTTCGCAATCTCGCTGGTCTTTCGAACGATCGACCGCGCGATCTGTCCCGCCTTTCCGCTCGGCGCGCATTTTCTGTGGCATATGCTGAACGCCTGCGTATTGTGGCTGCTGCTGCGCGCGGCGATTCTCGCTGGACCGCGCCCGGACAATCAGGCGAGCCCGATCCAGAACGCGAAAGAGCCGACCGCCGCGTGAGAGGCGGTCAGCGGCCAGACGTTGCGCGTGAAAAGATATGCGGTGCTCCATGCGACTCCGGCCAGAAACGTATTGGCGAGCAGGACGGGATCGCCATAGGCGCCGTGCATCAGCGAAAAGACCGCCGAGGAAAACAGCACGTAATGGCGTCCGCTCATCTGCAGCCGATCGGCGATCAGCTTGGGGACCGAGCGGCAGACGACCTCCTGGCAGGGGCTCGACACGAACACATAGAAGGGCGCGAAGGCGACCCAGTTCGGCTCCGGAGCCGAATGGTTCAGGAACTGCGCTTCGACGACGACTCCCGCTACGAGAAGACAGGTCAGCGCGCCGCAGATGAGCCAGGCGCGAGCGCCCCTGGGCGCGCCCAGACCGAGTTCAGCGAAGGAATATCCGCCGAGCACGCAGGCCGCGATGCAAAGAACGGAAACGACAAGCAGCGCCTCAAAGCGGATTTGAAACGACAGCGCGCCGCTGGCGATCGCGAGGCTCGGCGCGAGCAGCAGGAGCAGGAAGCCGATCAGCGGCGCGAGGGATCGCAAGGGGAGCGTCATAAAAGCGTAACAGATTTACCGCTGTCACAGTTCCGCGCCCGCGCCCTCCGGCAATTTGCCGCGCCGCGGCGCCTTGTCGGAGAGCAGATGGGTCCGCTTGGACAAACATGCTTTCATTTCAGCCGGTTATCAAAACGAGCCTCGCCTTGACTAAATGAATGACCGGAAATATGTTGCGCGCGGCTCGAAAGGATTGGCCGCAAGCCGAGAGTTTCGCGCCGTCTCCCGAACGGTTCGACTTTTCCGTCGCGCGGCGTCGCGCCATCGTTCAATTTTTGCGCATGGCGCAATCTGCGAGGCGAACAACGCCGATGAGCGACGAAAACGAGGAAGACGCGGAGCGCGCGGCGCTCAACGCGCGGCTCCAAAAGCTCAACGCGGCCTTGCGCAAGGTCGACGAAGAGAAGGCCGCCGAAGAGGCGCCGCGGACGGAGCGCAAGGGCTTCACGCGCGCCATGCGCGTCGGCCTCAACGCGTTCTCCGAATTCGTCGGGGCGGTGTTGGTCAGCGCCGTCATTGGCTGGCAGGCGGATCAGTGGCTTGGCACGACGCCATGGCTTCTGATCGTAATGCTGGGACTAGGCGTCGCGGCGGGATTTTGGAACGTCTATCGCGTGGCGAAACCGAAAGGGCCGGGCGAAGACTAGAGCAGGTTTTCGAAAAAGTGACAGACTTTTTCGATGAGAGCCTGCTCCAACGTTTTGATTTGGAGCGATTCCTATCGATCACATGGTTCCATGCGATCGGGAAGCGCTCTAGGGAACACGAAGGCGCATCCAGCGCCAAGCGGGGCCGGGCGGCGACGCCCGGAAAAAGCGATGAATCCGGAAGAAGCAGCCGCAAAGTCCAATCCCATCGAGCAGTTCGAACTGCATCGACTGTGGCCCTTCGAGATCAACGGGATCGAGACCTCCTTCACCAACGCCTCGCTGTTCATGTTGCTCGCCGCGCTCGGCGTCGTCGCGCTGATGATCCTTGCGACCTCCAAGAAGGCGATCGTGCCGGGCCGCGTGCAGGCCATGGCCGAGATGCTCTATGAATTCGTCGCCGGCATGGTGCGTCAGACCGCCGGGACGGAAGGGATGAAGTTCTTTCCCTTCGTCTTCACGCTCTTCGCCTTCATTCTCATCGCCAATCTGATCGGGCTTGTGCCCTACACCTATTCGGTGACGAGTCAGATCGTCGTCACCTTCGCCTTCGCGATCGTGGTGATCTCGCTCGTGGTTGTTTACGGCCTCTATCGCCACGGCTTCGGATTCCTCAACCTTTTCGTGCCGCATGGCGTGCCGCTGCCCGTGCTCGTCGTGCTGGTGCCGATCGAGATCATCTCCTTTCTGTCGCGGCCGGTGTCGCTTTCCGTCCGTCTCTTCGCCAATATCCTTGCAGGCCACATCACCCTCGCCGTGTTCGGCGGCTTCGTGGTGATGCTGCTCGGGGCCGGCGTCTGGGCGGCGCTCGCGCCCGTGCCGATCCTGGCGATCGTCGCGCTCTATGCGCTCGAACTGCTCGTCGCCTGTCTGCAGGCGTTCGTCTTCAGCGTTCTCACATGCGTCTATCTGAACGACGCAATTCACCCGGGCCACTGATAAAAATCGAACAATAAACGTCGCCCCATTCAGCAGGAGAAAGATATGTCAGAAATGCAACTCGTCGGCGCCGGACTGGCGGCGATCGGCACCGGCGCCGCGGCGATCGGCGTCGGCATCATTTTCGGCAA
The DNA here is from genome assembly GCF_024448135.1 of Methylocystis suflitae. Lineage (GTDB taxonomy): Bacteria > Pseudomonadota > Alphaproteobacteria > Rhizobiales > Beijerinckiaceae > Methylocystis > Methylocystis suflitae. Next base: position 6,299 of record NZ_JAMRYX010000150.1, read on the forward strand.
CTTCGTCAACGGCGCCCTGCGCAACCCGTCGGCGGCCGCTTCCCAGTTCACCAACGCCATCATTGGCGCGGCGCTCGCCGAAGGCCTGGGCATCTTCGCCTTCCTCATCGCTATCCTGCTGTTCCTGAAGCAGTGACGTTTCGCGTCCGGCCTTGCGGCCGGGCGCGCTTTCTCATGCGCCGCGCGGCAGCCGCGCGGCCTTTGTCCGAGACTTGGATCATGTCCATGGCGATCATCTCTTCCGCTTTCGCCGCCGAGGGCGAGCAGACGACGCACGAGGCCGTCGGCGCCGGCGAGGCGCATCACGAGGGCGTCTTTCCGCCCTTCCAGACCGAAAATTTCGCGCCGCAGATTTTCTGGCTCGTCATCATTTTCGGACTGCTCTACGTGCTGATGTCGCGCATCGCGCTTCCGCGCGTGGGCGGGATCATCGAGAACCGGGGCGCCAAGATCGCTTCAGATCTCAGCGCCGCGCGCGAGATGCAGTCGAAGGCGCAGGCCGCCGCGGCCGCGAATGACGAAAACCTCCGTCGCCGTCGTGACGAGGCGCAGGGCATCGGCCGTGAGGCGCAGCACAAAATCGCCGCTGAGAGCGCAAGGCAGCGCGCGCTCGCCGAATCGCAGGCGGCGGAGAAAATCCGCGCCGCCGACGAACGCATCGCGAGCGCAAAGACAAAGGCGCTGGCCAATGTCGAGCAGATCGCCGTCGACGCCGCCGCCTCCATCGTCGAGAAGCTCACCGGCGCCAAAATCGACCAGGCCGCGCTCGCCAAGCACGCGACATCGTCGAACTGAGGAGAGGCTCAATGCATTTCGACGCGGAATTCTACGTCGCCGTCGGCTTCACGATCTTCGTTCTCGTGATGGTTTGGGTCGGCGCGCACTCTAAGTTCGCCGCGTTCATCGATGCGCGCATCAACCGCATCAAGGGCGAACTCGCCGAAGCCGAACGCCTGCGCAACGAAGCGGAGGCGCTTCTTGCGTCCTTCGAACAGAAGCGGGCGGAAGCCGAAGCCGAAGCCAAGTCCATTGTCGCGCAGGCGAAGGAAGAGGCGGAATTGATCGCCGCCGAGGGGCGTCGTCGTCTCGGCGAATTCATGGACCGCAGCGTCAAGCAGGTCGAACAGAAGATCGCTCAGGCGGAGGCGCAGGCCTCGGCCGAAGTGCGCGCCGCCGCCGCCGACGCCGCAGTCAAGATCGCCGAGCGCGCGCTCTCCGCCGGCGCAGGCGCTGGCAAGGATTTCGTCGGCGACGGCATCAAGGAATTGAAGTCGCTCGCGCACTGACGAGAAGCGCGGCTTAGAGCGCTTCCCGATCACATGGAACCATGTGATCGATAAGGAATCGCTCAAAATCAAAATGTTGGAGCAGGTTCGCATCGAAAAAGTCTGTCGACTTTTTCGGAGCCTGCTTTAGCCGCCCTTGCGCTTTTTCTCGGCCACGGGCTTTTCTGCGCCCTGGGTAAAGCCGACCAGAATCTCGTAATCGTCCTGGGCGCGCGGGCTCATGAGAGGCACCGTGAACGGATCGGCGATGACTTGAAATTCGCCGCGCGCGGCGCCTTTTGGGATTGACGCGTTAACGCGATAGATCTTCGAGGCGACGAGCGTATCGTCTTTCAGACGGCGAATCGCCACCCGCAGATTGGCGCCAAAGGCGCCGGGCTGACCGAGCGCGCCGAGCACGGCGGAGCCTTCGAGACCCACTCTGATCGTCAGACGATCGCCCTCGACCACGCATTCGCGCGCCGTTTCGCCAAGCGAAAGCTGATAGCGCACATTGGCGCCGTCGGCGTCCGGCGGCGAGCGCAGCATGGCCGCGCCGCTTTCAACGAAGACCTCGGGACAATCTGGCGTCGCGCCGGGCGGCGCTGGCTGCCCTTCCTTTGGTTCGCCGCCGCCGAAGATGCTAGGCACGCGAAGCCTCGGGAGTTCGAACGCCGCCGCCACGGGCGTGAGCGCGATGGACGCTGAAACGACAATCGCCAGGCGACTCCGCGCAGTTCTAAGGGGTTTGCCCCTCAGGCGCTTCGTGCAAACGTTACGGCAGCTTTGCGAATCCATCCTTGAATCCCTGCAGAGTCAGCGGCAATCCTATGCCTTCTTCCGGAACCTGGTGAATGATGAAGGTCGCGGTCTTGCCGCTCTTCAGCTGATCGATGAGCTTGTCGTCCATCATCACCTCGGCGACGCAGCCCGTCGGCAGACATTTGACGAAGCCGGCGCGGCCGACGTCGGCTTGGTCGATTTTTAAGCCGAGCCCGTTAGGCAGGAGCACGCCGAGCGGCGCGATCACGCGCAGCAGACGGCTCTTGCCGTCGCTCGTCTTCAAGACGATGACGACGAGATTGACGTTGCTTTTATCCTCGGCGACGACGCTCTGAATCAGCGCGCATTGTTCCGCGGCCGCGCCTGGGGGCTTTTCGCAGCGCATTTCCCAATCGCCGAATTTGGACTTGGCGGGGCCGCCCTGCGCATGGCTCGCGTTGGCGCTGAGTCCGAGCAACAGCAATGAGGCCGCCGCCGCGACCTGATGTCGCAACAGGCGACGCGTTTTCGCAGCGCGCAAGGGCTTCATGATGGCTCCTGGCGGACGGCTCCGTGGCCGTTCCAATTTCGTGACGCGGGGAAAGTGGCCGGTCGCCTCGGGCCATCCCGCGCGACAGGCCGTTGCCTATCAAATGGACTTCACCTGTCAAGGCCGCCGGCATTCGCGCCGCATTGTTTGGCAAACCCTTTGACGCGACGATTTGTCTGTCGAATCTGGCGTTGCAACAATTGCGCGGACCGACGGTTTGTGATTGAACCGGCCGACTACCGAGCGGGGCGGGCTTTGGGCGGGCTGCGCACGGAAATCACAAAAAGAACAATGACTGTCTGGCGAAGGGTTCGAAAGGCGGCTTTAATGTTTAACGTCAATCGACAGATGCTGACACGTGGCGCATTGGCGGCCGCCGTGGCGATTCCCGCGACTATGTTCGCCGGCTTCGCCCTCGCACAAGTTGAAGGGCAGCCCACGCCGGGCGGCCTTGGCCTGCCGAACATGGTCACGCCGGTCGGCCTGGGAACTCAGCAATTCTACAACATGGTGCTGATGCCGATCATTTCGTTCATCGCGCTCTTCGTTCTGGGCCTGCTGGTCTATGTCAGCTATCGCTTCAACGAGCAGAAGAACCCGATTCCTTCGAAGCTGACGCACAATACGCCGCTCGAAATCGTCTGGACCTTGATTCCGGTTCTGATCCTTCTGTTCATCTCCGTTCCGTCGCTGCGACTGCTGGCGGAGCAGGTTGAGGTGCCGGAGGCGTCCGTCACGATCAAAGTGACCGGCAACCAGTGGTATTGGTCCTATAAATATCCCGAGGATCAGGGCGGCGGCTTTGGCTTCGACCAGATGCTGAAGCCGGAATCCGAACTCCAGCCCGGCGATCTTCGTCTGCTGTCCGTCGATAATGAGGCGCTTGTGCCGGTCAATGAGGTCATCGCCGTGCACGTCACGTCGAATGACGTCATCCACGCGTTCGGCGTCCCTTCGTTCGGCGTTCGCATGGACGCGATCCCCGGTCGTTTGAACCAGACATGGTTCAAGATCGAGAAGGAAGGCGTCTACTACGGGCAGTGCTTCTTCATCTGCGGCAAGGATCACGCCTATATGCCGATCGTGATCCGCGCGGTCAGCCGCGAGAAATACAATGAGTGGCTTGCGCAGGCGAAGCAGAAGTTCGCCGGCGCCGACTCGCGTGTGCGGGTCGCCGCCGAAAGCCACTGAATAGCCGCTGAAACGAGACGCAACGGAACACAATAGTCTTTCTAAGGAACATGACGATGGCGAGTTCGACGATGGCCGGGGCGCATGATCATCCGAGGGGTTTGCGCCGCTTCCTCTTCTCCACCAACCACAAAGACATCGGCACGCTCTACATCATCCTTGGTTCGATCGGCGGCGTCATCGGCTTCCTGCTGTCGCTCGGCATGCGGCTCGAGCTGGCGTATCCGGGCGTGCAGATTTTTCCGGGGCTTGCGGAACTGCTGCAGGGCGCCGATCCGTCGATGGCGCTGGATGCGGGCAAGAACCTCTACAACGTGTTCATCACGGTCCACGGCGTGCTCATGATCTTCTTCATGGCCATGCCGATCCTCATCGGCGGCTTCGGCAACTGGTTCGTGCCGATCATGATCGGCGCGCCGGATATGGCCTTCCCGCGCCTCAACAACATTTCATTCTGGCTGCTCGTCTCCTCGCTCGTGCTCGCCGTCATTTCGATGTTCGTCGAGGGCGCGCCGGGCATGAAGGGCTTCGGCGGCGGCTGGACCTTCTATCCTCCGCTGTCGTCGAACACCGGCTCGCCCGGCCCGGCGATGGATTTCGTGATCCTGGCGCTGCATCTCGCCGGCGCGTCGTCGATCCTTGGCGCGATCAACTTCATCACGACGATCTTCAACATGCGCGCGCCGGGCATGACGCTGCACAAAATGCCGCTGTTCGTGTGGTCGATCCTCGTGACCGCCTTCCTGCTGCTGCTCGTGCTGCCGGTGCTTGCGGGCTGCGTGACGATGCTGCTCACCGACCGTAACTTCGGCACGATGTTCTATGACCCGGCGGGCGGCGGCGATCCGCTGCTATTCCAGCATCTGTTGTGGTTCTTCGGCCATCCGGAAGTTTACATCGTCATTCTTCCCGGGTTCGGCATCATCAGCCAGATCGTGTCGACCTTCTCGAAAAAGCCGGTGTTTGGCTATCTCGGCATGGCCTACGCCATGGTCTCCATTGGCGTGCTCGGCAGCATCGTGTGGGCGCACCACATGTATACGGTTGGCATGTCGCTCAACGCGCAGCGCTACTTCACGCTGGCGACCATGGTGATCGCGGTGCCGACCGGCATCAAGATCTTCTCCTGGATCGCCACGATGTGGGGCGGCTCGATCTCGTTCCGCGCGCCGATGGTCTGGGCGATCGGCTTCATCTTCGTGTTCACGATGGGCGGCATCACCGGCGTCGTGCTCGCCAACGCCAGCGCCGACAAGCAGTTCCACGAGGGCTACTATGTCGTCGCGCACTTCCACTACACGCTGTCGCTCGGCGCGGTCTTCGCGCTCTATGCGGGGTTCTATTACTGGTTCCCCAAAATGACCGGCTACATGTATTCGGAGACTCTGGCCAAGGCGAACTTCTGGCTGCTGTTCATCGGCGTCAACGTCGTCTTCTTTCCGCAGCACTTCCTCGGACTGGGCGGGATGCCGCGTCGCTACATCGACTATCCGGACGCTTACGCGCTGTGGAATCTGGTGTCGTCCTCCGGCATGATCTTCGTCACGCTCTCGCTGGTCGTCTGGTTCTACGCGATCATTGAGGCCTTCATGAAGAAGCGGCTGGCTGGCGCTAATCCCTGGGGCGTGGGCGCAACGACGCTGGAATGGACTCTGTCGTCGCCGCCGCCCTTCCATCAGTTCCAGGTTCTGCCGCGGATCACCGGGGCGAGCCGGTAATAAACGAAGCGTCGGCGCGAAGAGCTCGCGCCGACGATGCAAGCCGGCGCCGGCGAGCAATGACTCGGCTCTTCTGCGCCCGCCTCAGCGGCCAAGGTTCTGAGTGAAACGCCATGAGCGACGCATCCTATCTGCACGACGAACAGGCTCCGCGCATCTCGGTCGCGTCGCCATCCGACTATTTCGCGCTGCTCAAGCCGCGCGTGATGTCGCTCGTCGTGTTCACCGCGCTCGCCGGTCTGTTGCTCGCGCCGACTCCGCCGCATCCGCTGATCGGCTTTGCTTCGCTCCTGGCGATCGCCGTTGGGGCCGGCGCTTCCGGCGCGCTCAACATGTGGTACGACGCCGATATCGACGCGCTGATGACGCGCACGCGCAAGCGGCCAATTCCCGCCGGTCGCCTCGATCCCGAAACGGCGCTCGCCTTTGGCCTCGTGCTGGCGACGCTGTCGGTCTTTACGCTCGGCTATGTCGCGAACTGGTTTGCCGCCGCGCTGCTCGCCTTCACCATTCTTTTCTATGTCGTGATCTATACGATGTGGTTGAAGCGCTGGACGCCGATGAACATCGTCATCGGCGGCGCCGCCGGCGCGCTTCCGCCGATGGTCGGCTATGCCGCCGCGACGGGCGAGATCAGTCTTGCGAGCGTCGTGCTCTTTGCGATCATCTTCATCTGGACGCCGCCGCATTTCTGGTCGCTCGCCTTGCTGAGAAGCGAGGACTACGCCCGCGCCGGCGTGCCGATGCTGCCCAATGTCGCGGGCGAAGACCGCACGCGTCTCGAAATCCTGATTTATGCGCTGGCGCTCGCGCCGCTTGGCGTTGCGCCATGGCTGTTGGGTTTCGCCTCGCTCACCTATGGTCTCGTCTCGATCGGCTGCGGGATTGCGCTCGTCGGCGGAGCTGCGGCGGTCTTCAAGCAGCGTGAAGGCGATGCGGCGCGTCTCGCCGCCCGCCGGATGTTTTTGTTCTCCATCCTCTATCTGTTCCTGCTGTTCCTGGTCCTCGTCGTCGAGCAGACGGCGCATATCTTTGCGCTGATCTAGGCGGCCAAGCGAATGGTGAACGAAATGATCGATGCAGGAGACAAGATGAAAGAGCGCGCGAGCTTATTCGACCGGTCAGGAGTCGTTCTGACCGAAGAGCAGGCGCGCAGCCGCCGCGCGCGCAACATCGCGATCGGCGTGACGATCGCGCTTCTCGCTGTGCTGTTCTACGCCGTCACGCTCGTGAAGTTTGGCGCCGCCATCGTCAATCGGACGATCTGACCATGAACGCGCCGGCGCCTCGTTCACGCAAACGCCCGCGGATGATCGCGGCGGCGCTGGTCGTGGGCACGGCGGCGATGCTCGGCTTGTCTTTCGCTTCGGTTCCGCTGTACCGGGCCTTTTGCGCCGCGACCGGCTTTGGCGGCATGCCGAGGACGGATGTCGCCGGCGCGCCGTCCCCCGGCGAGCGCATGCTCACCGTGCGCTTCGACGCCAATGTCGCCCGCGATCTGCCGTGGCGGTTCGAGCCGGAGGTCGCCAAGATCTCGTTGCGCACCGGCGAGACGAAAACCGTCTATTACAAGGTCGCCAATCTCTCTGATCGCGCGACCAGCGGCCAGGCGGCCTACAATGTCACGCCCGGTCAGGCCGGCGCCTTCTTCGTCAAGGTCGCCTGCTTCTGCTTCGAGGAGAAGCGGCTCGGACCGCACGAGGCCGAGGAATGGCCGGTGGTTTTCTATCTCGATCCCGCTCTTGAGCGCGAAGAAGGCATGCGCGGCGTTCGCGAGATCACGCTTTCCTACACGTTCTTCGCCATTAAGGATTCCACGGCGGCGAAGACGAGCGAGACGGCGATCGCAAAGCCGAAGGGTTGACTGCGCCGCGCGACTTGACCGCGCGGCAAACTAGGGGACTGGCCGGTACCGCCGGCCGATGACAAGGAAGAGCAAGATGGCGGACGGACACGCGAAACCCGAACACGACTATCATCTGGTCGATCCGAGTCCGTGGCCGATCGTGGGCGCGCTCGCCGCGCTCATCACGGCGATCGGCGCGGTCATGTGGATGGCGCAGCACAAGGGCGCGCCGATCGGCGGCATGACCTTTGGCGGCACCGTGTTCTTTGTCGGCCTGGGCGGCGTTCTGCTCGTAATGTACGCGTGGTGGAGCGACATCATCCACGAAGCGAGCGTCGGGGGATTCCACTCGCCGGTCGTGCGGCTGCATCATCGCTACGGCATGATCCTGTTCATCTTCTCGGAGGTGATGTTCTTCGTCGCCTGGTTCTGGGCGTTCTTCAATTCGGCGCTCTTCCCCGCCGATGCGGCGCAGGTTCTGCGCACCGAATTGTTCCAGGGCGTCTGGCCGCCCAAGGGCATGGAAGTGCTGAGCCCCTGGAAACTGCCGCTCCTCAATACGCTGATTCTGCTCAGCTCCGGCGCGACTCTGACCTGGGCCCATCACGGCCTTCTGGAGAATAAGCGCGACGTGTTGAAGAAGGGCTTGATCGCGACGATCGCGCTCGGCCTGCTGTTCACGACGATCCAGGCCTATGAATATCTCCACGCGCCTTTCGCCTTCGCCTTCGACCCGGCGAAGCCGGCGGCGACGAATTACGGCTCGACCTTTTTCATGGCGACCGGCTTCCACGGTTTCCACGTGATCGTCGGCACGATCTTCCTCATCGTCTGCCTGCTGCGCGTCTTCAAAGGCGCCTTCACGCCGGACCAGCATTTGGGCTTCGAATTCGCCGCCTGGTACTGGCACTTCGTCGACGTCGTCTGGTTGTTTCTGTTCGCCTGCATTTACGTGTGGGGGAACTGGGGCGGGACAATGGAATAAGCGCGCGCCGGCGCCAGTTTGAACATTGGACGGTCACGGGCGCGCCCGTGACCGTTTTCGTTGGAGGACCAACATGTCACAAGAGCACGTCTATCCGCCCGTTTCGCTCTATGTCGACGGAATCCTCGGCAGATGTCCGCGCTGCGGCAAGGGCCATATGATCCGGGGCCTGCTGACCGTCGCGCCGACATGCGAGGTTTGCGGGCTCGATTTCGCCTTTGCCGACGCGGGCGACGGACCGGCGATCATCGTCATGACCGTCGTCGGCTTCGTCGCGATCGCGGTGCTGTGGTACGTCGAGGTGACATATCAGCCGCCCTATTGGGTGCACGCCGCCATCCTCGTGCCGCTGTCGGCGATTCTCTGCGTGGGGCTGCTGCGGCCGATGAAGGGCCTGCTGATCGCCCTGCAATATTTCAACAAGGCTGAAGAAAGCCGCCATCAGTCGTGAGCTCCGCCGTCCGCGCGCTTTTAGGGCCGGCGATTGCGACGGCGTTGCTCTTTGCGCTGCTGGTCAGTCTGGGATTTTGGCAGGTGCGGCGGCTCGGCGAGAAAGAGGCGCTGATCGCGCGCGTCGAGCAGCGCGCCACACAGTCGCCGCAGCCGTTGCCGCCGCCTGACCGATGGGCGAGCCTTCGCACTGAGGATTACGACTTCATGCATGTGCGCGCGACGGGTCGTTTTATCGGCGGCCGCGACGCGCTCGTCTTCGCCGCGCCGCCGGAGGGCGCGAGCCGAGAGCCGGGCTATTGGCTGCTTACGCCTTTCGCGCTGGCGTGCGGCGGCGTCGTGCTTGTCGACCGCGGATTTCTTCCAGCGTCAAAAGCCGATGACGCCGCCGTGCGCGCCGCCCCCTCCGGCGAAGCGACGCTTGTCGGATTGCTGCGCGCGCCGGAGCGCCGCAACCCGTTCACGCCCGCCGATCAGCCCGAGAAGGGCGTATTCTATGCGCGCGATCCCGCGGCGATCGCCAGCGCTCTCGGCTTAGCCGACGCCGCGCCTTTCGCGCTCGTCCTTGACGCGGCTCCCGCAGCGGGGTCGGATTGGCCGCGCCCGGTGGGGGGCGTTCCAACGATCGTTAATAATCACTTCTCCTACGTCGTGACGTGGTTCGGCCTGTCGGTCGCGCTTCTCGTCGTTTTTGGGATCTACGCACGCGGCGTTCTTGCGCATGAGCGCATCTAGCGACCTCGGGCTTGCAGCGCTGTCGAATATGCTATGAAAAGCGCACTGACACGCGCGCGCGCGGCGCGCGCTCTTCCATCCATGGATTGACGGTTGCGCTATCTCTCAACCCGCGGCGAGGCCGCGCAGCTTGGCTTCGACGACGTTCTGCTCGCCGGTCTTGCGACTGACGGCGGTCTCTATACGCCGCTCGCCTATCCGCGTCTCGCGCCTTCCGAGATCGCCGCGCTCGCGGGCCGGTCATATGCCGAAGCGACGGCGCAAGTCATCGCCCCTTATCTCAGCGAGACGTTTTCGCGCGAGATTTTGCGGGCGCAGACAGAGAGCGCCTATAGCGGGTTCCGTCACCGCGCGATCGCGCCGCTCACGCAGATCGCCGACAATCTCTTCGTTCTCGAACTTTTTCACGGGCCGACGCTCGCCTTCAAGGATCTGGCGATGCAGCTCCTCGGGCGCATGATGAATCATGTGCTCGAAGAGCGAAATCTGCGCGCCACCATCGTCGGCGCAACGTCCGGCGATACGGGCGCCGCGGCGATCGAGGCGTTCAAGGGTCTGGACCGCGTCGACGTTTTCATTCTGTTTCCGCACGGCCGGGTCTCCGACGTGCAGCGCAAGCAAATGACCACGGTCGCTGACGACAATGTTTATACGATCGCGCTGCAGGGCTCCTTTGACGACGCGCAGGCGATTTTGAAACGACTGTTTCGCGCCGCCGACTTTCGCACGCGCGTCGGACTCGCTGGGGTCAATTCGATCAACTGGGCGCGCGTCGTCGCGCAGACCGTCTATTATTTCACGAGCGCCGTCGCCCTCGGCGCGCCGCATCGGCATATTTCCTTCGCCGTGCCGACAGGCAATTTCGGCGACGTGCTGGCCGGCTATGTCGCTAAGCGGATGGGTCTGCCGATCGAGAGATTGGTCGTCGCGACCAACGCCAACGACATTCTTGCGCGCGCGCTTGCGAGCGGCCGCTACGAGCCGCGCGGCGTCACGCCGACTCAGTCGCCGTCCATGGACATTCAGGTCTCCTCCAATTTCGAGCGCCTGTTGTTCGATGCGGCGGGACGCGATCCGGCCGCCGTCCGCGCCGCTTTCGCTTCGCTCGGTCAATCCGGCGCCTTCGAGATTCCGGCTGCGGCGCTCGCCGCCATTCGCGCTGAATTCGACGCGCAGTCGGTCGGCGAGACCGAGACGACGGAGGAGATTCGCCGCACCTGGCGCGAGAGCGGCTATGTGCTCGATCCGCATACGGCGACCGGCGTCAGTGCGGCGCGCGCGCGGCTTGCGAAAGATCCGGCGACTCCCGTCATCGCGCTGTCGACGGCGCATCCGGCAAAGTTTCCAGACGCTATTGAACGCGCCATCGGACTGCGTCCGCAGCCGCCTGAAAATATTGCGGCCCGACTTGACGCGCCGGAACGATTCACGATTCTTGAAAATGACGGCGCGCGAGTCGCCGAATTCATCTCGTCGCACGCACGGGCGGCGAAGAACTGACAGCGTCTGGCAAGGAGCACGATGGCGATCTTCAGCGTAATCGGGCGGCGCGACCTGCCGATTAGAGGCGAGGGTCTTTACCTGCGCGCGTCCGAAATGCGCGATTACATCGAGTGGGCCGAACTGCGCGAAAAAAGCCGCTCCTTCCTGACGCCCTGGGAGCCGCTCTGGCCGATCGACGATCTCACACGGGCGAGCTTTCGCTATCGCGTGCGCCGCCACGCCGAGGAAATGGCCCGCGACGAGGCCTATTCCTTCTTTATCTTCCGAGAGGAGGACGACGCGCTGATGGGCGGCCTATCCTTCGGCCACGTCCGGCGCGGCGTGTCGCAGGCGGCGACGCTCGGCTATTGGATGGGCGAACCCTATGCAGGCAAGGGCCACATGACCCGCGCCGTTCGAGCCGCTTGCGCCTATGCTTTCGAGAAGCGCGGCTTCCATCGCATCGAGGCGGCTTGCCTGCCGACGAACGAGCCCTCGAAGCGCTTGCTGGAGCGCGTCGGTTTTAAGCAGGAGGGCTATGCGCGCTCCTATCTCAACATCAATGGCCAGTGGCGCGACCATTTGCTTTATGCGCTGTTGGAAACCGATCCTCAGCCGATCAATCCGCCGTCGGCGGCGTAAGCGGCGCCGCTCGGGCTTGAGCCGCGCCGCCTTTTCAAGCCCTGGAGCAGAACCTGCTCCAATATTTTGAATTTGAACGATTGTTGACGCGGACGAGATCGCTTACGCGAGCGCCGCCTTCTGCAGAGCGACGAGGTCCGCAACTCCCTGCTGGGCGAGCGCCAGCATGGCCGACAACTCTTCCTGGGAAAAAACCGCAACTTCGGCTGTCGCCTGGATTTCAACGAGGCCGCCCGAACCGGTGAGGACGAAATTGGCGTCGGTCGCCGCGGTTGAATCCTCGGCGTAATCGAGGTCGATCACCGGGGTTGCGTTGAAGATGCCGCAGGACACTGCGGCGACATGATCGCGCAGCGGGCTTTCCTTGACGATGGAGCGCGAACGCATCCAATCAAGGCAATCATGCAGCGCCAGCCAGGCGCCGGTGATCGACGCCGTGCGCGTGCCGCCATCCGCCTGGATGACGTCGCAGTCGACGACGATCTGCCGCTCGCCCAGCGCTGGCAGATTGGTGACGGCGCGCAGCGAGCGGCCGATGAGACGCTGGATTTCCTGCGTGCGTCCCGAGAGCCTTCCGGCGGCGGCCTCGCGACGCGTGCGCGTGTGGGTGGCGCGCGGCAGCATGGAATATTCCGCCGTCACCCAGCCTCGGCCCTGGCCGCGCAGCCACGGCGGCGGCTTGTCCTCGAGCGACGCCGCGCAGAGCACCTGCGTATTGCCGAATTTTACGAGGCAGGAGCCTTCAGCGTAGCGGGCGACGCCTCGCTCGAAACTCACCTGGCGCATCTCGTCGGGCGCGCGTTTACTGGGGCGCATAATAGCTCCGTTGTCCTATGGGTTGCGCCTTCTATCGTGCTTTCCGCGAGCGTGGAAGCGCCGGGCGAGGGGCGGCGTCTTGCGCTGGCGGCCGCATGGTGAAACCATGAGCTAACGGGGCCGGACGAAACCAGGCTGCGACAGATAAGGAGGGAGTGATGGGTCAAACATTGTCCCCAGCGTCGTCCCAAGGAGCGCATTCTCACGACGCGAGAGCACAGGGCCCCCGGCTGATTGCGCTGGCGGGCCCTTTCCAATGCGGCAAGACCACTCTTCTCGAGGCTATTCTGGCCCACGCCGGGGCGATCCCGCGGCAGGGCCCCGTCGCTGCAGGAGCCAGCGTCGGCGACTCCAGTCCGGAAGCCCGCGCCCATCAGATGAGCGTCGAGTCCAATGTCGCGACGGTCGATTATATGGGCGACCGCTACACATTCGTCGATCTGCCGGGCTCCGTCGAATTCGCCCATGACTCGCGCAATATCCTGCCGGCGGTCGACGCCGCCGTCGTCGTCTGCGAAGCCGACCCCCGCAAGATACCGGCGTTGCAGCTCATTTTGCGCCAGCTCGAAGAGCTTGGCGTGCCGCATTTCATTTTCCTGAACAAGATCGACGCCGCGACCATCGATGTGCGCGAGGCGCTCACCATTCTGCAGCAGGCTTCGCGCACGCCGCTGCTGCTGCGCCAGGTTCCGATCTGGAATAATGGCGTCGCGGTCGGCTTCATCGATCTCGCGCTGGAGCGCGCCTATGTCTATCGCGAACATGCGCCGTCGGAAGTCGTCGAGATTTCCGGGGGGGACGTCGCGACCGAGAAGGAAGCCCGCTACTCGATGCTCGAGCGGCTCGCCGACTACGACGACGCGCTGATGGAGGAGCTGATTTCCGATATCGAGCCGCCGCGCGATCAGGTGTTCGACGACCTCACCAAGGAATTGCGCGCCGGACTCGTCGTGCCTTTGTTCATCGGCTCGGCCGAACGGGGCGCCGGGGTGACGCGGCTGTTGAAGGCGATGCGCCACGAGGCGCCGGGAATCGAAGCGACCCGGGTGCGGCTTGGCGTCGGCGAGAACGGCTCCGCGCTCGCGCGCGTCATCCGTACGATCCACACGCCGCACGGCGGAAAAATGTCGGTCGCGCGCGTGCTGCGCGGCTCCCTTGCGGACGGGCAGACCGTCGCTTCGCCCCAGGGAGAGGATCGCATTTCAGGCATGTCGCATTTGATGGGCGCGGCGACGAGCAAGACGACGGAGGCGAAAACCGGCGACGTCGTCGCTCTCGGGCGCCTCGATCATGCGCAGACCGGCGACAACATTGTCACCGACGCGCGCCCTGGCGCGGCGGATCTGCAGAAGACGCGCGCGGAAGCTCCCGATCCGGTGCACGCCCTCGCGCTCAATGTGAAGGATCGCAAGGACGAAATGCGGCTCGCCGCGGCGATGACGAAGCTCATCGAAGAAGATCCTTCGCTCGTTTTCGTTCATGACCAGGAGCTGTCGCAGATCAAGCTCTTCGGCCAGGGAGAGATGCATCTGCGCGTCGCGCTCGAACGCCTCGCCTCGCGCTTCAACGTCGCGGTCGACTGCTCAAAGCCGACGGTCGCCTATCGCGAAACGATCCGACATAAGGTCACCGTCCGCGGCCGCCACAAGAAGCAGTCGGGCGGACATGGCCAGTTCGGCGACGTTGTGATGGAGATCGCGCCACGCGGCCGCGGCGAAGGATTCGCCTTCAGCGAGCGCGTGCATGGCGGCGCCGTGCCCAAGCAATATTTCTCGTCCGTCGAGGCCGGCTGTCAGGACGCCTTGCTGCACGGCCCGTTAGGCTTTCCGGTCGTCGACGTCGAGGCGGTGCTGACCGACGGCTCGTACCATTCCGTCGATTCTTCCGACATGGCGTTCCGCACCGCGGCGCGCATCGGCATGAGCGAAGCCTTGGAAAAGGCGGAGCCGATCCTGCTGGAGCCGGTGCTTGCGGTCGATATTTTCGTGCCGAGCGACGCCATGTCGCGCGCAACCGGCATCGTCTCGGCGCGGCGCGGCCAGATCATGGGCTTCGGCCCCCGTGAGGGGTGGGAAGGCTGGGACAAGCTCGAAACGCTGATTCCCGAGGCGGAGATGGACAATCTCATCGTCGAGCTGCGCTCCGCGACGGCGGGCGCGGGCTTTTATCAAGCCCGTTTCGACCATCTCGCGGAAGTCGTCGGCAAGCAGGCGCGCGACATCGTCGCCGCGCACACGGCGAAGGCGAACGGGGGATAGCGGGTTCAGCCTGGAAAGCAGCGCCCGAAGGCGAGCAGCAGGCGCGGATCGCCGCGCAGCCTGATCTTGCCGCGCAGCAGCGCCCAGACGAGGCTCGTCTCCTTGCGCACGAAGCGCAGCCAGGTTTCGGAGTCGGCGGTCACGGTCAGTCGCTTGTCGCCGACAAGCCCGTCGTCGACGCTGAGCGTTTTGTTGGCGATGACGATGGTGGCGCTGCGACGGTCCGCGCCGGTAAAGACGAAGTGGTAGACGGCATCGAGACCGGTCGACTTGCTGCGCTGAAAGCGCAGTCGCAGGCCGGAGAGGAAGCCCTCGATCGTCACGGGACGCGGCGTCGAGCCCACGCGTTTCGGCGTCTTGCCCGGAAACCGGCGCGCCACATAAGCTTCGGCGTCGGAGTCAGCGATGACGTAGACCGTCTCGGCTTTCTTCTGCAGCGGATCGACGATCTCCTGAAGATAATGCTTCTTATCCGCCTGATAGGCGCCGATCACATCGGCGCCCGCCGGGCAGACGGCCATGCAATAGGCCGCCTTGTAGTTCGGCCCGAAGGCGAGGCTCTGCCACATCGAGACGGTCTCGGCGTCGCCGACTTTCGCGCGATAGGCGCGCGCGCTTTTTGAATCCGCGATCGTCTCCACCCACTCGCCGAAACCGCCCATGAACTCGCGATAATTATGCGTGTAGCAGGCGCCGAAGTCGAAATGTCCGTCCGGCGCAATCGCGCCCGTTGGACAGGCGGCGACGCAGAGCTTGCATTCGAAGCACGGATTGAAGTCGAGCGGCTTCGCGTGCGCCTCAAGGTCGATATCGACGGCGACCGTGCCAAGCAGAATGAAATTGCCGAACTTCGGATGGATCACATTGCGATGGAGTCCCATGCGCCCGAGACCCGCGGCGACGGCGACGGGCTTGTGCGAGACGACCCACATCTTGTCCGGCCACCGTGACGCCTCCATTGGGAATCCCATCGACGGATAGGCGGCGCGAACGCCGCGCGCTTCGAGGGAGTGGGCAATCGCGCACGCGACTTCGTCGCAATCATCGGCTGCATGGTGGAATTCGAGATTGGCGGCGGATCGCGCCGGACTGCGGATGTTTTCGCGGTTCATGCGGAGGACGAAGGAGATGAGCGTGCGCGCGAAGGGAAACGCCGCGAGGATGTCGCCCCGCTGATCGTCGAGCGCCGGATCGTCGAGCGAGACAAAGCCAACGTCGTCGGCGCCGGCCTCAAGAGCAATGTCGCGGAGGGCGTTCGCATCGAGAACTGCGGCGTCACGTGCGAAGGAGAGGCTGTGATCCACCATCATTGCATATACCCCTTTTAGCGCGGCGATCGTCTCGGCGCCGTTCACCTTAGGTTGGCGAGGTCGCCTCCATCAGGACGCGCAGTTCGGAGAGAAGCTTTTGCAGGCGCTCGGCGCCGAATTTTGACTCCACTGCATTCTGCGCCTCGCGCCAATGCGGCATGGCGTTGGCGAGAGTCGCCTCGCCGAACGGCGTCAGCGCGATCTTGCGCGTGCGGCGATCGTCGCCATGCTTCACTTTCACAAGTCCGCGCTTCTCCAAAACCGCAAGGTTTCGCGCAAGCGCGCTGCGATCAAGCGCGAAATATTCGGCAAGTTTGCTGACCGTCGCGCCTCCGGTAAGCGAGCAGGCGACGAGCAGCGAATATTGCGTCGGCTCCAGACCCGTCGTCGCCATAAACTGCCCGTAGAGCCGCGTGATGGCGCGGCTGGCGCGGCGGATATTCGCGGCCGCGCAGTTCTGCGCGCAGAGCTTGACGTCGGCTTGGTTCAACGAAGTCATGGTATGTGTATATACCCGTTTATTGGCGCCGTCAAATGCGGCAGGCGTCGCTCGTGCGCGAGAGCACAGTAAGCCGTCCCACTTCGGACCATGATCCTGAACTGCTTTCTCATTATCAAAAGGGGAGTGATGAGATGCGAATGTTCATATTCCTGGTAGTCGCCGCTCTGGCCATGTCGTTCAGTCTCTATTCGAGCGCTGGCGGCTTGAAGCGCGCGTCGATCTCTGCGCCGCAGGCGACGGGTCTCGACGCCAATTCGTCGCCGCGTTGCGCCAATGGCAAGAGGGTGCGACAGGCGGCGAACGTCGGATGCGTTATGAAGGGCAAGCGCCGCAGCGCCTGATTGCGCGGCGCTTGATCCGTCGACGCGCGGCGTTAGCTACTTGCGCAACCTTCACGCGCGAGAAGAGGCTCAGCATGTCCATCCCCGGCGGCGCCGAGACGGCGGCGAAGACGATCGAATTGCGGATTGCGCCGCGAACGCGCGATCTCGGCGGCTTCAGCGTCAGGCGCGCATTGCCCGACGAGCGGCACCAGATGGTGGGGCCGTTCATCTTTTACGATCATTTCGGCCCGGTTCAATTCGCGCCGGGGCAGGGGATAGACGTGCGTCCGCATCCCCATATCGGCCTGGCGACCGTCACCTATCTTTTCGACGGGCGCATTCTGCATCGCGACAGTTTGGCGAATGTGCAGGAGATCGCGCCTGGCGCGATGAATTTGATGACCGCCGGGCGCGGCATCGTTCATTCCGAGCGCACGCCGCCTGGTCCGCGCGCGGCGGGGCAACAGATGCTCGGCGTGCAAAGCTGGCTGGCCTTGCCGCTGGCGCATGAAGAAACCGAGCCGAGCTTCCAGCATTTTAGCGCCGATGTTCTTCCTGCCGTTGACGATCGAGGCGTGTTCGCGCGCGTCATCGCCGGCGCCGCGTTCGGAGCCAGGTCGCCGGTGGAGACCCTGTCGGACTGGTTCTATGTCGAACTGCGCCTCGCGGCCGGCGCCGCAGCGCCGCTCGATGCGGATTATGAGCAGCGCGCGCTCTATCTTGTCGACGGCGCCATTGAGATCGCCGGCGAACGTTTCGATGAGCCGCAATTGCTGATCTTCAGCCCCGGCGCCGCGATCACGATCCGCGCGCTTGCCGATGCGCGGATGATGCTACTTGGCGGCGCGCCGGTCGACGGGCGCCGCTATGTCTGGTGGAATCTTGTGTCTTCCAGCAAGGAACGGATTGAGCAGGCGAAGCGCGATTGGCGGGAAGGGAAGTTCCCTTCAGTGCCGGGCGACGCGGAGTTCATTCCGCTGCCGGAAGAGTGATCGCACTGTTAGCTGTCGTGCAGGCAGTTTGCTCTCCGCGCGATGTTGAGCTATTAGACTACTAATTTAGTAGACTAAACTCGACACGAAATGGAGAGACTCGCAAATGTCAGGAACATTCGCTGCTGCACGATTGGGTTCACTCGTTATCGGTCTGTTTCTGTCGCCAGCCTTGGCCGGCCAGACGCTGCTGAACGTCTCCTATGATCCTACTCGCGAACTCTATAAGGCGGTCAACGAAGCTTTTGTGGCCGATTGGAAAGCCAGCGGCGCCGGAGAAGTCGAGATCAAAATGTCGCATGGCGGGTCTGGCGCTCAGGCGAGGGCGGTCATCGACGGTCTCGCCGCCGACGTCGTGACATTGGCGCTGGCGAACGACATCGACCAAATTGCCGCCAGAAGCGGTAAAATTCCCGCAGACTGGCAAAAGCGCCTGCCAAACAATTCTTCGCCCTATACGTCGACGATCGTGCTGCTTGTGCGCAAGGGAAATCCAAAGGCGATCCGGGACTGGGGCGATCTTGCAAAACCCGGCGTCGCCGTAGTGACGCCCAACCCGAAAACAGGCGGGGGCGCAAGATGGAATTTTCTTGCGGCCTGGGCTTATGGCCTCGACAAATTCAACGGCGACGAGGCGAAGACGCAAGAATTGGTCAAGGCGATTTACGCCAACGCCCCGGTGCTCGACTCCGGCGCGCGCGGTTCGACGACGACCTTCGCCCAGCGCGGCATCGGCGATGCGCTGATCACTTGGGAAAACGAAGCGTTCTTGACGCTGCAAGAATTTGGCGCGGACAAATTTGAGATCGTCACGCCGTCTATTTCAATACTTGCCGAGCCCGCCGTCTCGATCGTCGACGGAAACGTCGACGCGAAAGGCACGCGCAAGCTCGCCGAGGCCTATCTTGATAGCCTGTTCAAGCCGAAGGCGCAGGCGCTTATCGCCAAATTCGGCTACCGTCCGGCTTCTCCCCAATACGCTTCGAAAGAAGATCTTAAACGCTTCGCCAAGATCAAACTTGTCACCATCGACAAGCAGTTTGGCGGCTGGCCTGCAGCGCAGAAGAAATTCTTCGCCGACGGCGGGATCTTCGATGAGATACAGAAGCGCTAAGGAGCGCTTTCCGTCGGCGAGGCAGCATCAAGTTACGGAGTCACCACCACGGTGGCGCCGACGGCGACGCGGTCGTAAAGATCGACGACGTCCTCGTTCAGCATGCGGATGCAGCCATAGGAAGCGGCCGAGCCGATCGACTTGCGCATCTTCTGCGTCGTGCCGTGGATCGCGACCTGACCCTCGCTGAGCGTCATGGCGCGGGCGCCCATCGGGTTATTCGAGGCGCCGCCGGGGATCACCTCAGGCAGTTCGGGATGATCGTGCTTCACATCTTCCGGCGGCGTCCAATCGGGCTCGACGAATTTGGCGTTGATCTGCACGACGCCGCTCCATTCCTTGCCCGCCTTCGGCACCGCCACCTTGTAGGCGATGGCGTCGTCCTGATCGACGATGAGATAGAGCTTGCGCTCGTGCTCGCTGACGACGATGGAGCCGGGATCGAGCTCGGAGTGATAATGAACGAATTCGCGGGCGGCGGCGGCCTGCGGCGCCGAGGCGGCGCCGATGAGGGCGGCGGCGAAAGCGAATTGGGCGATCTTGGAAGTGCGGCGTTTCATTGTCTTGCGCTCGATGTTCGATGTCTCGATGAGCGCGTTGTAGAAGAGGCGCGGCCCGCAATCCGTGCGGCGGCGCACGCGGGAAATTCCGTCAGGTGAGCGTCGAAGCGGAGTCTTGCGCCTGCGCGGGACTCGGCGCAGCGCGCTCAGGCGTCGAGCGCTCTCTCAAAAACCGGAAGAGCGCCACGCCAAGAAAGCCGACGATGATCAGCGTGTGGGGCGCGGTAATTGAGAAGTGATACGCCAAGGCCGCGGAAATGGCGCGTTCCTTCTGAACGCCATAGCCGTTGACGAGATAGGCGACGATGCCGGCCTCAAACAGTCCCAAGCCGGCGGGGCTGGCTGGAACGGCGACCGCCAGCGCGCCGATCATCAATAAGGTCATCGCGTGGATAAGGGTGAAATCGATTTCGGGGAGCAGCGTTCTGAAGGCGACGTAGACCAGGCAGACATTTGTCGTCCATATCGAGGCCGTGAAGAACGCGGTTCTCGCTGCGCGGTGATGGGCGACCAATCCTCCCGCCTGTTTGAAAAATGCGTCCAGCCGCAAGGCGTCCAGGATGCGCCAATCCGGAAGGCGGCAAATGACGGCTTTCCGCCGAAAGACGAACATGCCGCAAAAAACAATTGAAATGAACCCGACGGCTGCGATCAACAAGCGTGGATCGATGATGCGCGAATCTGAGCTTGCCAGAATCAGCAACGACAAAAGGACGATCGCTGTAACGTCGTAGAGTTTTTCCAGTAGGACTGCGGCGCTGATGCCGCCAATCGCATAATTGTAATAGGAATGTCCAAAATAGATTTTTACGCCTTCGCCAGCCCTGAACGGAACTAAACTGTTGAAGGTGAATCCCATAGTGGCGATCAGAAAGCCGGACGAGAGTCCGCCGCCAAGCAGCGTCGAGAGGCGCGACCCGTAGAACAGCAAGACGAACACATTCATCGTCATTGCGATCAGAATCGCGCTTAAGGGGAGCTGCTTGAGCTCCTGCGAGAGATTCGCGAATTCGATGTTCTGATAGAGCCAGTAAGATATGTAGGCAAAAAAAGCGGCGTTCAAAATCAGCGCGACATATCCGCTGCGCTGAGAGATGTATTTTATCGAGCTGGCCGCTCGCTGCGGCCCGAAGTTCGCGGGCAAAGGCCGAAGGCCGCCGCCCGGCGAGACAATCTCGCTCAATCGCAGCTCGGGCGCGAGAGGCGTCGGTCGAAGTCGATCGTCCTCTACGCTCATGGCCGTCTCGCTATGCGCGGAATAGCGCGCCGCCTTCGAGGCGGAAGAATGGCCGGCGCAACAACGGCCAGCCATTCTCATTCAATGCGGCGCTGGGTTAGTGCAGATACTGGCCGCCGTTGATCGTCAGAGTCGAGCCGGTGATGAAGCCGGCGTCATCGGCGGCGAGAAACACCACGGCGCGCGCGATTTCCTCCGGCTCGCCGAGGCGGCCGACGGCGATATAGGGAATGATGTGCTTGTCGAGCACGTCCTGCGGAACGGCCTTCACCATTTCGGTGGCGATATAGCCTGGCGCGATGGCGTTGACGGTGATGCCCTTAGACGCGCTCTCCTGAGCCAGCGCCTTCACGAAGCCGATGTCGCCGGCCTTGGAGGCGGAATAGTTGGTCTGGCCGGCCTGGCCCTTCTGGCCGTTGATCGACGAGATGACGATGATGCGGCCGAAGCCGCGATCGCGCATGCCGTTGATGACCGGGCGCGTGACGTTGAACAGCGAATTGAGATTGGTGTTGATCACCGCCTGCCACTGGGCAAGCTCCATCTTGTGGAACAGACGGTCCTTGGTGATGCCGGCATTGTTGACGAGAATATCGACCGGGCCGATCTCCTTCTCGATCTGCGCGATTCCGGCGGCGCAGGCGTCATAGTCGGAAACGTCGAACTTGAAGACCGGAATGCCCGTCTCGGCCTTGAACTTATTGGCGGCTTCGTCATTGCCGGCGTAAGTCGCCGCGACAGTGTAGCCCGCCGCCTTCAGCGCCTTGGAAATCGCTTCGCCGATGCCGCGCGTGCCGCCTGTCACAACTGCAGTTCTTGCCATTTAAAGAGTCTCCTCCAGAATCGTTGATCGTTTGAAACGGCAGTCGGCGGTCGTGAGTAGGCAGTCGGAGATCGTCATAATCCGACTGCCTATTGCCTATTGCCGACTGCCGAAGATTACCGCTCCACCGTCAGCGCGATGCCCATGCCGCCGCCGATGCAGAGCGTCGCGAGGCCCTTCTTGGAGCCGCGACGCGCCATCTCGTGCAGGAGCGTGGTGAGCACGCGCGCGCCGGAGGCGCCGATCGGATGGCCGATGGCGATCGCGCCGCCATTGACGTTCACGATTGCGGGATCCCAGCCCATGTCCTTGTTGACCGCGAGCGCCTGCGCCGCGAAGGCTTCGTTCGCCTCGATGAGATCGAGGTCGGCGACTTTCCAGCCGGCCTTCTCCAGCGCTTTGCGCGATGCGGGGATCGGTCCGGAGCCCATCAGCGACGGATCGACGCCGGCGGTCGCCCAGGAGGCGATGCGCGCCAGCGGCGTCAGGCCGCGCTTCTTGGCCTCATCGGCGCTCATCACGATGAGCGCCGCGGCGCCGTCGTTGAGGCCGGAGGCGTTCGCCGCCGTCACCGTGCCGTCCTTGGCGAAGGCCGGGCGCAGCTTGCCGACGCCCTCCATGGTCACGCCATGCTTGATATATTCGTCGGCGTCGATGACGACGTCGCCCTTCTTGGTCGAGATCGTATAGGGGACGATTTCGTCCTTGAACTTGCCGGCCTTCTGCGCGGCCTCGGCCTTGTTCTGCGACTTGACCGCGAATTCGTCCTGCTGCTCGCGGGTGATCTGCCATTGTCTGGCGACGTTCTCGGCGGTGACGCCCATGTGATAATTGTTGAAGGCGTCGGTGAGCCCGTCGATGATCATGGTGTCGACGAACTTCACGTCGCCCATTTTCGTGCCCGTGCGCAGCTGCGACGCATGAGGCGCAAGCGACATCGACTCCTGACCGCCGGCGACGATGATGCTGGCGTCGCCCGCCTGGATCTGCTGGGCCGCGAGCGCCACGGCGCGCAGGCCGGAGCCGCAGACCTGATTGATCCCGAAGGCGGTGGCGCTGTCCGGGACGCCGGCCTTGATCGCCGCCTGACGCGCCGGATTCTGGCCCTGTGCGGAGTCGAGCACCTGCCCGAGAATGACCTCGCTGACCTCATTCGGCTGGACTTTGGCGCGCTCGAGTGCGGCCTTGATGGCGACGGCGCCGAGCTCGTGGGCCGGAACCGCTCCAAAGGCTCCGTTGAACGATCCGACGGCGGTGCGCGCCGCGGAAACGATCACGATATCGGTCATCTGTCGATCTCCTTAAAAAATAGTCCAACCGCCCGACCGCCTTAGCCAGTCAGGGGGCGAAGTGTTGGTCCTTTCGCGCTTGCGGTGGGCAAGCCGCGGCCCGTTTTGCACGGAATCGAGCGGTAGCGAAAGGCTTTCGGCATGAAAATATTGCCGCAGGCGCCAATTTGCGCGTATCGTCCAACGCTAGGCGACTGTTTTTAGGCGGGCGGCGGCCGTGCGGCGAGGGAGCGTGTCAGGCGTATGGCGACTGAGAAAAAACCCACAACGATCAAGAAATACGCCAATCGTCGGCTCTACGACACCGGAACGAGCACCTATGTGACGCTGGAGGACCTTGCCGGGATGGTAAAGCGCGGCGAGGACTTCGTCGTGTGCGATGCAAAAACAGGCGATGACATCACCCGCCCGGTGCTGGCCCAAATCATCTTCGAGCAGGAGGGCAAGGAAGGCCAAAGCCTGCTGCCGATCGCCTTTCTGCGCCAGCTCATCCGCTTTTATGGCGACTCGATGCAGATGCTGGTGCCGAGCTATCTCGAATTCTCGATCGACAAGCTGACGAAAGAACAGCAAAGATTCCGGGACCAATTCACCTCGGCGCTTGGCGTCGGCGGCGCTCCCTTCGCCGAGCCGACCCGGGCGGCTTTCCAGTCGCTCGAAGAGCAGGCGCGCAAGAACATGGCCGTGTTCCGTCAGGCGCTGACCATGTTCAATCCCTTCGGCGTGCCGACGGAAGGCATGATGACCACGGCCCCGTCGCTCGACGAGCATGAGGCCGGCGGCGCCAGCAAGGAAGCCGGCGACGTCGCCGACCTGAAGCGCCAGCTCGACGAGTTGAACAAGCGGATCGATAATTTGTCGAAGGGGTGAGGCGGGATTAGCTTCTAAAGTCCGGCGGCGCCGTCGGCGCTACAGTCGATGCAAAAAGAGCTTCAGCGCCACCGCCGATAGCAGCGCCATGACGAAGCCGACCATCCGCTTCAAGACTGTCAGCTCGCTTTCTATTTTTGAGAAGCGATTCTCATGCACGGTCATCGCCTCCGCCGCCTTGCGCGCTTTCTCTTCCGACGCGCCGGCGGCGATGAAAGCATCGTAAACTTCTGAGATCATCAGGCTCATGGAGCGCTCGATGCGATACGGTTTCGGCTGGATTAACGCATAGAGCGATCGGGTGAAGGGCGTCCTCATCCTGAGGAGCGTGCGCAGCACGCGTCTCGAAGGACGAGGACGCCCGTTTTCGCGTATTTTTCCTCTCCCTCGTCCTTCGAGACGCCGCCTTCGGCGGCTCCTCAGGATGAGGGTGAGGAAAACCCCAATTCCCCTGTTACCCTTGCGTCTCGTGTGAGAGGTAACGTGCTACGTATTAAACCTGAAATGCATCACGTCGCCGTCGGCGACCACATATTCCTTGCCTTCCAGCCGCAGCCGACCCGCGTCGCGCGCCCCCGCCTCGCCCTTGTTTGAAATGTAATCGCCATAAGCGATCGTCTCGGCGCGAATGAAACCCTTCTCGAAATCGGTATGGATCACGCCCGCCGCGGCCGGCGCGCGCACGCCTTTTTCGATGGTCCAGGCGCGCGCCTCCTTCGGGCCGACGGTGAAATAGGTGATGAGATGCAGCAGGTCGTAGCCGGCGCGGATGACGCGATTGAGCCCGGGCTCAGTGAGGCCGACCGCCTCCAGATAATCCTTCTGCTCGGCGGCCGGCAGCACGGCGATCTCGCTTTCGATCTTCGCCGAGACGACGACCGCGGCCGCGTCTTCCTCGGCGGCTCGGGCCGCGACTTTCGCTGACTGGGCGTTGCCGTCGGACGCCGACGCTTCTTCGACATTGCAAACGTAAAGCACGGGCTTCGACGAGAGCAGCCCGAGACCGGCGAAGGCGACGCGCTCCTCCGCGCTCACCTTGGCGAGACGCGCGGGCTTGCCTTCGCGCAGCAGGACAAGGCAGCGGTTCATCAAATCGGCGAGTTCCTTCGCCTCCTTGTCGCCGCCCTTGGCTTTCTTCTCCATGGCGACGACGCGCTTTTCGAGACTGTCGAGATCGGCGAGCATCAGCTCCGTCTCGATCGTCTCGACGTCGCGGATCGGATCGACGCCGCCTTCGACATGGGTCACGTCGCCGTCCTCGAAACAGCGCACGACATGAGCGATGGCGTCGCATTCGCGGATATTGGCGAGAAACTGGTTGCCGAGCCCTTCGCCCTTGGAGGCGCCGCGCACGAGGCCGGCGATGTCAACGAAGGTCAGGCGTGTCGGAATGATC
This sequence comes from Methylocystis suflitae, assembly GCF_024448135.1. GTDB lineage: Bacteria > Pseudomonadota > Alphaproteobacteria > Rhizobiales > Beijerinckiaceae > Methylocystis > Methylocystis suflitae. Next base: position 31,415 of record NZ_JAMRYX010000150.1, read on the forward strand.
TCTTTGGAGCCGGCGATCCTGGCCAGTTCCTCAAGCCTCGGGTCGGGAACGGCGACTTCGCCGACATTGGGCTCGATCGTGCAGAAAGGATAGTTCGCGGCCTGCGCCGCGGCGGTCTGCGTGAGGGCGTTGAAGAGGGTCGACTTGCCGACATTGGGCAGGCCGACGATGCCACATTTGAACCCCATATCCGTCCCGGTTTTTGGATTGCGCGTTGCGGCGCGGTATGCGGGGCGGCGCGAGAAAAGGCAAGGGGGACGCGCGTCCCCCTTGTTTTCATGCTGCGATCGTCGCGCGCGTGGCCCTCGCGCTAGAGGCTCTTCAGATATTCGAGAAGCGCCTTCTTTTCGATGTCCGAAAGCGAAGTTCCGAAGTCATGGCCGCAGCGACTATTGCCGGAATCGCGTTTCGAGCAATCGTCGGCGTTGTAGGTCGAGTGGAATGCGCCCTGTTCCCTCGCCAAGCCGACGTTCTCAATGTCATACGCCGGGCCGACCTTGAAGGAGGCCGGACGATCGGCGGGCTTTTTCAAGAGATCGGCGAGAGTCGGCACAGAGCCATTGTGCAGATAAGGCGCCGCCGCCCAGATGCCGCGCATCACCCGCGCTTCAAAAACCGCGGCTGGCTGCGCGCTGGGCTTCTTGTAGAGATTTTGCAGGTCCGCCGAGAGCTTGGCGGTAATGAGACTGGCGGCGGTCTCCGTCCTGGCTTCTCGTGACTCGGGGATGCACTGTTCAACGATGGGCTTGAACACGTCGAGACCGAAATGCAGCGGCGCTTCGATGATCGATCCAATTACCGAGAGGCCGAGAATGCTGATGATCTTGTCCTTCGGCTTCAGCGGCGTGTCGATCCCGGGGATAAAGGGGATCGCTGCGCCGTTGAGCACGCCGGTGTCCGCTTCGCGTCCGAGCACGTTGTATTCGCGGACGTCCGTTCCGACATCCTGAAGCGGCGTTTTCCATGTGTTGACGTTACACAGGCGGGGCGTTCCTTTCGCGACGGCGTGACAGCCTGTCGCGCAGCCGCCCTGCGAGGGATCGCGATTGAAAATTTCCTCGCCTTGCGCGACGAGTTTCGGATCGAGACTCCACGGCCATTTCGGCGGACCGATCTGCTGGATCAATGTTTCGAGACGCATCAGGCCCGGATAATTGAGCGAGGAGTCATTGAGGAAGTTGATGAGTTTGGGGAGTCGGGAAGAATTGAATTTGACGAGTTGCGGCGTTGCGAGCGTGAGCGGCGTCGGTCTGTAGATCCCGAAGACCCCGTAGACCTCGCCCACGTTTCTCGCCAGACCAAGAATGTCGTCGCCGTTGCGGGCGAATCCCGGCCACTGCGTCATATCCTGAATCGCCGCGTTCCAAAGGAACGGATAACGCACCGGCGCGTCGGCGAGGGCGATATTCTGCTCGATGATGCGGGACGAGGTCGTTCCGATGTCGAGCCCGGCGACTCGGTTGAAGATCATCGATACGGCGTCGGCGCGCGCCACGCCCCAACCAGGCTTGGGGAGCGATTTGCGCATCAGAACGTCGTAGGGCTGGAACCAGACCTCGACTTCCTTGCGCAGTTTCCGCAGAGCGTTTTCGTTCGGGTCGCCCCCAAGCGCTTCTTTGGCGAAGGCGTCGAAGGCGGCCTCGTCGGTAAGAATTTTATGGAACGCCGTGTCGATGTCGGCGAGAAGGCTTTGAAAGTCGCTGAGCGCCGGCCCCCCATCGATCCGCCAGGAGACGCCGTTAACGTCGATCTGACGCGTGTGGCAGGCGGAACATGTCATGCTGAAGAATTGTGCGCCATGTTCGGAGGCGGCGAGGAAGCCGACCGGCAGTCCGGGAGTTGGGCTGTTTGGATTCGGCAGATAGCCGTAGCGCGTCAGCCCATCATCGAGGAAATGTTTGCCGTCAGGATGTCTCAGTGCCTTGAACCAGTTGAGCGGCATAATTCGCGCGCCCTGGTCGAGACTGTAGAAATCGTCGCGGTCCGCCTGCGCCCAACGGGCCCCCTGATCGGCGAATTTCACTTCGGCTGAGGTAGGATTTGCCGCGGCGAGTGCGAGCAGCGCGGCGGCGATATGCGCCCGCAATAGCGCGCGCAGTGCTTTGTTTGCAATCATGGCTCCCCCAAAACAATAGAATATGCGATGAAATTAGAGCATAGGCGCGCGTGATTCACAACGGGCGTCGGCGCGCCGCCGATGTGCGTGGCGCGCGCCAACACGGCATGAAAATGAAGAGAACTCCATCCGCTTCTAGCCTTCCCCTCCTGATTGGGGCGCTGTTGGCGATGCTCGCGACAGGCGCGCCGCTTCGCGCTGA